>JBKPNQ010000223.1:0-26628 GCA_046732715.1 Acidobacteriota bacterium | reverse complement strand
GCCGGCGAGCGCCATTCGTCGCCGTGAACTGCGCAGCAATCGTCGAAACGCTTCTCGAGGCGGAGCTCTTTGGCATCGAGGATCGGACCGCCACCGGCGTTCGTGGGCGCCGGGGGAAGTTCGAGCAGGCGCACGAGGGGACGCTCTTCCTCGATGAAGTGTCCGACCTCTCGCCCGCGGCGCAAGCCAAGCTGTTGCGCGCGATTCAGGATCTCGCGGTTGAACGGGTCGGCGGGTACGGCGCCAGGCGCGTCGACACGCGGATCATCGTGGCGTCGAACCGCCCGCTGACGACGCTGGTCGAGCAGGGGCGGTTCCGCCTGGATCTGTATTACAGACTCAACGGCGTGGACATCCAGGTGCCGCCGCTGCGGCACCGACGAGAGGACGTAATCGAGCTGGCCCGATATTTCCTCGAGCGTCATCGCGCGTTCAGACCGTTATCGCTGTCGACGGCGGCGACCGACGCGCTGCTCGCGTACGACTGGCCCGGTAATGTCAGGGAGCTGGAACGGGTGATCGAGCGCGGCGTGGCGCTGGCCGGCGGCCCTTTCCTCGAACTCGACGATCTTCCGCCCGTGCTGCTCGGCGGCTACGCGGACGTCCTGCTCCCGGCGGTGGAGGCGCGATCGACGATGAGGGCGTGGGGAAGTCGGTATGCGCGACTGGTGCTCGAACGCTGCAGCAATAACAAGCGACAGGCCTGTCGCGAGCTCGGAATCTCGTATCACACTCTTCAGGCCTACTTGCGATTCAGGCCTGAGAGAGCTGACGCCGACGTGATTGGATAGCCGACGCCATCTGTCTGCCCTGTCACCTGTTCTTTTTCTCTTTGCCGTCGTCCACAGGCCATCACCGGGGGACATTTCTATTTCGTTAAGAACGGGGACATTTCTATTTCGCTTTGACATTCCCTGCGTGCAGCCTTGACCCACTGTCGAGCCGCATAGTACCGTTGATAGGTTCTGGCCTCTGGCCTGCGCCGCTCGTGCAGCGCAGGCAGAGTATGCAGTCTTGACCTGATCCTGTCGCTAGAAGTGGTTCCAAGACCTGCGTCACGCGGGTCTTGGAACCTTCTAGATTAGTGATTAGTGATCAGTGATTAGTGATTCAATGGCCCAGCCTGCGCCTGTCCCGCTCAAGAAAACCCCGCTCAACGCGCGGCATCGGTCGCTTGGCGCGCGGATGGTCGAATTCGGCGGCTGGGACATGCCGATCGAGTACTCGGGCATCGTCGACGAGCACATGGCGGTGCGGACGCGAGCCGGCCTGTTCGACGTCAGCCACATGGGCGAAATCGAGATCGCCGGCCGCGACGCGCTCCAGGCCGTGCAGCACATCACGTCGAACGACGCGGCGAAGCTGTCAATCGGTCAGATTCAGTACTCGGCACTCACCACACCGCAGGGCACGTTTGTGGACGATGTGCTGGTCTACAAGCTCGCGGACGAGCATTTCATGTTCGTTGTGAACGCGTCGAACATCATCAAAGACTTCAACTGGATCACTGAGCACATTGCGACCATCGAAGATGCGGTCGCGGTGAACACGAGTTCCCGTTACGCGTTGCTCGCACTGCAGGGGCCCGCAGCGTCCGAAGTGCTGCAGAGCCTGACCGGCGCGCCGCTCGCGCCTCTCAAGTACTACTGGTTCACCACTGGTGAAGTCGCGGGCGTACGTTCCACGATTTCGCGTACCGGTTATACCGGTGAAGACGGGTTTGAAGTATTCGTCCCGCCCGCGTCGGCCGATCGTGTGTGGACCGCGATCCTCGAAGCCGGCAAGGGCGCGGGTGTGGCGCCTGCCGGCCTCGGCGCGCGCGATACGCTGCGTCTGGAAGCGTCGATGCGTCTCTATGGCAACGACATGGACGAATCGACCACCGTCGTCGAGGCCGATCTTGGCTGGATCGTCGGCTGGAAGAAGCCGGAGTTTCTCGGACACGACGTGCTTCAGCATCAGAAAGCCGATGGGTCGCGACGGAAACTGATCGGATTCGAGATGGTCGATCGGGCCATTGCGCGTCACGGACATGACGTGTATGTGGACGGCGTGCACGCCGGCACGGTGACGAGCGGAACGCAGACGCCGTTCCTCAAAAAGGCCATTGGCATGGCGTACGTGCCGAGCGACCGAGCGACGGCCGGGACAGAATTCGACGTGGACATTCGCGGCAGGCGCGCCAAGGCGAGAGTCGTGCCGATGCCTTTCTACAAGCGCGCTCGTAGCGCGTAGCTTGAGCTCCGGGGAGTTGAGCATGTATCCAACCGATTTGAAGTACACCAAGGATCACGAGTGGGTGCGGATCGCTGGCGCCGAAGCACGCGTTGGAATCACGGATTACGCGCAGAAGCAGCTGGGCGATGTGGTGTACCTCGAGTTGCCGGAAGTCGGGCGCACGGTCAAGAAAGGTGAAGTCTTCGGGACCATCGAGTCGGTCAAGGCCGTCTCCGAGCTTTATGCCCCGGTGAGCGGCGAAGTGACCCAGGTCAACACGTCGTTGACGGAGAAGCCCGAAGCCGTAAACAAAGATCCGCACAATTCCTGGATGATCGCCGTAAAGGTCGCCGATCCCGGCGAGGCGGCCGATCTCTATGACTCTGCCAAGTACTCGGAGCTAACGAAGTAGATCTTCCGCCTAAAGACGGAAGCCACACCAAATGACCGACGAGATTCAAGGTTCCTTTCAGTCCCGACATATTGGCCCGGATGGTTCCGCCCGGGACGCCATGCTCCGAACCATCGGCGTTCCTTCGATCGACGCGCTCGTCGAACAGACCATTCCCTCAGGAATTCGCCTGACGCGGCCGCTCGATCTGCCGGAAGCCGACAGCGAGCACGGCTACCTCAGGCGCCTCGGCGAGATCGCCTCGAAGAACATCGTCGCGCGTTCGTACATCGGCATGGGCTACTACGACTGCGTGACGCCGAGCGTCATTCTTCGAAACGTGTTTGAGAACCCGGGTTGGTACACGCCATATACGCCCTATCAGGCTGAAATCGCTCAAGGGCGCCTCGAGTCGCTGCTCAACTTTCAGACGGTCGTCAAAGATCTGACCGGGATGGATATCGCGACGGCGTCGCTGCTCGACGAAGGAACCGCCGCGGCCGAAGCGATGACGATGTTCCATCGGCTGCAGGCGAAAAAGGCACCGGCGGGACAGGAGAGCGTATTCCTCGTTTCGGATCTCTGTTTCCCGCAGACCATCGACGTCGTGCGCGGCCGGGCCGAACCGCTCGGTATCCGGCTGGAGATCGGCGACGCGTCTGCGTTGCCCATGGATCGGGCATTTGGTCTTCTTGTTCAGTACCCGGATGACCGTGGTGAGGTCACGGATCTTCGGCCGCTGATCGAGAAGGCACACGCGGCCGGCTTGCTTGTTGCCGTCGCAACCGACTTGATGGCGCTGACGCTGCTCACGCCCCCGGGAGAAATGGGCGCCGACGCGGTCGTCGGCAATTCTCAGCGCCTGGGCGTCCCTCTCGGGTACGGCGGACCACATGCGGCGTTCCTGGCGACTCGCGAATCGTTCGTCCGCCAGGCGCCCGGCCGGATCATCGGCATTTCGGTCGACGCCCGCGGGCGGCAGGCCTACCGGATGGCGCTGCAGACGCGGGAACAACATATCCGGCGCGAGAAAGCGACCTCCAACATCTGCACGGCGCAGGCGCTGCTGGCGAATATTGCGGCGATGTACGCGGTCTTCCATGGTCCGAAAGGACTGCGCGCGATCGGAGGGCGCATCCACCGCCTCGCCCAGGCGCTCGAGGGGGCGCTCGCTTCACTCGGATATCGGCAGACAAACCGCGCGTACTTCGACACGCTCCGGGTCGAAGGGGCTGATGTCGAAAAAGTGCGCGCCGCCGCGGAAGCCGTGGCGATCAATTTCCGCTATTTCAGCGACGGCGCCATCGGCATCTCATTGGATGAAACGACGTCGATCGACGACGCCACGCAAATCGTGAAGGTGTTCTCGGCGGAGCGCGGCAACGCCGGTACCCCGTTGCGTCTCGACGCGGATTCGCCGGGCACGCTGAAGGCTCCTGCCGCTCTGCAACGCACATCGACGTACCTGACCCACCCGGTGTTCAACTCGCATCACTCGGAAACAAAAATGATGCGGTACATCCGCAGCCTGGAGCGGAAGGACGTCGGGCTCGACACCTCGATGATTCCGCTCGGGTCGTGCACGATGAAGCTGAACGCGGCGTCGGAGATGCTGCCGGTGACGTGGGCGACCTTCTCGCGCATGCATCCTTTCGCGCCCAGCGCCCAGGCGAGCGGTTACCGTCAGGTCTTCGACGAGCTCGAGCGCGCGCTGTGCCGGATTACCGGCCTGGCGGCGGTTTCTCTGCAGCCGAACTCCGGTGCGCAAGGGGAGCTCGCTGGCCTGATGGTGATTCGCGCCTACCATCACCATCGCGGACAGTCCGAGCGAGACGTCGTCTTGATTCCGGCGTCAGCTCACGGTACGAACCCGGCGAGTGCGGCGATGGCGGGGCTCAAGGTCGTAGTGGTGGCGTGCGACAGCAACGGCTACATCGTGCTGGACGATCTGCGCGCGAAGGCCGAACAGCACAAGAAGACGCTGTCGTCGTTGATGGTCACCTATCCGTCGACCTACGGCGTGTTTGAGGAAGACATCAAGGAAATCTGCCGCGTCATTCACGACAACGGTGGCCAGGTGTACATGGACGGCGCGAACATGAATGCGCAGGTCGGGCTGACGAGCCCGGCTTCGATTGGCGCAGACGTGTGTCATCTGAATTTGCACAAGACGTTCGCCATCCCCCACGGTGGCGGAGGCCCGGGCATGGGGCCGATTGCGGTCGCCGATCACCTGGCTCCGTACCTGCCCGGTCACCCCGTCGTCACGGTCGGCGGATCGCGGGCGATCCCGGCTATCGCCGCGGCGCCATGGGGCAGCGCGAGCATTCTGCTGATCTCATACGGATATATCCGCATGTTGGGCGGTCGCGGCGTGACCGACGCGACCAGGTACGCCATCCTCAATGCGAACTATCTGAAGGCACGCCTGCAGGGCCACTACGACGTGCTGTATGCGAACCACAACGGCCGAGTGGCGCATGAGATGATCTTCGACCTCCGGCCGTTCAAGCACGGCGCCGGACCGTCGGTCGACGAACAGGATGTCGCCAAGCGCCTGATGGACTATGGCTTCCATGCACCCACCGTCTCGTTTCCCGTGGCGGGGACGATGATGATTGAGCCGACCGAGAGCGAGTCGAAAGACGAGCTCGATCGGTTTTGCGATGCGCTGATCGCAATTCGCAAGGAGATTCAGGAAGTGGTCGATGGAATGGTGGATCCGAAGGACAACGTCCTGAAGAACGCACCCCACCCCGCCGACGAGGTCACAGCCGATGCGTGGACGCACCCGTATTCACGCCAGCAGGCTGCCTATCCGCTGCCGTACGTTCGTGGCAACAAGTGCTGGCCGGCAGTTGGACGGATCGACAATCCGTACGGCGATCGCAATCTGATTTGCTCGTGCCCGCCGATGGAAGCGTATGAAGAGGCGGTGGCGAAGTAAGCGCAGCGCCAGTTACCAGTTGCCAGTCACCAGTTACCAGTTGCCAGTTACCAGTTGCCAGTTACCCGTCACCGGTTAGAAAGGGAACTTATCGTCGCTTTGTCCAGCCGCGACGCCGCAGATTCATCAAGATAAAGTGTCACACTCGGGTGAGTTCGGAGGATTGACGCCGGCACTTGAGGCGTAATCGGTCCTTCCAGCGCGGCCTTCACCGCCGCGGCCTTCCGTGCATCCGGGACGACCACCAGCAACTCCTTCGCCTTCATCATCTGCCGGACCGACATCGAGATCGCTGTCGTCGGGACGTCTTCGATGCGAGCGAACCACCCTTCACCGACCTGCTGTTTGCGGCACGCCTCATCCAGTGTGACCAGGATATAGGGATCGTTCGTTTCGAAGTCTGCCGGCGGATCGTTGAACGCCAGGTGGCCGTTTTCGCCGATGCCAGCGAACATCACGTCAATCGGTTGCCGGGAGAGCTCGCTACCAATCCGCCGACGCACGTCATTCAGGTCGCCCTGACCGTCGAGGAAGTGATAGTTCTTGATACCAGTGCGGTCGATCAGGTTCTCGCGAAGATAACGTCTGAAGCTGGCGGGATGAGTTTCGGGAATCCCGGTGTACTCGTCGAGATGAAAGAGCTCGACTCGAGGCCAGTCGATGCCCGGCTGTGACGTCAACTGGTGGAGAAATTCAAGCTGCGACGCACCAGTGGCGGCAACGATCCGCGCCCGGCCGGCTCGCGCGATCACCTCACGGAGGCTGCCCGCGGCATCACGTGCGGCCGCCGCGCTCATCGCACGGCGATCTGGTTCGAGACGAAGTTTCATGCGACCAACGTCAGGCGAGAAGCGCGTCCTTGCAGTACTGCACGCACTTGGCCAGTTCCTTCATGCGGTCCGATCCTTCCGGCACCGGATATTCGAATTCAATCGTCGCCTGAATCGGCCATTTGTTGTCGCGAATCGTCTGGAGCGCTTCCTTGATCGGCGTGTCGCCCTGGCCGAAAGGCACGTTCTTGTCGGCGAGCGTCTTGTCCTTCACGTGAATGTGCGTGATCCGATCGTGGTGCTGCTTCAGGAACGGGATCGGTGACGTTTTCCATCCGCCCAGGAAATGGCCGATGTCGAGGTTGGCGCCGTTGTACTTGGAATAGCTGAAGGCTTCCTCCCAGTGCGCAGGACCCGTGGCGGTGTGGCCATGATAGCCGACCATCATCTTGTGCTTGTCCGCGAATTGGCCGACCCGCTTGGTCTGTGCGACGTCGATTTCGCACGAGATGGCGCGCGCCCCGAGGTTCTTCGCCAGTTCGAACGCATAGTCGAGGACATCATCCGCGAAGTTGTAGATGCCGTCGTACTTGACGATCTCGATTAGCACGCCTGCGTCGTTCCATTTCTTCCGCAACTGCTGCACCTTCGACATCGGAACACCGACGCGCCATTTGCGAAGTTCCTCCGCGTTCGCCTTCTGAACCTCAGGATCGGGGGCCGGCGCGCCACCACGGCCGCGAGCCGGAACCAGATTCGCGGGAAGCCCCAGGAACGCTTCCACCGGTTGCGCGCGCAACTCAACGCCGCTGACGTTGAGGTCGATACATTTCTGAAGGATCTCGTCGCTGGTCAGCACTGGGGTCGAGCCGAAGTTGTATGGGACGTTCATGCCCACCTGGACGCCCGCCCACTTGGAATTGGGCTTGGTTGCTGCCAGCAGCCCGGCTGTCTCCGTCAGCAGGCCGGCCGCAGGAACCGCCAGCGCCAGCTTGCCAATTTCTCGCCTCGAATACAGCATGACCACTCCTTGGGTGCAGACCGCGCTCTCGTGCAGTCCGTGACAGTACCAGCACCGGGACGGCCCCGCAAGGGGTTTACGTCCGTGATGGCAGGTCGGTCCGCCACTCATCATATGATCACGAAATCGTGCGCACCATGCCGGACGACCCGACCATTCTCACAACGACCGTTGGATCGTATCCGGTCCCTGAGTGGCTGGCGGCGTTGCCCAGTGAACAGGCGCTCATCGATGCCACCCGCGTTGTCTTCGACATACAGCGCCGGGCTGGCATTGATCTGCCGACTGACGGTGAACTCTACCGCTTCGACGTGAATCATCCCGACACCAACGGGATGATCGAGTACTTCGTGCGACGCCTCGGCGGCGTTCGATCCGACATCGGGCGCCTGGACGCCGAGGCGTTCCGTTCGAAGACAGAGATGCGCTTTCGCAGGAGGCCCGCCGGCGTCGTCATCGGTCCGGTGACCGAGGGCTCGCTGAATCTGCCGGACGACTGCGCCCGAGCCGCCGCGATCGCTGCAGGGCCATTCAAATTCACGCTGACCAGTCCATACATGCTGGCCCGGACTCTGCTCGACGAGCACTATCACGATCTGAGATCGCTGACGCTTGCCGTCGCCGATGCGCTGGCGGCGCAAGCAAGCCGCTTGGACTGCGCATGCGTGCAGGTCGACGAAGCCAACATTCCGGGGAATCCCGGTGATGCTCCGCTGGCCGCTGAAGCCATCAACCGCGTGTTCGTCGGAGTGCGGGCAAAGAAGGCCGTCCATTTCTGCTTTGGCAATTACGGCGGCCAGACCATCCAGCGCGGTACGTGGACGGCACTGATCTCATTTCTCAACAGCCTCGAGGCGGATCATCTGATCCTCGAATTGGCGCACCGTCCCTCGTCGGACCTCGAGGCGCTACGAGACCTGGATCCGCGGCTCGGCATCGGTGTCGGCGTGATTGACATCAAGGTCAACCACGTCGAAACGCCGGACGAAATCGCCCGCGCGATTGAACGTGCGGAGCAGGCTCTCGGTCCCGGGCGCGTGCGCTACGCGCACCCCGATTGCGGGTTCTGGATGCTCAAACGTTCCATCGCCGATCGAAAAATCGACGCGCTCGTCCGCGGACGGAATCTCTATCTGGGCCGCTGATACCATGGCCGTCGCTGATCGATTCACGTTGTCTCCGTTTGAGTTCTTCGTGCTGCGCACGCGGACGCGTTTCCCGTTTCGATACGGCATCGCCAGCATGACGGAAGTGCCGCATCTGTTTGTCAGGACGACGGTCACGTCGGGTGGGGCATCGGCGGTCGGCGTCACCGGCGAGGGTTTGCCGCCGAAGTGGTTCACCAAGGATCCGTCGACAACGTTCGAGCAGGACTTGCCGGAGATGCTGGATGCGATCCGGCATGCCGCGGAGACGGCGGTTGCGTGTGCTGCTGAGCCGATTGGCTTCTTCGACTTCTGGCGCGAGGTGAACCAACCGCAATTCGATTGGGCGGCGTCACGTGGCCTCGCGCCGCTGGTGGCGGGTCTCGGGGTGGCGCTGGTCGAGCGGGTAGTCCTCGACGGGCTGTGTCGAGTGACGGCGACTCCGGTCCATCGCATGGTCCGCGACGACCGACTGGGGCTTCGCCTCGGCGACGTCTACGGCGAACTGCAGGCAGTCGAGGCGAGCGATCTTCTACCGAAAAGTCCACTAAACGCCTGCTTCGTCCGCCATACGATTGGATTGGCGGATGCGTTATCGCCGGCGGAACTGGCAGCTCACGAGAAGGTTGACGACGGGCTGCCCCAGGATCTGACATCTTCCATTCGTGCGTACGGTCTGCGGTACTTCAAGCTCAAACTGAGCGGCTCGGTCGAACGAGACCTGGAGCGGCTGGGCGATCTCGCCAAGGTGCTTGACCGGCAGACCGGCGGCGAGTTTTATCTCACCATCGACGGCAACGAGAACTTCGACGACTTTGACGCATTCAGGGTTTTCTGGGAGCGCGTCGCGAGCGCGCCCGGCCTCAAGGAGATGTGCTATCGAACCCTCGTGATCGAACAGCCGGTGCACCGGGACAGGGCCTTGACTGACGACGCGGGTCGTGCGCTCCGTCGGTGGGCGGATCGTCCGCCGATCATCATCGACGAATCCGACGGTGCAATTGGTGACGTTCCCCGAGCGCTCGGGCTTGGCTATGCGGGCGCGAGCTACAAGAACTGCAAAGGCATCGTCAAAGGGATCGCGAACGCATGCTTTCTGGCCGCGAGGCGTCAACGAGGGGAGGGAGGTGTCTTGACGGGGGAGGACTTGTGCAATCTAGGCCCGCTGGCTGTGCAGCAGGATCTGGCGATGATGGCTGTTCTCGGCATCGATCACGTCGAACGGAACGGCCATCACTACTATCGCGGACTGTCGATGCTGCCGGCTGGGTGGCAGGAAGTGCTGCTCCGTGACCACAGCGATTTCTACGCACAACATCCCGCCGGGTTTGCGCACTTGCGCATCGTCGACGGAAAACTGAGTCTGGCGTCTGTGAATCGGGCGCCATTCGGAGTTCAGCCACAGCTCGACGTCACTGGTTTCGCGCCGCTGGAAAACCCTCAACCCGCGCGCATATGATGATGGGACTGATGCCATCCGTAGGGTCTTCATGAATCGATTCGCTTCCGTCGTCATCGCAATATTCGTCGGCCTCGTCGCAACCGGGCTCGCATCCCAGACCGGCAAGCCCTGGCCGCCCGGAATGCAGAAGGTCTCGGATGAGTCGCCGGTGTTGTCGCCCGAAGACGAGATGAAGACGTTCTACATGCCGCCCGGCTATCACGTTGAGCTTGTGGCGAGCGAGCCCATGATCGAAGAGCCCATCCTGATTGACTGGGATGCCGACGGACGGATGTGGGTCATCGAGGAGCGGGGCTACATGAAGGATCTCCCCGCAACTGGCGAGCGCGACGCGATTGGCCGCATCAGTGTGCTTGAAGACACCAACGATGACGGCAAGATGGACAAAAAAACGGTGTTCATGGACGGCCTGGTCCTTCCGCGCGCATTGAAGGTTCTGGACCGTGGGGTCCTTATCGGCGAGCCGCCGCACCTCTGGCTCGCTCGCGACACCAATGGTGATTTGAAAGCTGATACCAAGGAGCTTGTGGTCGATACCTATGGCCAGGAGCTTGGCAACATCGAGCACAACGCCAACAGCCTGACCTGGGCGCTCGACAACTGGATGTACACGTCCGAGCACAATGGCTATCTGCGGCTGAAGGACGGCAAGTTCGAGTACCAGCAGACGCTCTCGCGCGGTCAGTGGGGAGCGACGCAGGACGACGCGGGTCGCATCTATCGCAACACCAACGAGGCGGCGTTGTTCGTCGATCTCCTGCCAGCACGGTACTTCATGCGCAATCCGAATTTGCTGCGCACGCGCGGCAGCTACGAGTCGCTCCAGAACGAGGAGGTCAATCGGGTCTGGCCGGTTCGTCCTACGCGCGGCGTCAACCGCGGCTATCAGGACGGCATCCTCAAGGCCGATGGGAGTCTGGCGCACTTCACGTCGGTGTGCTCGCCCACGGTGTATCGCGGGGACCGCCTGCCAGCCGAGCTACAGGGCAATGTCTTCGTTGCAGAACCGGCCGCAAACCTCGTGAGCCGCATCATCGTCACTGACGACGGCACTGGGCTGCGAGCGAAGAAGGCTTACGAGAACGCGGAGTTTCTCGCCTCGACCGACGAGCGATTCCGGCCGGTGTATCTCTCGTCGGCGCCCGACGGCACCATCTACGTAGTCGACACCTATCACGGCATCATTCAGCACAAAGGCTTCATTACTGAGTATCTGCGCGATCAAATCCTTTCACGCAAGCTCGATCAGCCAAGCGGTCACGGTCGCATCTATCGAATCGTCCACGAGACGACACGACGCGATCGCAAGCCGGCGTTGTCGAAAGCCACGCCAGCTCAGCTCGTCGAGACCTTGTCGCATCCAAACGGCTGGTGGCGCGACAAGGCGCAGCAGCTGCTCGTCCAGCGCGGGGATCGATCGGTGGTGAAAGCGCTGACCGACAAGGCGGAGCAAGCTTCGGACTGGCGCACTCGGCTGCACGCCCTCTGGACGCTGGACGGTCTCGACGCTATCGAGCCCGCGACGGTGACGCGCGCGCTCGCTGACTCGTCGCGCGACGTTCGCGTCGGGGCGCTCCAGATTTCCGATCGATGGGTAGGGCAGGCGAACAACCCGGTTCAGGCCGCAGTCCTGAAGCTGACTGGCGATTCTGATTGGGCCGTGCGCCGTCAGCTGGCCGCGACGCTGGGGACGTTCCCGCCGAGTTCGGATGGCGAGGCAGCTCTCGTCCAGATGCTCGAGCGCTCTGGCGACGATCCCTTGACCGTCGACGCGGCGCTCAGCGGTTTGTCAGGACGGGAGGCGGTGATGCTGCGACGCCTGCTCGACACGCCAGCTGAGACGCCGCAGCGCACTGCTGCGATCACGACGCTTGCTGCCACCGTCGTCAAAGGCGGCCAGGACAAGAGTGTTCAGGATCTGCTGCAGGCGATCGCCGACGGTGCGCGTCCCGCATGGCAGCGCGAGGCACTCCTCGCCGGCACAGAAGCGGCGTTGACTGGTCGGGCGCTTCCCGGCGCTCTTCCTGGCCGCGGCAACGCGAACGCAGCCGCCGCGAACAACGCGGTTGTGGGCGCGCGGGGCGGACCGGGTGGGAATCGAGCGTTTCCAGATCAGCCAAATGCCGCGCCGGGCGCAAGGGCGGGCGGTGCGGGTCGCGGTGGCGGTGGCGGGGGTAGAGCAGGTGGTGCAGGCCGCGGCGGCGGGAATGCGTCGGTGTCTCTGGCTAGCGAACCAACAGCGTTCAGCGCGCTGTCCAAAGAATCTGGCGACCTTGCGACCCGCGCGACTGCCCTGCTTGCTCGAATGAACTGGCCCGGAAAAGCACCGGAAGCGGGAGCCCCGGCGCCGTTGGCCCCACTAACGCCCGAACAGCAGCGCCTCTACGACACCGGTCAGACGCTGTTCAACAGTTTGTGCATGGCGTGCCATGGAGACGACGGGAAGGGCCGCGAGCAGGGACCGGCGCTGATCGGATCGCAGTTTGCGCTCGCATCGCCGCAGGTTCCAATTCGAATCCTGCTGCAGGGAAAGGAAGGATCCGTGGGGCTGATGCCGCCTTTGGGGGCGACGCTGACGGATGATCAAATCGCAGGAGCGCTGACGTTCATCCGTCGCCAGTGGGGGAATGCGGCTGGACCCGTCGACCCAAGTACTGTGAAGGATGTCCGCGCCGCGACTACCGGTCGCACGCGTCCCTGGACGAACGATGAGTTGCTTGCGATCGGCGCCGCGGGTCGAGGAGGGCAAGCCCCGCGCCCGTGAGCTTTTTCGATCTGCAGGTCAACGGCTATGGCGGAGTGGACTTCAATCAGGATGATCTCGGTGCCGCCGACCTGCATCGCGCGTGCGAACGGCTTGACGCGGACGGGGTAGTCGGCGTCCTCGCCACTGTCATCACTGACGACGTCGCGGTCATGTGCCGCCGGCTGTCGGCACTCGCCGCGATTCGCGATCGCGACCCGCTGGTTCGGCGCCTCATCGCCGGTATTCACATCGAAGGTCCGTTCCTGAACGAAGGCGACGGCTATCGCGGAGCCCACCCGCGCGATGCCATCCGGCCAGCGGACGTCGACTCTATGTCGCGCCTTCTTGATGCCGCTGCTGGTCTGACACGCATCGTCACGCTCGCACCTGAGCGCGATCCCTCGATGGCCGTGACCCGGGTTCTTGCTTCTCAGCGGATCGTTGTGTCGGCCGGACACACCGATGCCACGCTCGACGATCTGCAACGTGCGATTGACGCGGGCCTGTCGATGTTCACACACGTCGGCAACGGATGCCCGATGTTGATGCACCGGCACGACAACATCGTTCAGCGGGCGCTCCGCCTGGCCGGCCGACTATGGCTCTGCTTTATTGCCGATGGTGCCCACGTGCCGTTCACGGCGCTCGCCAACTATCTGAGGCTTGCGGGTTACGATCGTTGTATCGTCGTGACCGACGCCATTGCCCCCGCGGGCCTGGGACCGGGACGATACAAGTTCGGGCGGTGGGACCTCGTGATCGGTGACGATATGGTGTCGCGCGCGCCCGATCGGTCGCACTTCGTGGGCTCTGCCATCACGATGAAGCAGAGTGCGGACAACCTTCGAACCGCGCTTGGTCTTTCCGACGCGGTCATCCGAAAGTTGACCTTCGACAACCCTCGAGAAGCAGTCCGTGTCTAGAACTGGTGCAAAACCATCTGGCAGGCGAACGAAGCGCGCGAGTGAGCCCCCGCGAGCGGAGCGGGGATCGCCCCGGCGACCGGAGCGGGGATGGGGCGCCCCCGCGAGCGAGCGTGTGGGGGAGTCCGAGGGGCGAAGCCCCTTCTGGAGGGTTGGCGAACGAGCGCGCGAGTGAGCCCACGCGAGCGGAGTGGGGATCGAGGGGCCCCCGCGAGCGAGCGTGTGGGGGAGTCCGAGGGGCGAAGCCCCTCGGAGTGAATGTTGACACCGGTGGATGATGTTGCGGAGAATCGCCGCCTGACCGCCGCGTTGACACTTTCATAAAGGACGGCATGCATACACCAGCAGCGGCTCGCGATCGGCAAGCGGGAAGCGTCTTCGAAGGCGTCACGTTCTATCACTGGCTGGTGGTCATCATCGCCTCGGCAGGCTGGCTGTTCGACTGCATGGACCAGCGTTTGTTCATCCTGGGTCGAGAGTCGGCCCTCCGGGAGCTGATGCCCGGCAATCCCGGGGCGATCAGGACTCACATCGGCTACGCGACGACGTCGATGATTCTGGGCTGGGCGACCGGCGGAATCATTTTTGGCATGATGAGCGACAAGATCGGCCGCGTCAAAACCATGGTGGTGACGCTGCTGGTCTACTCGGGATTCACGGGACTGTCTGGCCTCGCCACCACCTGGGTCGATTTCACCCTCTACCGCTTCCTCGCGGGAATCGGCATCGGCGGCATGTTTGGCGCCGCGACGACGCTTGTCGCCGAGAGCGTTCCGGCCGGTTTCCGGGCGATGGCGCTTGGTTCGCTGCAGGCGTTGTCGGCGCTCGGCAACATCATCGGATCGCTGCTCAGCCTGCAGATTCCGCCGGGGGCACAGAATCTCGTCGGCGATTACGCTGGCTGGCGGCTGTTGTTTTTCGTCGGCATCGTCCCGGCGCTGCTCGTTGTCCCGATTGTTTTCGTGCTCAAGGAGCCTGCCTCGTGGCTCAAAGCGAAGGCGGATGCAGCCGCCGGCATCGGGCACAAGAACGTTGGTTCGCCGGCGGAGCTCTTTCGTGACCAACGCTGGCGCCGCAATACGATCGTCGGGCTGTTTCTCGGCGTGTCCGGCATGATCGGGCTGTGGGGCATCGGGTTCTTCTCGCCGGAGCTGATTTCGACGGCACTGCGGGGCGCGCCGCAAAGTGTCGTCGACACCGTTCGCGGTTGGGCGACGGCGTTTCAGGACGTTGGATCGTTTCTCGGCATGCTGACGTTTACGATGGTGGCTGCATTCCTCAGCCGTCGTCTGGCGTTTCTCCTCGCACTCCTTCTCAGCATGTTCGTCACGATGTTCGTGTTCCGATCGCTCAACTCGGCCAGCGACGCGTACTGGATGCTGCCAATGATGGGATTCGCGCAGCTCGCAGTGTTTGCCGGGTATTCGATCTATTTCCCGGAACTGTTTCCCACCCGGCTGCGCGGCACCGGCGTTGGCTTCTGTTACAACACCGTGCGGTATCTTGCCGCACCTGCCCCGACGTTGATGGGCTATCTTGCGTCGTTGATGTCATTCCGGTCAGCCGCGGTGCTGATGTCGACGATTTATCTCGTTGGTGTGATCGCTCTGATCTGGGCACCCGAAACCAAAGGCCAGCCACTTCCGGAAGGTTAAGCAGCGGAGCAGTTCATGGATCGACGCCAATTTCTTTCGACCGCAGGCACACTCGTCGCAGCCGCGACCGTTCCGGTTGGGGCATCGATTCAGGCCACGGCTCCGGCGAGCCCAACCGGGCAGACACCTGGAAAGGCCCGATTTCGCACCGGACTCGTCGCCTATTCATATCGCACGGCGCTGCAGTCCAAGGCGATGACGTATGCGGATCTCATCCGGATCGCGGTCGACACCGGGACGGACGGGATCGATATGACGGTGTACTGGCTACCGGGCACGACCGATGATGTCCTGCTTCCGCTCCGCCGTGAGGCGTACCGGAACCGGGTCGAGATCTACAGCATCGGCACGCGCGTTCGCCTGGCGCAGCCGACGGCGGATCTCCGAGAGAAGGAGCTCGTCGAGTTGCGCAAATGGGTGGACGTGGCGCAGAAGATGGGTGCCACACACATGCGGGTGTTCGGTGGAGCGAAGCCAGCCGACGCCACCATGGAACAGGCCATCGCGATGGCAGTTGAAACGCTGAAGCGCGGCGCCGAGTACGCCGGGGCGCGCGGCATCATCCTCGGCGTCGAAGACGACGGTGGCATTACCGACTTCGCGAAGGAAACGATTGAGATTGTCAGCGGCGCGAACTCGCCATATGCGGGCATGAACCTCGACATCGGCAACTTCAAGCCGCCGAAGGTGCTCGAACAGGTCGAGATGTCCATCCCCTACGCCGTGAGCACGCACATCAAGACCGAGATGGCGCAGGACGACGGCAAGACGAAGGTTCCGTATGACTGGGATCGCGTCTTCGCCATGTTCGCGAGCCATGGCTACCGTGGATACATGGGGCTGGAATACGAAGCCGCCGACGACCCGGTGACGAACGTGCCGACGCACCTGCGCCGATTGAAGGAACTGGCCCTCAAGTATTCCGCGTGAGTCCCCTGAAACGCGCCGAGTGGAGGAACCGTGACCCCGTTTGCGATTGCCGCGATCACTGATGAATTCTCGCTCGATCTCGACACCGCGCTCGACGCCATGGCGAAGATCGGGATGACCGGCGCCGAGCTGCGGCTGATCGGCGATCGCAACATGATCGATCTCAGCGACGCCGAAGTGGCTGATGTTCGCCGCCGTGTCGAGCACCGCGGCATGCACGTCCTCAGCATTGCCTCGCCGGTGCTGAAGTGCGTGCTCCCGGATGCGCCGCCAGTCGATCAGCGGCTCGAGCAAGATGTTTTTGGCTCCGCCTACACCATCGACGATCAACCACGTCTCTCGACGCGCGCATTCGAGATCGCGGAAATGACCGGCGCGAAGATCGTGCGAGTCTTTTCGTATTGGCGCACGACGGATCCGGATCGCTGCCTCGATCGCATCGTCACGGCGCTGAAGGACCTGGCCGACCGGGCGGCTGCGCGAGGGTTGATCATCGGCTTGGAGAACGAGCAGGCGTGCAATGTCGGCACCGGTGCCGAAACCGGCCGCGCACTGGCGGCTCTCGATCATCCGGCGCTGAAAGCGCTTTGGGATCCTGCGAACGCATCGATCCTTGGTGAGGTCCCGTTTCCAGACGGTTATTCGAAACTACCCGCATCGCGGATCGTTCACGTGCACGCGAAGGACTGCGTGGTGAATGGCTACACGCCGACGTGGGGCGCTCTCGGCACGATGGGGATCGACTGGCGAGGCCAGCTTGCCGCGCTCAAGCGCGACGGCTATCGAGGTGCGATCAGCCTGGAGACCCACTGGCGCGCCGCCGACGGCGACCGCCTGAAACCCAGCATCATCTGCGGCGAGAACCTGCGGGACCTTGTTGCAGAGATGCAGAATCAACCGGCCTGAATACTTATCGACGACCTTCGACCAGCGCCTGCGTCAGCGCGTAGGCACGACGCCGGTAGGCTTCGTGCAAGCGTCCCGTGACCGGCCCGGGCTTGCCGGTGCCGACCGGTTTGTCGTCGATCCGCGTCACCGGGCTCAATTCACGCGTCGTGCTCGTGATGAAGGCCTCGTCTGCGGACTGAAGGTCAGCGGGGAACAGCGTTTCGTACCGCACCGCTACACCGATGTCGTCGCCGACCTCGAAGAGAAAGTTTCGTGTCAACCCCTCGAGCAGCCCCGCCTCGTTTCGCGGCGTGAGCGCTGCGCCATCCCGCACGATGAAGAAGTTCGCCTGCGAGCATTCCGACAGCTCACCGCGATAGTTGCACATCAGCCCTTCGTCGGCGCCGCGCCGGTTGGCCTCCTGCATCGCGAGCGCGTTGTTGAGAAGATTGTTTGACTTGATAACCGGGTTCACCGACCCTGGATGATTGCGCAGGATCGGAACGAGCGCGACCTTGATGCCGTCAGTCAGCACGCGCGCCGGCGGTTCCTCGAGCGGCTTCACGATGATGACGAGCGAAGGCACCGGGGTTGATTGCACGTCGTAGGTCAACTCGCCGACGCCGCGCGTGAGCAGCACTCGAATGTACGCCTCGCGCATCGGCCCGACGGCGGCCATCGTGTCGTCGATCCACGATGCCAGTTGGTCATCGCTGAACGGCACGGGCAATTGCAGGTAGGCTGCCGATGCCCGCAGCCGCCGGATGTGACGGTCGAGGAGAAACGGCACGCGGTTGTAGGTGCGCAACGTTTCGTAGACGCCCTCGCCGTAGAGAAACCCGTGATCGTAGACCGGAATTGCGGCTGCTTCAGCAGACGCGATTCGACCGTTGACGTAGACGGCACCGTGTAGCGGCATCGGGATGAAGGGCAAATCAAAAGTTAAAAGTTAAAAGGTAGAAATCAGGAGCTGCGCTTACCCTCGTACTTTTTACTTTTGACTTTTGACTTTCTACTTTTTGCTCTGACGTTGAACTTTGAGCTTCGTTGACGAAGTCTAGCACAAGCAAGTACGCTCGCTTTCGATGCGCGTGCTCAACACTCAGCAAATGCGTGAAGCCGATCGACGCACGATTGACGAGATCGGCATTCCGTCAATCGTCCTGATGGAGAACGCGGGCCGGCAGGCGGTAGCGGCAATGGAGGCGGCATTCGAGGACCTTCCGTCGACGCATGTCGGCGTGGTGTGCGGGCGCGGCAACAACGGGGGAGACGGCTTTGTCGTGGCACGTACCCTGGTGCAACGCGGCATCGAAACGTCGGTGTTCCTTCTCGGCAGCGTCGCCGACGTCCGCGGCGACGCTCGCACGAACCTCGAAGTTCTCGGGCGCATCGGCCTGACCGTCGTCGAGATCACGAACGCACAGGAATGGGAGCTGCACTTCAGCGAGATTTCGCAGTGCGAGCTGATCGTGGATGCCATTCTCGGGACGGGATTTCACGGGCAACTGAGCGGCCTGCTCGAAACCGTGGTTGCCGATCTGAACGGGCTGGGCGTCCCGATCGTCGCGATCGATCTCCCGACCGGTGTGTCGGCCGACACCCCGGACGTCGAGGGCGAAGCGATTGAAGCATCGATGACGGTCACGCTGGGTGCGCCGAAAATTCCGCTCATCCTTCCCCCGGCTGATTCACACAGCGGCGATCTCGTCATTGCCGACATCGGCATTCCGATTCCGGTCCTGGACGATGTCGAAGGTCCGTATGTCGAGCTGCTGACCCGCGAACGGATGCGCGAGCTGGTGCCCGCTCGCGCGGCCGACTCGCACAAGGGGGATTTTGGACGCGTGCTGGTCGTTGCCGGTTCGCTCGGTCGCTCGGGCGCCGCGCACCTCGCGGCGGTCGGCGCGCTTCGATCTGGAGCCGGCCTTGTCACCGTGGCGACGCCGCGATCGTGCCTGCCGATTGTGGCCGCGATGGCTCCTGAATACATGACCGAGGGCCTCGAAGAGACCGCCACCGGGACCATCGATTACGCCGCGCTCGACCGCGTGCTCGACTTCAAGGCGGACGTCATCGCCGTCGGTCCCGGCCTCGGGCAAGCGCCAGGGACCGCGGCCTTCGTCCATGGCCTGCTCGAACGCGCCGGGGTTCCGCTCATTCTCGACGCCGATGCGCTCAATGCGTTCAGCGGCGATCCCGAACGGCTCGTCGGGCGTGATGGGCTGGATGTGGTGATTACCCCGCATCCGGGTGAGATGGCTCGATTGCTCAACCTCAGCGTCGAAGCCGTTCAGCACGATCGCCTCCGCCACGCCACCGACTTCGCGGCCCGGCATCGCGTTCACGTCGTGCTCAAGGGGCACCGAACGCTCATTGCCAGCCCGGAGAACCGGACGTTCATCAATCTCACCGGCAATTCCGGCATGGCTACCGGTGGCACGGGCGACTTACTGACCGGCATGATCGCCGCCTGGTTCGGTCAGCTCCTGGACGCCGAAGCGGCGTGCAAACTGGCCGTCTATCTTCATGGCACGGCGGGCGATCTGGCCGAAGCGGACGAAGGAGAAGTGGCGCTGGTTGCCGGCGACGTCGCCGCTCGCCTGGGGGACGCGGTGCTGGAACTGACGGCGCGACGTCGGCCGAAACGCCAGGCGGAGTAGCGACCGCTTCCGTGACCCAACCCGAAACCCTGACGACAAACAGCGAGGAGGCCACCTCGGCGGCCGGGGAGCACTTTGCCGCTCGGCTCAAGCCCGGCGACGTCGTGCTGCTCTATGGCGATCTGGGAGCGGGCAAGACCGCGTTCGTGCGTGGGCTCGCGAAAGGTTTGGGCGCGTCACCCGACGAGGTGTCGAGCCCAACGTTCACGCTGATCCAGGAATATCGCGGACCAGTGCCGCTGCAGCACGTGGACCTCTATCGGCTGCGGCCCGACGAGGTCGAAGGTCTTGGACTCGATGAATTAGTCGAGGGAGCCGGAGTTGTCGCGATCGAATGGGCAGAGCGGTGGACCGATGCGCCACCCGACGCATGGGCGGTGCAGGTGCAGCACGATGGGGAGGACAGGAGGCAGATCAGAATCGGGACAATTGGTGATTTGGTGAATTGGTGAATTGGCGAATTAGATCCGGGGCCGCGTCAGCACCGGAAACAATTCACCAATTCACCAATTCACCAGCTCACCACTTCACTCGACTCTGTAATTCGGCGCTTCCTTGGTGATGATGACGTCGTGGACGTGCCCTTCGCGGTGGCCCGCGGGGGTGACACGAATCATCTTGGCGTCACGCTGCAGCGACGGAATGTCAGCGCTGCCGCAGTAGCCCATGCCGGCGCGGAGGCCGCCGACCAGCTGATGGATCATCGCGGCGACGCTGCCCTTGTGCGCGACCCGCCCTTCGATCCCCTCGGGCACGAGCTTGTCGCTGGCCTCGGGGGTTGCGTCGAGATCGAACTCGTCCTGGAAGTAGCGATCGCGGCTTCCGCGCCGCATCGCACCGAGCGATCCCATGCCGCGGTATTCTTTGAAGCTCCGGCCTTGATACAGGATCATCTCGCCCGGGCTCTCGTCGGTGCCGGCAAACAAGCTGCCAATCATCACCGCGCTGGCGCCGACGGCGATGGCCTTGGTAATGTCTCCCGAATAGCGAATGCCTCCGTCCGCGATGATCGGCACTTTGTGAGGCGCCGCTGCTCGTGCGCACTCTGCGACCGCGGTGATCATCGGCACGCCGATGCCGGCGACGATTCTCGTGGTGCAGATTGAGCCAGCGCCGATGCCGACCTTCACCGCGTCGACGCCAAGCGCGATCAGCGCGTCGGTCGCTTCGGCGGTGGCGACGTTGCCGGCCACGAGGTCGAGGTCCTGGAACTGACGACGGATGCGCCGAACCATGTCGAGGACGGCCTGAGAGTGTCCGTGAGCGGTGTCGATGACCAGCATGTCGACGTGGGCAGCGACGAGCGCTTCGGCTCTGGCGATCGCGTCCTTGCCGACACCGATGGCGGCGCCGACCCTCAGCCGGCCGAGGCTGTCCTTACACGCGTTGGGATACTTCACGATCTTCTGGATGTCCTTGACCGTGATCAGCCCTTTCAGCATGTAGCGTTCGTCGACCACGAGCAGCTTTTCGACCTTGTGGCGATGCAGGATCTCGCGCGCCTGCTCGAGCGTCGTTCCCACCGGCACCGTGAAGAGCGGGTCGTGGGTCATGATGTCGGCGATCGGCCGATCGAGATTGGTCTCGAATCGCAGGTCGCGATTGGTCAGGATGCCGACGAGCCGTCCTTCTTTGTTGCCGTCCTCGGTGATCGGCACGCCGGAAATCCGGTACTTCTTCATCAATTCGAGCGCTTCGAAGATGCGATTCGTCGGCGACAGCGTGATCGGATTGACGATCATGCCGCTCTCCGACCGCTTGACTCGATCGACTTCTGACGCTTGCTCGTCGACCGACAGGTTCTTGTGGATGACGCCGATGCCGCCCTGTTGCGCCATCGCGATGGCCAGCCGCGATTCGGTGACCGTGTCCATCGCCGCGCTGAGCAGCGGCACTTTGACGCGGATGTTCTTGGTCACGCGCGACGAGACGTCGACCGCGCTCGGCAGCACTTCGGAGTGCCGCGGTACCAGCAGCACATCGTCGAACGTCAGGGCCGTCGTCAGGCCGATCGCAATCTGGTCGGAGTTGAGAATGTCTGTGCGAGTTTCCATTCGGTCGGTCACCTGCAAAAAAGGCCGACATGGGTCGGCCTTGGTCGTCCTGAGAAGTGGCGTTGGTCGCTCACGCGGCGAATCGCGAACCGCGAACCGCGAACCGCGATCTGGGGGTCATGCTCCATGACACTTCTTATACTTCTTGCCGCTTCCGCAGGGGCACGGATCGTTGCGCCCCACCTTCGGCTCGTCGCGTTTCACCTGCTTGACGACATCGTCCCCGCCGGTGCGTGCCGGCTTTGGCGCAGCCTGCCCGGCGGTGCTGCTGCCGCCGCCAATCGCGCCGAACGGTGACGGCGGCGGCGCGGACTGCGGCGAGCTGAGTGTCAGCTGCTGCGGCGGCCGACGAGGCTGGGTTGGACGAACCGGCACGCCAGCGCCGCCCGTGCCTTCTCCGGTGACCGGCGTGAGCCGCCACAGGTAGCGCACGATCTCTTCCTCGACGCGGTCCTTCATGGCCTGGAAGAGGGCAAAGCTTTCTTTCTTGTACTCGACGAGCGGATCGCGCTGGCCGTAGCCGCGCAGACCGATGCCTTCCTTCAGATGGTCGAGGCTGTAGAGGTGATCCTTCCACTGCGCATCGACGATCTGAAGCATGATGTCCCGTTCGACGCGGCGGAGGATGTCGGTCGGGATGAGCTTTTCCTTGTCCTCGTAGCGTTGAAGGATTGGCGCCCACAGAGCATCGGTGATTTCTTCCGTGCTCATGCCCTCGAAGTCCATGCCGTTCAGATCGGCGGGGTCGATCCCGAAAATCTCGCCGACGGCCTGCTTCATCGCGTCGTAGTCGCGTTCTTCCGGATCGACGTCTTGCCCCGTATACGTATCGGCGGTGCTGTCGATCAGCTCTTCGGCCAGCGTCATCAGATATTCGCGGGTGTCGACGGTGTCTTCTTCGCTCAGGTGAATCTGTCCTTCGAGCAGCTCGCGGCGGAGCGAATAGATGCTCTCGCGCTGCTTGTTCATGACGTCGTCGTACTCGAGGAGGTGCTTGCGGACGGAGAAGTTCTGCGCCTCAACCTGCTTCTGGGCGCGGGCGATGGCGTTGGTCACCATCTTGTGCTCGATCGGTACGCCTTCTTCCATGCCTAATCGCTGCATCAGGCCGGCGATTCGGTCCGATCCGAAGATCCGCATCAGATCGTCTTCGAGCGAGAGGTAGAAGCGCGAGGACCCCGGATCTCCCTGGCGTCCGGCTCGGCCGCGCAGCTGATTGTCGATGCGCCGCGCCTCGTGCCGTTCGGTCGCGATGATGTGAAGGCCGCCGATCGCGACCACTTCGTCGTGTTCGACGTCGGTCTGCTTCTTGAGCGCGGTGTAGATGCGTTCGTAATCGGCGCGGGGCACGCGATAGAAGCTGTCGAGATGGTAGAAATAGACGAATTCTTCATCGTCGACGAACTTTTCCTGCCCCTTGGGCAGCTTCTCGGCGATCTCTTCGGCGAGCGTCTGCTGGCGCGCCATGAATTCCGGATTGCCGCCGAGCAGAATGTCCGTGCCGCGGCCGGCCATGTTCGTCGCGATCGTCACCGTCGCCTTGCGGCCCGCCTGCGCCACGATCTCCGCTTCCTGCGCGTGGTACTTGGCATTGAGGACGACGTGGCGGATGCCGCGGAGCTTGAGGAGCTTGGACAGCCGTTCCGACTTTTCGATCGAGACGGTGCCGACGAGCACCGGACGTCCGCTCTGCTGTTTCTCGATGATGTCGGTGACGATCGCCTCGTACTTTTCGCGCTCGGTTCGGTAGACGGTGTCGGGCTCCTCGATTCGCCGCAGCGGACGATTCGTCGGCGCTACCATGACATCGAGCTTGTAGATCTTGGCGAACTCTTCCGCTTCGGTGTCGGCGGTGCCGGTCATCCCGGCGAGCTTCTTGTACTTGCGGAAATAGTTCTGGAAGGTGACCGTCGCCAGCGTCTGGTTCTCGCGCTCGATCTTGACCTTTTCCTTGGCTTCCACCGCCTGATGCAGGCCATCGCTCCAGCGGCGCCCCGGCATCAAGCGGCCGGTGAACTCGTCGACGATCACGATCTGTCCATCCTTGATCATGTACTCGACGTCGAGTTTGAAGAGCGTGTGCGCGCGCAGGGCCTGATTGATGTGGTGAAGCAGCGGCATGTTGGCCGGGTCGTAGAGGCCGCCAGGCTGGAGGCGGTGTTCCAGCATCTTCTCCGACTTCGCCATCCCGCTTTCGGTCAGCGTGACCGTCTTGTGCTTTTCGTCGACGAGATAGTCGCCGGTCTTCTCGAGTTCTTCACGATCTTCGGCCTTGACGTTGCCTTGCGTGACGGCACCTGGCTTGAGGCGTGGAATGATCCGATCCACTTCATAGTAGAGATCCGTCGATTCCTCCGCCGGCCCCGAGATGATGAGCGGCGTCCGCGCTTCGTCGATCAGGATGCTGTCGACTTCGTCCACGATCGCGAAGTGATGCCCTCGCTGGACGTAGTGCGCGAGGTCGAACTTCATGTTGTCGCGGAGATAGTCGAACCCAAATTCGTTGTTGGTGCCGTAGGTGATGTCGGCGGCGTAGGCGACCTGGCGTTCCTGGTCGTTCATGTCGTGCTGAATGACGCCGACCGACATGCCAAGAAACCGGTACAGCCGGCCCATCCATTCCGAGTCGCGCCGGGCCAGATAGTCGTTCACGGTCACGACGTGCACCCCTTTGCCCTCGAGCGCATTCAGATAGGCGGGCAAGGTGGCGACGAGGGTCTTGCCCTCGCCGGTCTTCATTTCCGCGATCTTGCCGCGGTGCAGCACCATGCCGCCAATGAGCTGAACGTCGAAGTGCCGCATGTTGAGCACGCGACGTCCGCCCTCGCGCACGACGGCGAAGACGTCCGGGATCAGATCGTCGATCGTCTCGCCGTTGGCGAGGCGCTCGCGGAACGCGGCGGTCTTGTCGCGAAGTTGCTCGTCGGAGAGCCGTTCGACGTCCGCTTCTTTCGCGTTGATGGCAGCGACGTACGGACGCAGTCGCTTGAGGTCACGCTCGTTCTGCGTGCCGATGACCTTTGCGAGGATAGTATCAACAATCATCAGGGACGAATCGGATCAGGGTATCCCTGGATTGTACAACAACTCGGCGGCAGCCGAGGGGCGGACGGGAATTGCGGATTGCTGAATACTGATTGCTGATTAGTTCGCTCAATCGGCAATCAGCACTCAAAAATCAGCAATCTAATGCGCTGTGGCGAGCAGCTTGAGCGGGTTGGTCAGCTTTCCGTTCAGCAGGATCTCGTAGTGCAGGTGAGCGCTGGTGGATCGGCCGGTGGATCCGACGTAGCCGATGACGTCACCGCGATGCACCTGCTGGCCGGCGGCGGCGCGGAAGCGCGAGAGATGGCCGTAGCGGGTCACGATGCCGTATCCATGATCGATTTCGACGAGGTTTCCATAGCTGCCGCTTCGCTCGGCCACGGCAATCGTGCCGTCGGCCGTGGCGCGAACGGGCTGGCCGTAGTCGGCGGAGATGTCCAGGCCCGGATGGAAATCGGCGCCGCCGGTGAAGGGATCACGGCGGTTTCCGTAGGGAGATGAAAGCGAGCCGCTGACCGGCCAGATCGACGGCGTCGCGGCAGCTAACTCCTGCCGTCGCTCCACGCCCGTTTTCATGATGTCGAGCCGGCTCGCCATCGCGCCGAGCAGGTCGCTCAACATACCGAACGTCGTGTCGGGAGAGAGCATGTTCGACAGGACCGTTGGCGTCGCGGCCAGTCCGCCGCCCATGGCGCGCGACTTCACGAGATCCGGCAACTTGTCCATCGCGGCTTTGGCGTTGGGATCCACCGCCGCCTGGATGCCGAGCGAATCAACCGCAGACTGCAGGGAGGAAATCTGGCCGGCCAGCTGGCCGGTCGCTTCGCGATAGCTGGCGTTCTCGATCTGCAACGCGATATTCGATCGTTCGAGTTCGGCGACAGTACTTCTGGCCGACCATCGCGCCCCCAATCCAATCAGCACTGGCAGCGCGAAAACACCGGCCACGAATCCCAGCGTCGGCCAGAGGGAAATCGTGAAACGGCGAACAACACCGGTCGATCGGTCCGCCAGAACAATCGTGTAGCGCTTTGAGATCAAGGGCCTCCGGAGATTCGCAGAAAGATCCACGGACTCTACCATACGGTCGCAACCCGATGGAAGTACCTATCGGCTCTCCGAGGGCCCTTCACCAGCTCGTCCGTTTCACTACTCCGCCGATGTGGTCGGTACCTTGCACTGGTCAGGCCGTCCGCGCTCCAGCGCAAGCAAAGTACGAACTGGATGCGCAACAGGTGGCAACGGATTGGAACAATGAAGGCACTGGTCGTTCTCATCGTGATCCTGATCGCCCTTGCAGCCGCAACAGCCATCGCGTACGCGCGAACGGATGTGGCGGTAGGTGTGGCGACCATCACCGCGCGTGCCGCGCGTCCGGGCGAGCCGATTGCGCTGCTGTTGTCGGGCAGCACTCTCCTGGCTGTCGCCGGTGCGTTGCGACGTCTTTCGATTTGAATCCCCATCGCGCCTTTCCGCCGGGAGGGCGCGGCGCCGTCGGCGGCGTAGTCAGAGTCCGGCACGAGGCACCCTGCGTCTTGAAGCTGAGGGAGGCGGGCAATTCTATGAACAGATTGTGGCCAATTCTCGCGCTATGCGTGCTGCTGCCCGCAACGGCGCGCGCCGAGCCGATTTCGATTAGCGTGGAATCGAGCTCCGGCGGGTTCAGCGGTGGAGATTCTGCAACCACTGGCTGGTTCTCCATCGACTTGGGCACCGTGGTCATGCCCGCTGCCGGAACGGTCGGGACGTTTTTGATCGACGGCCTCAAGGC
>JBKPNQ010000222.1:0-25740 GCA_046732715.1 Acidobacteriota bacterium | reverse complement strand
GGGGTGGGGTCTGACCCCGGGGTGCGGGTCTGACCCCGGGGGTGGGGTCTGACCCCGGGGGTGGGGTCTGACCCCGGGGGTGGGGTCTGACCCCGGGGGTAGGGTCTGACCCCGGGGGGTCTGACCCCGGGGTGGGGGTCTGACCCCGGGGGGGTCAAGATTCAGTCAATGGGATCGGTCCAGTGCGGCATCGGCGTTCGGATCAACCGCTCCCATTCATGTTTGCACTCGAGGCAGCGATAGGCACAGACTTCCGGGCTCGAGGGGATGGTGGAAGCGGTCCGACGGGACAGGCACGAAGGACAGCAGGGTTGCCTCCTGGGCTGTCGTTGCCTGCGAGTGAAGAGGGTCAGTGCGCGTTGAAAGAACGGGATGCTCATGCTCGCAGTCAAATGTGACGAGGAGGCACGAGTGTCACGCGCCCTACTATCGGCGATAGTTCGCGGAGTGTTGACGAAAAAAATGTGGTTGAGCTTTGGAAAGATTCGTACGCGGCTAAGAAGCACGATCATCGAGTGTCAGATCCGCACATCATTGGTACTCTCGTACTCCATGAGGTATCGACTCACAGATCCGGATCAGGTCCGCGCCGAAGCGGACCATGTCGATCTGACTTGCTGCCGCGATAACGCTCCTATGGGACTGCCATAGGACAAAAGAAGTGGGGGGACAAGAGGGTGGGCACGCTGGCGCTGAGGATACTCAAGACGCTCGACACGATGGGGCCGCCGCGCCACGGCCGTCGATCCGATCGCGGCCTTGCGGTCTGAATAGATGGTGTGGAGTCTCGGTTACGTGTCCTGAGCCATAGCCTCGGCCGACACTGCCTCTCCTCCCAGTAGCCTCATGTTCAGGGCACCACCGGTAAATAACATCTCATGCAGCGCGGCTTCGGCGGTCGCCGTGGTCACGTCGCCCTTCGCCTCCAAGTCGAGGTGATGTTGTGCGATCCGCCGGAGGAACTCCTTGATGAAGGCCGGGCTTGCCCCGTCGGTACGGCGCGCCAGATCGTCAATCAGCTCCAGCGGCACGGCCAGCGTCCGCGCGTAGAGCGCGATGAGCCGGCGCCGGAGACGCTCGTCCGGCAACGGAAACTCGATCGCCTGATCGATTCGACCGGGGCGACTCGCAAGGGCTGGCTCCAGCGTGTCGGGGCGATTCGTGGTGAGGATGAAGAACACGTCAGCGCGCTCACGGAGACCATCCAGCTCATTGAGCAGTCGATTCAGCATGACTTCATCGCAGGCGCTGCCACGCTCGCTTCGATCGCGCGCAATCAAGTCGGCATCCTCGATGACAACCAGTGCCGGCTGCAGGAGCCGGGCCAATGCCATGTACTCGGGGAGCACACCCATCTCCTCGGCAGTGATCAGGAGCGTGGTGTGGCCGGAAAGCCGGCCCGCAAGATACCTGATGCAGTGAGTCTTGCCAGTACCCGGCGCACCATGGAAGAGCAAACCCTTCTGCGTCGACAGACCCATCGCGCGCAGCGCCGGACGCTGTTCCGCGAACTTCAACACGTTTCGCTCGACGGCGCGAAGAGTGGAGTCCGGAAGAATCACTTCCTCGCGCGCAACCGGTTCGAGGGCATGTACCCGGATCCGATCGGCATGGCCGGTCCACTGTTGCGTCGCTTCAAGCGACAGCACCCGTCCGCGATAGCAGGAACCGCGTGAAAGATGGCGTTCGAGCGCGTCGAAGACGCGTGACGCCAGCGCCGCGCCAGGCTCGCCGGGGGGCGCCACCACTTCGACGTTCAGGAAACCTCCGCGTCCATAATTCTCCTGCTGCGACAACACGATTGCGTAGGGCCCGTGCTCGTCCCGCAGCAGCCACAGTCCATTCTTGAGGCAGCGCCTGGTTTCGCCGCCGCCGATATCGATGTCTTCGAACTGAGCGGGCGCAACCTCCACGGCGCTGTGCCCGTGCTCGAGCAACTTGGCGAAATCGGTGCGCTCAAACCGGTTATCAGCCCGGATCCCGACGAAGTTCTGCGGCACAATCCGCTCTCCGAACAGGTCATCCAACGCTGCCTGGAGATCGGCTTGTTGCCGCAGCAAGTACGACCGTGACGTTGCCAGCATCTCCTGCGGACGGAGCGGCACGAAATGGCGAACGAGTCGTTGAAAAGCGTAAGCGTCCGGCCGGTCTTTTGTGGCGGCCTGGGATTCAGCCGGACGAAGGAGGGTGGCGCATGCCTCGATACAGGCGCTACAGATGAAGCCTGAGTCGCCGGCAACCATGTGTTCGACGTTGCCAGCCGTCTTGTGACAGAACTGACAACGCCCTTCAGCCACGAAATGCTGGGCCACTGCCTGCACCTCCAGGTCGCCGGCCGCAGCCAGGGCGATCCATCCTGCCGATCGATTGGCGCGGCGACGTCGCACCGGAACGGTCAATCAGCGACAGCCGGTCACGCTGCGATCATGTTCATGGAAACAACAACAGAAAAGAGAAAGGAGAAACTGGTCTCAAAGTGTTTCTCCCTTCTCCTGGTTGCGCCTGGCGTCAGACGGACGTGACGGTGAAGGTCGCGAGTAGAACTACTTGATGTACCAGTGCCCCGCGAGCGAGATGCTCCACTTTTCTGGTTCGAATCCGGCGAACGGTGTCGGCAGGTGACGGTAGCCGAGCTCCGCGCTCACCCCGAGCTGCGTCAAGCTGGCGAACGTCACCTCGCCGCCGCCGAACACGCGATAACCAACACCGTTGTCTGAAACCGGCTCGGTTGGCGCAGCCGAATCCTTCCACGTCTGATGACGGAAGCTCACCGCCGATCCAACATACGGACGGATCCAGAAGTAATCGGGCACGCGATCGAAGAGACCGTACACGACACCCGGTTCAACCTGCATCGAGGTGACGCGGCCGGCGGCAGTGTCGCTGCTCATGGCATCGCGCGTGAACCCGACCTGCATTCCGAGATGCTTGTCGTGCCACCAGCGCGTGCTCGCACCGAGGGTGCTCATCGATCCGACCAATCCCCCAACGCCGACGACGTGGCTGATCCGTGATCCGCCCTGAGGAACCGTCGGTGGCGGAACGAGATCGCCGGGTGCTCCCGGAGCCCTCTGCGCGGAGGCCGTTGTCGCCGTCGCCGATGTGACTGCCGGTGCGGTTGCCGACGTGGACGACGCAGATGCGCGCGACAGCGACGGGGTTGCCGCCGGTGCCTTCTGAGCGGCCGCGCCCATCCGTCCCATCGTCATGTGCACGTAACCGACGCCGTTCGGCGCGTCGGGCCAGGCCACCTCGGCCCAGCTTCCCAGGTTGCGCGAAACCGTCAGGTCGGTTCCTCGTGATGCGTGGCCGACAACCGGGCTTCCGGTGGTTGGCCCTCGGTAAATATCAGCCGATTGCAC
The DNA here is from genome assembly GCA_046732715.1 of Acidobacteriota bacterium. Classification (GTDB taxonomy): domain Bacteria; phylum Acidobacteriota; class Vicinamibacteria; order Vicinamibacterales; family 2-12-FULL-66-21; genus JALZOC01. The sequence continues at coordinate 22,378 of JBKPNQ010000222.1, read as the reverse complement.
CGTCACCGTGAACATGCTGGTCTGGGCGTGGAGCGGCGCCGCATTGAGTATGAGAGCAATCACGACCGCCGCGGCTCGTCGAATCATGTCAGTCCTCCTGCGATTGCTCCGCCGCTGCTCCTCTTCGTGGCACTGCGCGCACGACAACCGTCAGATACGAATCTCGTTATTCAGTGACGGTTTTGACAGGACCAGACGGCGAAACGCGCCGAAAATCGGCGCAGATCGCGTTAGTGCAGCAGGAGGAGCAAGAAGTCCACCGATTGGCAGAGCGGCGAGGAGAATTCCTTCAGCGGCCGGGTTCGACGTCGCGCGCGCCAGGGTGACCAGCCTCCGCCGCAACCAGATGCTCCAGCAGCAGCGCATTTACTTCGCGCGCGAGCTGAATCGGCAGCGCATGACTGGCGTCGCTGAATTCGACGTAGCGGGCACCGTCAATACGCGCGGCGATTTCCTGGCCCAGTGCGGGCGGCGCGATCGGATCGTGGCTGGCGCTTGCGACCAGCGTTGGGATTCCCGATAACTCGTGCAGTCGTGCAATCGCGCTGTAATGTGACATCGCTCGCAGTTGATGCTGAATAATCGGCGGCTGGTCAGCGAGGTCGCGTCCGAAGAGATCGCCGAGCTCCTGCGCGAGCATCGCGACGTCGTGTCGGTGGATGTACGCGTCCGGCATGATCATCCTGATCATGCCCTTGCGGCGCATCGCCTTCGTGCCGATTCGGCTGCGCAGCGCCAGCACGAGCACCTTGCCTGAAGGGCGCGTGGCGCGACCACCGTCAGCAAACGTGCAGAGCAGTGCCAGGCTCTTGACCCGGTCACGGTTGGTCAGGGCGAGGTGCAGCGCGATCAGCCCGCCCATCGAATGTCCCAGGACATGGAATCGATCGAGCCTCTCGGCGTCCGCGATCGCGAGCGCGTCGGCAGCCATGCTCTCGATCGTCAGCGGGCGCTGCCCACGAGGGCTGCGTCCGAGGCCGCGGTTGTCGAACGTGAGAAATCTGAACTGCGCAGAGAGGCCAGCAACCTGCGGTCGCCATCCGCGTCCGATCACCCCAACCCCTTGAATTGCGAGCACGGGAGGACCAGTTCCAGCGGTGGCGTAGGACAGATCACCGTCCGACGTGGCGATCGTTCTTGACTCGCTCACGACGTCGCCTGACTCGAGCATGTGGTCGATGATAGAACCCGGCGCCCCGTCCGTCATGTTGACGCGGCGCGGGGGATGTGACTATGTATGGCGGAGCGATGAACACCCTCGTCATCGGCGGCACGCTCTTCATCGGCCGCGAGATTGTGCGTCAGTTGACGCAACGAGGACACGGCGTCACCGTTCTGCATCGGCGCGACCGTCACGATCTCGGTCCTGACATCGGCAACGTCAAGGCCGACCGTGCAGATCTCGCCGCCGTCTCGCAGATATTGCGCGACGGACGCTACGACGCCGTCTTCGATGTTGCCTACGACTGGGAGAAAGGGACGACGCCGAACCAGGTCGAAGGCGCAGCCCGTGCGTGCGGCAGCGGACTCCAGCGGTATGTGTTCGTGTCGAGCGTTGCCGCGTACGTGCCGGGCATGAACCTTCGCGAGAGCGCGCCGCTCGTGCCCGACGATGTTCCGAATCCGTACGCACAGCACAAGGCGTCCAGCGAACGCGCCTTGTTCCGCATGCACGCGGAGTCCGGTCTCCCGGTGACGACCTTCAGGCCGCCTTTCGTGCACGGCCCCCGACAACCGTTTTATCGCGAACAATTCTTCTGGGATCGGATGCGCGACGGCCGACCGATCATCCTGCCCGATGGCGGTGACGCGCCTATGCAGTGGGTATTCGTCTCGGACCTGGCGCAGGCGTGCGTCAGGGCGATTGAGGTAGCCGAGGCGGCGGGAGAAGCGTTCAACATCGCCCATCTCGAATCCCTCACGCAACGGCGTTTCGTGGAGACGCTCGCCCACACTGCCCGGATGACTCCGCGGTTTGCCTCGGTGCCGAGAGAGAGGATCCAGGCGGCCGGCGGGCAATTGATCGGGAGCAATATCTACTTCGGGGATTTTCTCGATCTCCCACCGTACGTGACGGTGGTAGAGAAAGCGACCCGCATATTGGGCGTGACGCCGACAACACTGGAGACCGCGCTCGGCGACAGCTTCAAGTGGTACCAGGATCAGCCACGACGTTCGGTTGATTACACGTTCGAGGATCGCCTGCTGGCGCTCAGCGCCTGACGTCGGACGGAATGAGGCACAGGCTGCTGGCCGCGGCCTTATAATCCGTCCACCCCATGTCAGTCGCCTCTGACATCACGCGTGAACAGGCACAGGAGCGCGTGAATCGCATCACCGCGTTCCAGGCTGAGCTCGAGGACCTCGAACGCAGCGGCGCGATTCGCCTGACCGACGAACAGCGCGCACACCTTCGCACCTATCATCAGACCCTGCTCGACGCGCTGGCAGAACGCTTCGAGGTCGATCGCTCGCGTGCCGAGTCGCAGCTCTCGCTCGGTCTTCGGATCATCTCCGTGCTCGGCGCCGCGGCGTGCACGGTCGCTGTCATCCTCTTCTTTCAGCGCATTTGGGGATCGATTTCGAGCCCGCTCCAGATTGCGCTGGTCTGGGCAGCTCCGCTGGCAGCGCTCGCGGGCGCCGCGGTGACGGCGAGAATAGAGCGCACGCTCTATTTCACCGCGCTGCTTTCGGTGGTTGCCTTCGGCTGTTTCGTCCTCGACGTCTACGTCGTCGGGACGATTCTCAACGCGCGCCCTTCGCCGCAGCCATTTCTGGTCTGGAGCGGTTTTGCGCTGGCGTTGGCGTACACGTGGGATCTTCGGCTGCTCCTTGCGGCTGGTGCGGGCTCGGCAATCGCTTTTTGCTCGATGACGATCGTGCACTGGTCCGGGTTGCCGCTCGAAGCCGTGTTTGAGAGGCCGGAGTCCGCCCTGATCCCGGCCGCACTGGTCGCCCTGTTTGCGCAGTCCGAGGTCAATCGAAAGCGATATGGATTTGCCCAGACGCTCAGGCTCGTCGGGCTGCTGGCGCTCTCGGTGGCCGTGGCTGTTCTTGGCGAGTCGGGTGGGCTGAGCCAACTGCCGCTGCGGACAAGGACCGTCGAGCATCTCTATCAGCTCGCGGGGTTCGCCCTCGCAGCCGTCCTGCTGACGACTGGCATTCGGCGGCGCTGGGCGGAAACCGTCAACCTCGGCGCGGCCTTCTTCGGCGTGCTTCTGCTGTTGCGCTTCGTTGATTGGTGGTGGGACGTCATGCCGAAGTATCTCTTCTTCCTCGTCGTCGGCCTGACCGCGATGGCGATGATGGTCGTGCTGCGACGGCTTCGACGCTCAGCGGGAGCAGCGGCATGACGGACCGATGGCTCCTGGCCGGTGCGGCTGCGATCGTGTGCCTCACCAATCTGGCGGCGCTCGGACTCGGCGCGGTGAATCGAAGCGGCGCGACCGATGGGCCCATTACGCTCACCGAGCGCGAGTTGACCTTCCTCAACTACGGCCCCGACTCCACCGCGACCGAACTTCGTCTCGGGTGGGCATCGCTCGACAATGCCGGTTTCGCCTGCGAAAAGATTCAACCGCTGGGCTTCACGTGTCCAGACCAGCCGGTGTCGTCGGACGACCGCGTCTTCCGACAACCGCAGCGAAACGGATATGCCGTGCTCGAGTACGAGGGACCGGCATGGGAACAGGTTCGGAAGCGGTCCGAAGCGCAGGCGGCGGAATTCCGCGCGCTTAACCCGTCCGCCGCGTCCGCGTACGACTCGTCGTGGAACAACCAGAGCCATCTGGTCACGATCGACATCGGACCGGACGCTACAGCGCTGCGCCGCAGCTACCCGGACGCCTCGCGCTATCTCATTACCGCCGCGCGCATCGCTGCTCGGCTAAGCGCCTACCACGACCCGCCGCAAATCAGTACGCTGGCGGGCTTCATCGTGGAAGTGCTGCCGTCGACGATCAACGTGCCGCTTCCGTTCTCGACGATTGTCCAGAAGGCGGCGGAGTCACACTCCACCAATCCACTGCCGCCCTGGACGCCTCACTACAGCGTGACGCTGAGGTATGGGCGATTCCAGGAGCCGTGGATTGTGGATGTGAAGCCACGATAATGCGCATTCAGCATTAGCATTGAGATCACCGGCGCCTCCGTTTGACCGCCTGTTTGCGGCGGGGCTTCGCACGAGCTGCCGTCTTGCGCCCGACACGTTCTGGCAGCTTGCGGCCACCGGTTTCGCGATTCCATTCCTCGAAGGTTTCGTTGGAGATCTTGCCCTCAACGAGCAGCTCAGCGAACTTGCGGCGTTGTGCCTGGCTCTTGAACGGCATACCGACCGGTCGGTGCAAGAATTCGTCCAGTCATGTGCCGGACGCATCGCGACCTAAGTTGCCCGCGAATGGTTGAGCGTGTAGAGTCTGTCGCGTAGAATTCGCCCGGTATTCGACGAAGGAGCCTTCAGCATGAAACGCCGAGACTTTCTCGCGCAGGCCGCCGTGGGTGCTGCGACGATTGCAGGATTAACCGCTCAAGGGGGACAGGCGCCCGCTCCCGGCGCACGGCAGGGAGGCGCGGGCGATCAGGGACGAGGCGGCGGCGGGCGGGGTCGTGGCCCGGCTCCAGTCGCGGCGGAGAAACTGGCGCGTGTTTCGCTCATGACGCTGAACTTCGGCGCATATTTCAAAACGCCGAGGACTCGGAACCCCACGCCCGAACAAACGCTGACGCCGTTCGACCTGCCGCAGATGTACGTCGAAACCTACGGCGTGCACAATATCGAGTATCAACACGAGACGATCGTCGAGTCCGAAACCGATCCCGCCTTCATCAAGGAACTAAAGGCGCGCCTCGACGAGAACAAAGTGACCATGACCCAGATCAATCTGGAGTTCGGGACCGTGCAATCGATCTCCAACCCCGATGCGGCTGGCCGCCAGCAGGCGGTCGACCATGTGAAGCAATGGATGGACATCGCCTCGCAGTACGGCTGTGCGCGAGTCATGATCAACCAGCAGCAGGCGCAACTGACGAAGGAAACGCGAGATGGTGCGGTTGCCGCGATGAAAGCAATGGCCGAGTACGGCCGAACGAAGAATGTCAAGGTGTCGTTCGAGACGCGCGGCGTGGGCACGCCCGAGTACGTCCAGGCCATCGGAATGAAACCGTGGGAGTTTGGGCTCACGGTATTCCGGGATGCAGGTGCCAACTCGAACGTCGACATCGGCAACGTTGGTGCGATGAACCAGCAGGAGCTGCACGACTGCATCAAGGCATGGTTCCCCTACTCGTCAGGCAACATGCACATCAAGTCGAGCCCGTTCTGGGACATCGGCCAGGCCGTGAAGTTTACCGAGAGCCTCGGCTACAAGGGGCTGTACTCAATCGAAGTCGCGCGCCACGAGGGCGTGCGCATCGTCTACAACACGATTCTCGCCAACCTCGCGTAGCCGGGACATCTCCTCCGTTCCTCGTCTTCGAGAGGGCCACTCGACCGTGCTCACTTTGTCGACTGAGTCTCTGGACGGCGTACCGTTCCTTCGCGTGTCGGGAACCATCGAACGGGGTGACTCGAACGATAAGTTCGTCGCCGCTATTCATCACCTGTTGGAGAGCTCACGAATCGTGGCGTGCGACCTCTCCCAAGTCTCCTCAATCGACAGCACCGGTATCGCGACGCTCATCGCGGCACACGGCCTCGCGCGCAGCGGGGGTGGACGGTTCCTGGTGATCAAGCCGTCGGCAAAAGTGCAATCAGTCTTGAAGGTCACCCGGTTGCTGGACATTCTCGATGTGTTCAGCGACGACGAGGCCGCGCTGAAAGCGATCCAGGGCCGATCTCAATGAGCCGTTCACGATGTCTTCAGAACTGCCGTGAATACATTCGAAGCCCTTCTGATCCTTTTGCTCGTCGCCGTGGTCCTCGCCGCTGTCGCACGCCGGATGGCGGTCCCCTATCCGGTATTTCTCGCGCTCGGCGGGGCGCTACTCGCCGTTACGCCGGGAACTCCGGCCGTTTCCATCGAGCCGCGTCTTGCCCTGGCCCTGTTCGTGGCGCCGATCCTCCTGGATGCCGCCTTCGACGCCTCGCCGCGAGATCTCCGGGAGAACTGGGTGCCGCTCGTGAATCTCGTCGTCCTCGGCGTGGCCGTGACGACGGCGGCCGTCGCGGCCGTGGTTCACGCTCTCGTGCCGACGATCCCGTGGGCCGCGGCGATAGCGCTCGGTGCCATCGTGGCGCCGCCCGACGCGACCGCGGCGACGGCGATTCTGCGGCACGTCAAGCCTCCGCACCGCATCCTGACGATCCTCGAGGGGGAGAGCCTGCTGAACGACGCGAGCGCGCTGCTGATTTACCGCCTGGCAGTCAGCACGGTCGCCGCGAGCACGTTTTCAATCGGAACGATCGCGCCAACGCTCGTGGTGGTCGTCGCCGGCAGCGTGCTCGCTGGCCGAGTGCTCGCGTGGGTCGTGCTGCGGCTGACCAGGGACGTGCGCGACGTGCCAACCTCGATCATTCTTCAGTTCATCACCACATTTGGCGTATGGATCGTCGCCGAACAGATCGGGCTCTCCGGTGTGCTGACCATGGTCTGCTTCGCACTTGCGGTCGCGCGGCCGGCGTCCGAGATCACGCCAGCGCGGATGCGGATTCCCTCGTACGCCGTCTGGGAGACGGCGGTCTTCGTGCTCAACGTGCTGGCGTTCGTGTTCATCGGCCTGCAGATGCGTCCGATTCTTCTCGAGCTTGATTGGAGCGTCCGCGAGCGATACCTCTGGGTTGCCGCCGCAGTGCTCCTGACCGTCATCGTCGTGCGGATCGTCTGGGCGATCGTCTATTACGCAATCGTCCGATGGACGAACCGGCGTCTCATCGCGCGGCAGCGCACCCCGCGTCGTGTGCCAGCCATCGGTAGCGTGCTCGTCGTCGGATGGTCGGGTATGCGGGGAATCGTCACGCTGGCGGCGGCACTTGCACTTCCGATCGACGTGAACGGCGAGGCCTTTCCATTCCGCGACCTGATCGTGTTGACCGCGTTTGCCGTGGTGCTGGGCACGCTGGTGATTCAGGGGCTGACGCTCGGTCCGTTGCTTCGCACATTCCAACTGCGGGACGACGATCCGGTCGAACGGGAATTCGCCGCGGCGCGTGAACGCGCCCTCAACGCCGCTCTCGCCACGCTCGATGGCCAGGAGTCGGATGCGGCCCGTGCGGTGCGCCAGGAGTTTGCCTCACATTTACGCCAGGGGCGCGGCGAGACGGCCGACATGGAAGCCGATCACGAACGGATCCACCAGTCAGCGCTCGCCGCGGCTCGCCAAACGATTTTCAAGATGCGCGAGCATGATGAAATCGGCGACGACGCGTTTCATCGGCTCGAACAGGAGTTCGATTGGATGGAGATGGCAAACGCGCCTCCTGACCTTCAGGATGAGTCGCCAAGCTAGGGTCTAGTTCTTTGTAAAGAAGAAGTAGTCAGCCGTGTACGGCATGAACGCCTTGTGGCCGAGATCCGTCGGCACATCGCAACCCGTCGAGGGAGCCAATCCTCCGAACGTGTTCAACCGTTGAACGAATGTCGTGCCGGTCAGCGCGGCACCTCCGGTCGGCCCTACCTGAGTTCCAACCACTTGCAACAGCACCCAGGCGACTGCATTCGTGTTGACGAATGCTCCCCTAACGACATCAACTGGCATACTCACCAACTTCCCGGTCTCGGCCGATCGTGATCGATCGACGTCACCAAGCTGTAACGCTTGGGTCAAATCGACGATCATTTGCCCTACGGCAGAGTTGCAGTGCGGGTTGCATCTGGGCCGGCAAAAAGCATGTAGGTGCCGACGTCGGGTCTGGGGTAATCAGGCTCGATCGAGCGGCGCTTGGTCGCGACGAGCTCCCATGGATGAAGCCATGACTGATACGTCGTGACCAGTCGTCCGCATGTATATCCGAGGTGAGCTTGCGTCCGATCGCCCGCTTCAAGCGTGTCGTCGGTCTCCTCGCAGAGCAGCAGGTGTCCATGCGGCGCCACAATGCGGCGGAGTTCGTCGATCACCGTCCGAATCTCAGGCTCAGGAACGTGCTGGAGGACGGTGAAGACCAAACCAAATGCGAACGACGCGTCATCGGCGGGAAGATGAGAGAGTGAGTCGAGCGATCGAAAGTCGATCGATGGCTGTAAGGACCGCGCGATTCGCAGCAGATCGGGCTCTCGCTCGAATCCGATGACGCGGTCGGCGAACTCGGTGAGCACGGGTGTCAGCCGACCGAATCCGCAGCCGATGTCGCACGCGGTTGTGATGGGGGCGCTGGCGCTGGCTCGCGCCGTCAACTCGCGGACGTCGCGCTGCTCGAGGTACGCGCGCAGCACCGCCCTCGGGCCATCCGCGTCCACCACTTCTCGAGGGGTCCAGACCAGACGTTCCATGTTCGAGAAGGATATCGCAGCAGGCGTGATCGGTTCACACGGTCAGCGGTCCTCGAAGACCGCTTGCTTACTGAACGCAGTCTCGCGGCTTCACACCTTTAGGCAGTCGAAGATCAAGCGACCGGAAATTGAAATCATAGCCGGATCGGTACCCACGTTCAGACACCTCCCAGTGCACAGGCAATAGCGTCCTGGTGTCGATCCAGAGGGTTTGCACGGCCTCGTCCGGAGTCGATTCAAAAGGAACGTTCGGAATCGGATCTCCGATGAGGACTGGCGGTTCTATCGACGAGCGCGCCAGCGGTGTTCTGGCAGAAACAAACGCACGCGCAGAGTGACCACCAATCTGCTCGAGTTCACCGCTTGTGATGGTGCCGATATCCTGCAGCATCTCGAATACCGGCGCGATGCCAACGTGTCCAAAGTCGCGCGGGCGTCGCCAGCGCGTTTTTGCCTTCCAGACGGGATTTGAGTAATCGAACTCGTACTCCACAACAAGCTCGCCAGCCTTGCGCGCCCAGGTGCAGTCTCGTACCGTTCGGCCCGTGTAGTCAGTGATCGTGATGTAGTCCCTCCGCCACGTTGTCCCGGCGGGTCGGCTTGATTCGTTCGAGCCGGATACCACTCCACCGACGGCGCCCCCTATGATGCTCCCCGACGCACGAATTCGTCTGGGCACGCCCTTGCCGCCCATGAGGACATCTGTTCCCGTTCCTCCGCGGCCAGAGACGAGGCGAAACGTCTTTCCGGCAATCGCCCGTTGGGATACGCCAAGGACGACCGCGATCTCGGCGCTCGACAGAGGCCGAGCGCGGCGCAGCAGATCGCGCGGAGAGATCTGCGACGGCTGGCTCAGGAGCATCGCAACGAGAAGGACGGGCAGGAGGATCTGCATCGCTTTCGAGCGTTAGACACCGCGCGAGCGATAACCGCCTTCGGCCAGCTTAACCGTATCGACACTGCAGAGCCAAACAATTTACAACGGCTTTTCGCCGTCATCGCCTCACGTTCACACTCTCATCGGATTCTGCTTCGTCGACAACCCGCGCGACCGATACAGAAAGGATCCACGATGAGCGTTCATTGCGACAGCACCCGATTGAATTGCGCTGGGGGCACCTGCACTTTGTTCATTGCTGATCTGTTGAACAGGTCCCTCTCTTCTCCCTGCCTCCTGGCTGGTTTTTAGACAAGCACGAACGAGACGGGAGGAATTAGGATTAGCGCATCAGGAGGAACGATCGCTGATGCTCTCTGCGATTGCCGCGCAGCGGCTTCACAACCAGTTGCTGACACGGCGCGGGCTCCAACGTCCGGAGGACGTCATCAGGTGGCTCGGCGCCGTCCAGGCTCAGGAATACGAACCAGCCAAGTGGGCGCTGGGGATTCGAATGCGAGACGGCGCGGTTGATGACATCGTCGAACGGGCGTTCGAAGACGGTCGCATCCTCCGCACGCACGTGATGCGACCGACGTGGCACTTCGTGACGCCCGACGACATTCGCTGGCTGACGGAACTCACGGCGCCACGTCTCCACCGGTTGATGTCGACATATCGCCGGCAACTGCAGATCGATTCCAACTTGCTCGTTCGGGGGACGACGATCGTCGAGCGGGCGCTGCGCGATCGCCACTACCTCACCCGGAACGAACTCGGCGAGCGGCTCAAGCGAGCGAATCTCTCGCTCAGCGGCATCAGGCTGGCCCACCTGGCGATGTACGCCGAGCTCGAAGGCGTCATCTGCAGCGGACCGCGGCGCGGAAAGCAATTCACGTACGGGCTGCTTGCAGAGCGTGCGCCTCAAGCCGTCCGCAAGTCACGCGATGAGGCATTGGCCACTCTGGCGCGTCGCTTCTTCACCAGCCACGGTCCGGCCACGATTCGGGACTTCGTCTGGTGGTCGGGACTGACGACACGCGACGCAAAACAAGGCCTCGAAATGAACAGGGCTCGGCGCCTGGAGATCGACGGCCAGACGTACTGGACCATCGGTCCGGCCCCGCGCGGCGCGCTACGCGCGCGACGGGTTCACCTCCTGCCCATCTACGACGAGTACTTCGTCGCGTATCGCGATCGGCAAGCCGTTCCGCATGGCCCGTCACGGGTACCCGCGCGACGTGGTGAGCCGGTCGCATTCCGTCACTCACTGACTGTTGGTGGGCAAATTGCCGGCACCTGGCGGACGAAACGTCAATCGGAGGCCGTCATCGTCGATGCGTTCCCGCTGCGGCGATTGACCGCGCCTGAGCGCCGAGGGTTGCTCGAGGCGGTTCACCACTACGAGCGGTTCCTGTGCGCTCCAGTGCAACTCCTCGTGTAACTGCGGCCACAAATCGACGAGCGGCCGGCAAATGCCACCAAGGTCTGCTGATGAGATGCCCGCCTTTTGTTCCCAGGCCGAGCGGGTCGTTTCGCCTTCGTCGCACAGTTACAATGCCAAAAAGTCACCGTCCACCACGAGGCGAGGAGATCAGAGATGGGAATGTTCGATGGATTGCTCGGCGGGATCGTCGGAGCCGGAATGGTGTCAGTCGTCAACAGTGTGCTGGAGAAGCACGGCGGCGTTCAGGGTGTCGTCAACGAATTCGAAAGAAATGGTCTCGGTCCGACGGTGAGGTCGTGGGTGTCGACCGGACCGAACCAGTCGGTTTCACCTGAGGAGGTGCAGCGCGCGCTCGGCCCGGAGTTGCTACAACAGCTCTCGCAGAAGTCAGGCATGTCGGTCCAGGATCTGAGCCGCAAGCTCGCCGACGTGCTGCCGCAGGCGGTCGACAAGATGACGCCGAACGGCGCGATCCCTCCAGCATAGTCAAACGCAACCGGGTGAGGGGCCGGAACCGAGCCGGCGGCAGAAGCGGCAGCACAGCGGAGGCGCCCAGACCGGTACAGGGGACCCCGCCGTTTCAAGAGACACGTCGATACCGGCGCGCGATGGTTCCGATCAGGCCGGCACCCAAGAGCGTCAGCGTCGCTGGTTCCGGCACGGGCGCGGCACCTGGATCGATGAACCGGGTGATGAGACCATAGCCGGTCGTGCCCGTCCCAAAGTTGTGCGCCCGGCTGAACGACCCGTTCGCGGTGCCGTTGTGGGCCGCGAAGAACACCGTGTCGTCGAAGGCGCTCTCCGCACCTGTTGGAATGACGATATCAAGCAGCAGGTTGCCCGATCGAGGATCGTACGAGAACGGTTTGCCGTGCACCGAAAGCACGGACGGCGCCACGCCGCCAAAGGAGCGGATCGAGAAGAGCGTGCGGTCCGCCCCTATGTTGTCGTCAAAGTTGATCGAATCAAGTCCATCAACCGGGCGGCTGGTCGTTGACAAATAGAACCAGAAGAAGCCCGTGCTCATCTGCGAACCGTCCCCGCGGAAGAACTGAATCTCGTCGATGACCATCGCGGCAGGGAACGCGTGGCTGTCGTAGACCTGCTGATATCGGGTGGCCGCGTCGTTGACAGTGCGTCCGCACCCAAACGGAAAGCAGTTCACACCTTCTCCTGGGGCACCGATCAGAACGGGATCGGCGTGGGCCTGCCCAGCCACCAGCGCCAGGCCCGAAAACACGAAAGCGATTGCGATCCCCCTGCTCATTTCAGCCCCTCGCCTCTTCATTACCATTACCAAGTGGAAACCGTTGGGCCAGACTGAGAAGGCCCCATCACATCTTTACCAACCGGCGATACAGGCCGGTGACCAACCCGCCGCCGCGACCCCTGCTGTGCACCTCTGATGCCGCGTGCGGCTTCAAACTCGATGGCTCGCGACAGTTCTCGATCGAACGGCCGTCAGTTCCGCGGGTCCGATGCTTGCTTGGAGCTTCCGTTTGGAACAGGAGTAAAAATGAGCACGACGAACGCAATCGCTCGCCTGACAGATCAGCCGGCACTCGACAAGATTGCGCAGCCCTTGAGTAACGCGGTCCGCAATGCCTACGAAGCCGCCGGCCCTACCGGACACCAAGCCAAGGACGCGCTCCACGGCGTCTGGCTCGGACATCCCCTCCACCCGGTATTCACGGATGTGCCGATCGGCGCGTGGACGACTGCGCTTGCGCTCGATGCAAAGGCGAACGGCGATCCCGGGATGAGGCGCGCGGCCACGTTCGCCATGGGAGTCGGACTGCTGGGTGCGGTCGGCGCGGCGGTCACTGGGCTGACTGACTGGAGCGAGACCGATGGCGAATCCCGTCGCACCGGGTTGATTCACGGGCTCCTGAATGTCGCGGCAACGACGCTGATGGCAACGGCGTTCGTGCGGCGAGGCCGTGACTCGCATGCCAACGGTCGAGCCTGCGCGTGGGCGGGGTTCTCCATCGCCCTTGCGTCCGCGTATCTCGGGGGCGATCTCGTCTACGGACAGCGGATCGGCGTCACACACGCCGTCGGCGAGCCGCCGGACAATTTCACCGTAGTTGCCGACAGCGTTTTGCTTGCCGAGAACTCCATGATGCGAGTGCGCGCGGGCGACAACGATCTGCTGATCGTCCGCCAGCATGGCCGCGTCTGCGCGTTCGCCCACGCGTGCGCGCACATGGGCGGTCCGCTGTCGGAAGGCACGCTCAAGGATGGATCAGTCGTCTGCCCCTGGCATGGGTCGGAGTTCTCGCTCGAGGATGGCCGCGTGCTGACCGGACCCTCCACGCACGATCAACCGAGATTCCTCGTGCGTGAGCGTGAAGGGCGAATCGAAGTAAAGGCCGTCGATTAACCACGGTCACGTCCTGTCGCCTCGGGCAAGACCAGACCGCGATAACCCCGTCGCCGTCTAACACCGCATGACAGACAACGGGTGTTACGCGGGCCCGAATGCACGTTTTCTCGCGGCCGGTGCGCCGTTGCGGGAGACGGCCGGCGGGCGGTTCGGCAACGCGTTGAGCCTGTCCTTTCTGACCCACGTGGCGGGCGGCGTTGGTATTCTGCTTTTGGCCGGCCGGCTTTCACCCTCGCACGACACGGTCGTCAATCTCCTGCAGGACGTTCCGCGTCATCTTGCGCTGATCGCGGACGGCAAAGGCGGCAGCGGCAAGGAAACGCCAACGCCGGCGCGACCGCTTCAGCGTCCTGGTCAGGACGTCGTGGCAATTCCCTCGAAGGCTCGTTCCGACGCGAGCGCGGTCGATCGGACGACGCCGCCGGATTTGATCGAAGTCCCTGTCGTCACCACCACCGCGGGAGTTCAGGAACTGCCAGGAGTGATTACTGCCATCAGCGCCGATTCTCTGGCGCCCAGCGAAGGGCCTGGAATCGGTGGTCGTGCGGGTTCCGGACGAGGGGCTGGCAATGGCCCTGGCGATGGTTTTGGCCCCGGGGGACTCGGCGAGGGATACCTCCCAGGTAACGGCGTCGGCGCGCCGCGATTGATTCGTGAAGTGAAACCGGGCTACACGAGCGAAGCCATGCGGGCGCGGATACAGGGCACCGTCAGATTGCAGGCCATCGTGGCGCCGGACGGGTCGGTCAGCGCAGCGCGGGTCATTCGTTCGCTCGACGCGGTGTTCGGATTGGATCAGGAGGCGCTGAAGACCGTCAAGCAGTGGCACTTCGTGCCGGGCACGCTGGCGGGCCGAGCCGTGCCCGTGCTGATAGAAGTGGAGCTGACGTTCACGTTGAGGTGACCCAGCGACACGGCTCTTGGCGAACCAATTGCCGATCGGCCGGATTCTGATTGTGCTCGCCGCGCTCACGCCAGCCGTCTCAACTCTTCAACCTTATCCTGCAATTCGATAGCGGACGCCGCGGCGCGGCGGGCGACGACCAGCGCGGGCGAGTAGTGCGGATTCCCGACATGACGTCCGTCGACGGCGACGGACGAATGCGCACACAACGCCTGGTCCACCAGATCCGGAGGCAGGCGACGCGCATCGTACAGAGCGCAGATGTGATCACCCTGTTTGAACGCGTTTGGCATGCGTGCATTGTGCGATACGCGAAAACGACGATCAATGGGATAGAATCGCTGAGCCTGCCTGCCGCCCCTTCTGGAACGATCGTGATGAAACGACTGTGCATTCCGCTGGTGTTCCTGGTGTCAGCCTGCGGCAGCGTAACCGCGCCCGGCACAGCACCCAACGATTTCTCATCCGGCAACTTCGCCATGAACATCGTCGCGTCGAACTCGTGTACGAGCCTGGCGGATGCAGGACGTGACAGGACCTGGACCGTTGGATTAGTGATGACGGGGTCGTCCGTCACCGGGAACGTCCAAGGATGGTCCGACCCGGCGACAGTCATTACCCAGGTCACGCTCGCCGGCACCGCAAATGGCAGGATGCTCTCGCTCGCCGGATCGGTTTACGAAACAATCGTCGGATGCGAGCAGGCGTTGTGCTATCGGGCCGAGGGGTCGCTCACAGCGACTCAGACCGGCAATACGCTGACCGGCGCGTTCAACGGCGTCGTCGCGTATGGGACGACCAGTTGCACCGCAGCCGATCACAAGGTGACGCTGACCCGACGGTAAAGTGATCCGGACGCGGTTCGTCTGCCGCCGGTCGCGTGACTGGGACGGTCGCGTCGCTTTACGACGTACCGTCGAACGCGCGCCGCTTCATGACACCCCAGCCGCCTTTCCCGGTCATGGCCTGCACCGTACCAACGCAGCCCCACCACGCATTCACCTGACGGAATCCGCAGTTCTCGAGCACTACGACCAGTATCAGAAGCGCCAGATCAAATCCGCGCATATAGCGTCGCGTCGCCACGTCGCTCAACAGCACCGCGACGAGCGTCATCGCGGTTCCGAACAACACGGAGACAATGACCAGAAGCCGCCAGGACGGCCAATTGAGAAAGCCGAGGAACGCAGCCAGCGTCGTGATGACATACCCGGCCATCTCGAGAACAGGACCGATGCCTTCGAACAACACCGTGTACGGAAACACTCCGAGGCCGACGACGCCAAACCGTGGACGGCCAAGAAGCTGGCGATATCGCACCAGCACTTGGACCAGCCCGCGCCGCCAGCGGCACCGTTGGGATTTCAGCGACTCCCAGTCCTCCGGCGCCTGTGTCCACGCCAGCGGGTTCGGATCGAACACGATGCGAAACGGCTGCTTGAGCGCGCGGAAGTGGCGCTGCAGGCGGATCGTCAAATCCATGTCTTCGCCGATTGCCGTCGGGTCGTACCCGCCGACCGCGATGACCGCATCGCGGCGAAACAATCCGAACGCGCCCGAAATGATGAGCACCCCGTTGACCGACGCGCATGCCAGCCGGAGCAGGAGAAAACTGCGCATGTACTCGACGACTTGGAACCGCGCCAGCCAGCTTCGCGGCAGGGCAATGTCAGTGATGCGCCCGCCTTCGATCCGACAGCCGTTGGTGAGCGCAATGTGCGCTCCGACCCCCACCGTCGTCGGATCGTCGAGGAAGGGAACGACCGCCCGGCTCAACGCATCGCTCTCGAGTATCGTGTCCGCGTCAATGATCAGCACCAGCGACCCCGAGGCGGCGTTGATTCCCGCATTGGAGGCGTCCGCCTTGCAGCGCCCGTTTTCCTTGTCGATCACCACGAGGTCCGGTTCGCTGACCGAGCGGTAGATGCCGCGCACCGGAGCGCTGGCCAACGGCTGATCGAAGACCAGAGGCGCCTGAATCAGCTGAAACGTCCGCTCGAGCAGCGGCAGCGTCTCATCCGTGGATCCGTCATTGACGACGACGATTTCCGACGACTCGTAGTCGAGCGCGAGAAGCGCGCGCACGCTTTGGACGATTGTCAGCGCCTCATTGAATGCCGGCATGACGATCGACACGACCGGCGGCACCGCGAGATCGCCGACGACCGCACGAGCACGCGGCGTATGCCGCCGCTGATGCAGCCAGAGATATCTCGCAGCAACGGGACTCATCGCAATCTGAAGGAGATTCCAGATCACGAAGTACGCGATGACCACCACGCTGAAGACAGCAATCGTCCAGTGTGCAGTCCCCGTCAGCATGACGCACTCTGCTCCCAGAGCATCTGCCGTGCGAGGGCGCCCGCAAGATCGGAACGGCCCGACAACGCCTCGAACTCGATGCGTCCTGCCTCGCCCATTGATTGAAGTGAGCGCGCCGCCTGTACCGCCACCGCCCAGGTATCGTCGAGATGGCGCGCCAGATGCGAGGCGGCGGTGGGACCGGTCCAGCCGTGCAAGGCCTGCGCAGCCATCGCGCGGAGGGCGACGTCGTGACTGTCCAGCGCGGAGATGGCGAGGGCAGCGGCGCGATCGTCGAGCCCGATGTGAGCCAGCGCTTCGAACGCCGCCGCGCGCACTTCCACGCGCGTGTCGCGAGTCCAGGTGCACAGCGCTGGTCGCGCATGCGCTGTCCCGCAGATGGCGAGGGCGCGGGCGTAATCGAGACGATTGGCCGGGTCGACGTTCGCCAGCTCGAGCAGAAACCGCTCCGACTCGCTGCCAAAGGCCGCCAGCGCAGCCGCACGCCGGCCTCGCGGCAGCCTGGCGTCGTGGAGTCGAACGACAATCGCTTGAAGCGACGCCGGATCCTTCAGATCGGTCAGCGAGTCCAACGCGGCGGCGCGCACGTCGATATTCGGATCGTCGAGCGCGGCCACAATCGCCGCCGTCCGGCCTCTGATTTGTGTCAATCCGAGCGCCCGCAGCGCCAGTGCGCGTCGCCACCACAGCCGGCTGTGCAAGTAACGATCGGCGATCGGAATCAGGGCCAGGCCGTCGACGATGCCGCGCGTCCTGGCAATTCGATCCGGATTGCGATCCTCGATGAGCGGTGTAATGAGGAGGGCGGCAATGATCAAGCGGTGTCGTGCCGGGCTGGCGATCAAGGTACGGCGGGCGCCGAGATCACCCTCGAGCGCCTGGCGCAGCAGCACCTTATAGAAAAGTTCGAGGCGGCGCCGGCGCGCCCGCGCCCACGCGACGGTCGTGCGCTCGATGACGACCGCACACAGTGCCAGCACGGGCAGGACGATTGCCGCCCAGGAGATCAGCGTCCTGACGCGCTCGACTTGGTCGAGGATGGCGGTCATGGGAACGACTGCACGATCCCAAGAGTGAACCGGTTGATGTGGGTCGCGTTAGACCGCCATTGATGGTCCCAGTTCGCGTTGAACGTCGTAAGCGAGGGCAAGTTGAATCGGGCACCGACGGCGAGCGTTGTCGCTCCGAGCGAGCCAATCCGATCAACCGTCAGGTCCTCGAAGCTCTCGATGCCGTACGCATAGGCCACGTTCAGCGACGCACGGCGCCAGCGACGCCACGTTTCGCGCAGGAAGACCGAGTGATCGCCGGTCGAGTCGTGGGTCGCGGCAGCTCCAAGACGCGCATCGTGGTAGTGGTGGTTGTGCGTCTCGAACTGCAACCGCGAATAGCTGTAACGGGTGTCGAGCCGCCACTCTCCGACGTCCCAGGCGAAGGAAGGCGAAAGCGACAGGACGTCGACGCCTTCGAACAGGACTCGTCGGACGCCGCCGCCCCGCTCAAACGCACCTGCATAGTTGATGAAGTTGGCGAAGATGTCGCTGGTCGCGAGAAACCTGTTGCCCGGTCCGCCGAGCGCCCGGACGTCAAGCGTCGATGCACGCCCGAGCCGCAAAAGGATGCCACCGCCGCCCAGAGCATCCGACGAGGCGGATCGCCGCTCCAGATGGAGGCTTCCTTCGACGTGGAGACGAGGGGTCGCGCGGACTGACGCCGCCAACGATCCGGATGCCGTGTTGTTGCCGTTCGAATCGCGTTCGAGGAATCCGTCGATCGCAATCGTGTGGCCGTACGCCAGGACGACCGCCTCATAGCCGAGGGCCACATCCGGATCATCGGGCGACAGCGCCTTCGCCCGGCTGAAGTACTCGAGGGCCCGCCGATCGTCGCCGGTGCGCCGATAGGCTCGCGCGAGAGCGGCGAAGTAGTCTGCGTTCTCACCGGCGTCATGTTCGGCCGCGAGCAGGACCGTCAGCGCCTCGGCTGACGTGCCTCTCCGCATGAGCGCATTGGCCAGGCCGATCTTCGCATCGACATCGGCAGGATGTTCACGCAGGACGGCACGGCATGTCGCTTCTGCGTCGTCTACGTTACCCATCCGGAGATCAAGGCGGGCCACCCACAAACGGGCTTCCGTGTCGTTGGGGTTCTTCGCAACGACCTGTTTGAACAACTCGATCGCTTCAACCGCATGGCCTGCTCTCGCAAGCTGTTCGGCGCGGGTCCGGACGTCCCCGTCGGACTGGGGTCCCGCCATAAGAACGAACGCGGTAACGAAGGAAGCCAGCATCCAGGCCCAGGACTGTTTCGGGTTTCGCGATCGGGGATCCACAGTCTGGCTTCAAGACTCATACCCGCGGCCCAGGTGCCGGATAGGGCGATTTAAGTCATTCCGAAGATCCTCGCCACTACCTGACGTGGTGGGACCCACTATCTCGGAGGACTGTGTGAATGGACAGCTACCGGCTCGAGAGGGATATCTCTTCGACGATGGCGCGGGACGGAAGTGTCGTCACCAGCCAGACCAGGGCAGCCATGTCCTCCGGCTGGATCATTCCGGCGCGACTCTCTTGGGATGGCGGCTGTGGGCGTTTGTCGAGTAGCGGCGTGTTGATGTCGCGCGGGCAAATCGAGCAGGCACGCACGCCGTTCCGCCGTTCCTCGGCGTTGATCTGCTGGGTGAGGCCGCTCAGGCCGAACTTCGACGACACGTACGCGGGGCCGGCGAGGTCGCGGGCGATTTTCCCGACGTCAGAGTTGATGTTGACGATCGTGCCCATCCGGCGCGACCGCATTCCGGGCAGGAACGCGCGCACGCAGTAGTACGCGCCATGAAGGTTGGTTGCCAGGACCGCGTGCCAGTCGTCCAACGACACGAGCTCGAAGCTGCGGCGGGGGACGTTGATGCCCGCCGCGTTCACGAGCACGTCGACGGCGTCAAACCGAGCCAGCACCGCGTCCCCCATCGTCGCGACGGCCGCTGGATCGCTGACGTCGCACGGAAACGCCACCAGTCGATCGCGGGCATCGCGATCGGCAAGCGCTGCCGTTTCGGACAACGGTTTGGGACGTCGGCTGACGAGCGCGACGTTCCACCCTTCCGCGGCAAACTTGAGAGCGATCGCGCGCCCGACTCCGCTTCCCGCCCCTGTGATCACAGCTGTGCTCATAAGCCGTCCACATTACTCGCGGCGCGAGATCACCGACAACATGTAGGTAAGAGAGCGGCCAACACCCAACGAGATTGAGCTAATTCTCAATTGGTCAATAAGTTGACGTTGCTCACTTTCCGATCGCAAACAGCGCGTCGTCCGAACGGATGAACAAACGGCCACCGGCAATCGCTGGCGATGCAAGCTGACGCGCGTTCAGCTTGTTGCGCGAGAGAATCTTCGGCGTTCGACTGGCGGAGATCACGATCGTCTCGCCATCTTCGCTGACCAGGTAGACCTTGCCGTCGCCAGCCACCGGCGACGCCGTGTAGACGCCGCCGATCCTTTCCTGATAAACGCGCTCACCGGTCTGTGCATCGGCCACGGTCAACACGCCGACGTCGCCGGTCATGTAGATCAGCCCGTCGTAGTAGACGAGCGACGAAATGTAGGGCGCGCCGGTCGCCACCTTCCACGGCACATGGCTCGACGCGACGTTTCCTTCGCCGCCGGGTCGAACTGCCATGAATGGACTGCTGCGATAGCCGCGACTCATGTAGACGACGCCGTCGTGAAGCGTCGGCGTTGGAATCGGGAACCGGTTGGCCTCGTCGATATACCAGCGGCGCGCGCCGGTTGCGAGGTCGTGGCCGCTCACACCAGCGCTCGAATTGATGATGATCTCCGCACGATCCCCAACCTCGACGACCAGCGGCGTGCTGTACGAGGTGACGCCGGGCGCGGCATCGACCTTCCACAGCACGTTTCCCGTCTTCGAGTCGAGCGACAGCAGGTACGATCCGCGTTCGTGATAGCACAGCAGAATCAGTCGATTCTTGTAGACGACCGGCGAGCTGCCGTGCCCCCAGTTGATTTCGAACGGCCCGTACATCGCGCCAAGATGTTTTTTCCACACCAGCTTGCCGGCAAGATCCACGGCGGCGATCTGCCCCGTACCGAACCACGCGTACACGCGTTCGCCATCGGTGACCGGACTCGGCGATGCAAGATTGTGTTTCTCGTGCACCGATGGCAACGGCCCTTCAGCAGGGTGGTCGAACTCCCACACCGTCCGCCCGTTCCGCCGATCGACGGCGCTCAACACAAAGGTGACCTTGCTGTCCGCTCCGGTCGGTCCAGATCCAAGCGGCCTTTCGCCAGCGTCCAGCGGGTTGCCGCTTTGGACGAGACGCGGCCCAGGTCGAACTTCCCCGCTCCCGGCCTGAGACGTCACGAAGACGAGATCGGCCCAGACGATTGGCGAGGAGATGCCAAGCCCACGCAGCTTCGCCTTCCACGCCACGTTCTCGGTGTCGCTCCACCTCTCGGGAAGCCGAGGCTCGGCTGAAACGCCCGACGCCGACGGCCCGCGCCACTGCGGCCAGTTCTGCGCATCGAGCCTGACAACGAACGCGCTGAGCAGAACGATTCCGGTCAGGACTCTGACGTTCATGCCCTATTCCTCCGAAAGTGATTCGGCCGCAATTTGTCGGTAGAACGCTTTGGCTGTTTCGTAGGCGCGCTCAGCATCCGCGCGCTCAGCCGGAGCAATCCGCCGCGCGCGAACGCGCCAGAGCTGTTCGACGCAGGCGATGGCCCACAGTGCGCTCGCGCGCGAGGCGCGAATCGGTTTCCCGGCGACGATCACGTTCACGGGATTGGTGTGCAGCTCCGGAAACTGCCGCACGGCGATCCAGCTGCTGCGTTCCACGGCGATCGGGAATTCGACCGCATGTTCCTTTCCATCCGCAGGAACCTCGCGCGACGCCTTGACCCGGCCGTTGACCACAACCTCGACCAGGCGATGCCGGCGTTGATAGCGCGGATCGGGCGCTTGTACTTCGCGTTTGATGATGGTGTCGCCGACGTACCGGCTGCCGCCTATCGGCATCGCGCCACCATACGCCGGCTCGAGAGGTGTTTCTGGTGAGAAAGCGACTGTCGTCTTGATCGTCACCGTTCCAGAGCTTGCAAGATTGACCTCGTCGCCGGCGGGCTTGCCGTTTACCGCGAAATCAAGCGCGTGCGCGTAGCCATCGCTCACGTAACTGCGGCCATGAGCCACGCCGGCAACCCATTGGGCGTAGTCGACCACCGTTTGTTTGCCCAGGAACACGTAGCTGCGGCCCTGGCCGACGCGCGTCCCGCTCATGCAGGGAAAGTCTGTCTCACCGCTGGCCTTCAGACGGATCCCAGTGTTGAGCAGGTGATACCACGCGTTCCACTCGCGGATCCGATCGGTGTCCATGGCGCTGATGAAGTCCGTCACGCCATGCGCCGCGGTCACAAAGATCTCCTGCGCACCGACGCTGTTGAGTTCGGGGACGGCCAGGTTCGGTAAACGGTCGTCGGCCCGATCGTGAGCCTCCCGGAGTTCCTGCTCACTGAGGACGCCGTCGCGGTCGGCGTCGATCTCGATGAACGGAATTGGCAATAGCCCGCGGCCGGCCTCGACTCGATCGAGCCTGGCGTCCTTATTGACGTCCAGCTGTTCGACGAGGCGGGTTGTTGCCGCAACCGGGTCGATCTGCAGCCCGCTGCCCGAGTGCGCATAACCGGCGACGGCTCCCTGCGATCTGGTCCACCGAAGGACCGGCAGCGTCCAGGTGGGCCACCCCTTATTGCCGTCTGCGCCCGGATAGATTTGATCCTTGAGGTTCAAGAGGCACAGGTGTCCGAGCGCCTCCGATCCGAAGCCGCTGACCTCGATGTCGTATTTCATGACCGACAGGGGTTCACTCCTCTTGTCGGCGGACGCGTCGAAGAACTGCTTCTGATGATCGAAGCCTGGTCCCCACGTCAGGACGCTGCCGACGTTCAGGCCCTCGCCCTTGATCTGTCGGAACATGACGGCGGGATCGACGCCC
>JBKPNQ010000221.1:0-14114 GCA_046732715.1 Acidobacteriota bacterium | reverse complement strand
CCCGATCACCATGCGATCACGTTTGGTCGAGTGCCACGAGTTCCGAGCGAACCGCGAATTGCGAACTGGAACCGCGAATTGCGGACCGCGAATTGCGAATGGCGAGCTCACTCCGCCAGCACCTCGTCATAGATCTCCCGCACGCGACGGACCGAGCGTTCCCAGGAGAACTCCTTTGCGCGGTGGTAGCCGCGCTGTCGAAGCGCTTCGCGCAAGTCGGAGTCCATCAGCACGCGGCGCATGGCGTCGGCAATCGCCATGGGGTCGAGCGGATCGATCAGCAGCGCGGCGTCGCCGACGACTTCAGGCAGGGAGGACACGTTCGAGGTGATCACCGGCGCCCCGGCGGCCATCGCCTCGAGCGGCGGAAAGCCGAAGCCTTCGTAGAGCGACGGAAACACGAAGACGCGCGCGAGCCGATACAACACGGCCAGCGTCGTGTCCGGGACAAAGCCAAAGAATCGGACGTACTTGTGGAGCTTGTACCGGTGCACCGCGCGCCTCAGCGTCGCGTATTTCGAGATCTCGTCGCCGATGATGAGGAGGGTGACGTGCGCGAGATCAGGATCCTGCCGAAGCATGTGAAACGCTTCGATCAGACGCTCGAGATTCTTGTGCGGCTTGATGTTCCCGGCGTACAGCACAAAGGGCGCGTTCAATTGATAGCGATCGCGGACGCGCTCGATATCCTCGGGCGACGGCTCCTCGCCGATGCGATCGTCGATCGCGTTGTAGATGACGTCGATTCGCCGATCGGGAATGCTGTAATAGTGAAGGATGTCGCGTTTCGACGCTTCCGATACCGTCAGCACCCGGCTGGCCCGATGCGTGGCCAGCCACATCGACGACCACGCGTATGCATGGCCGAGGCGATTGGGGAGGTACTGCGGAAAACGCAGATGAATGCAGTCGTGAATCGTGACCACGGACTTACACGGTGTCAGCGCCGGGAGGACATAATGCGGCGCGTGAAAGAGATCGATCTTTTCGCGCCGAAGGTCCATCGGGATGCGCAGCTGCTCGCTCACCGAGTAGGGCTTCGCGGTTTCAGGGATGGCGCGGAAATTCGAGCCCAGATCTTCGACGCCGCCGCAGTCAGCTTCGTGACAAAAGAGAATGTACTCAGTCGTCGAGTCCAGCCGAGACAGGTGCCGCAAGAGGTTGCGGACGTACGTGCCGATGCCGTAGTCCCGCATTTTGCGGGCGTCTATAGCGATTCGCAAGACACGAGATTCTACCGCGGGAGCTCGCCTTTCACGCGGAGATAGGTGCGCAACACTGGCGCCCAGCGTGGATGGTGCTTTTCGTAAAACGCGAGTTGGCTCTTTCGATACGCGACGTTCATCGCGCCTGGAGCAGTCGCGCGTGACTGTCCACCCACGTGCACGACGTGCGCGGCCGGCGTAAAGATCACGCGTCGCCCTCGCGCGCGGATGGCGGCGCAGAAGTCGACGTCTTCGGTGTAAAGAAAATATCGCTCGTCGAGCAGTCCGGCCTGCACAGCGTCCGCCCGACGGACGAGCAGACACGCGCCACTGACCCAATCCACTTCCTGCTCGAGCTGCGTGGCCTGCTCGATTCGACGCGCAACCCACCGGACTCCGCGACGATACAGCAGCATCGTCAGCTTCTGTCGCAGCTCGTTGAACGGCGAGATCATTCGGCCGAATGACAGCTCGGCCCGACCGTTTCCGTCGGTCAGGCGGGGCCCCGCGACCGCGGCGTCCGGATGTGCCAGGAGCTGATTAACCAGCCGGTCAACGGCCCCTGCGGGGACGACGGTATCGTTGTTGAGCAGAAGAATGAGCGTGCCATCCGTTGCGCGAATGCCGACATTGTTACCCGCGGCAAAGCCCGCATTTTTCGACTGCTCCAGGACCTTGATTTGCGGCCACCGCGACTTGACCATCGCCGCGCTGCCGTCGGTTGACGCGTTGTCGACGACAACAATCTCATGCCGGGTGCTCGGCGGATGAGACGTCAGTGAATTCAAACAGTCTTCGAGACGTTCTCTCGCATTGAAGCTCACGATGATGATGGAGACCGTCGTCACCGCGCAATCCGCTCGATGTGCTGCAAAGTGGTATCAGCGGCACGGTCCCAGGAGTATCGGGCGAGAACCGCTGGCGCCCGCGACAATTGCTCGCGCGCGCTCGCCGGAGAGTCCAGAAACCGCCGGAGCGCGTTCGCGGCCGCCTCAATGTCGCCCACCCCGACATAGTCAGCTGCGTCGCCGTACACTTCGCGCGCCACAGGCGTATCCAGAACGACGATCGGCACGCCGGCGTTCAAGGCCTCGAGCGGAGTCAGGCCGAACCCCTCATATTCGGACAGAAACGCGAACACCGACGCTCGAGCGTAGAGCTCACGCAATGCGTCGTGAGCGAGATAGCTGCGCAGCTCCACCTTTCGTTCGACGCCATAGGCGGCCGCGGTGCGGCTGAGATCCTGAGGCGGCCACGTCCGATCCCCGCCGACAATCACCAGTCTTGCGTCAGCGTGCGCCTCCGTCGCCTTGGCGAACGCGGCGATCAGTTCCGGCAGGTTTCGCCGATTGAGGAGCGTCCCCACATACAGCACGAGCCGCTCGCGTGACGTGGACCGATCGCGGCCTGCGTCCTTGACTGCTGCGGCGACACCGGGCGGAATCACAATGAGTCGTTCGGAATTCACGCCGAGACGCGACGCAATCTCCGAACGGGAGAATTCAGAATCGGTGAAGATCACCGACGCGGTAGACGACATCCGCCTCGCCAGGAACCGTCGACGCCATCGTTCTCGCGGCCGAAACCACTCAGGGTGCGCCATGAACGACACGTCATGGATGGTGACGGCAAGGGGAAAACCGAGGCCGAGCGGGGCGGTGTAGGCGGGCGCGAAGAATACGTCCGGCCTGTCAGCACGGACGGCGCGTCGAAGCGCGGTCTGCTCCCACCACGTGCCAGCGCCCCCGTCAATCACCCGCGCAATCGTGGATCCAGGGGAAAGGTCGATGTCGAGCGGCCTCGGCGAATACAGAATGAACTGGCGGGACGTCGCGTCAGCGCGTGCGACCCATCGCCGGAGCAGCTCGCCGAGATACCGCCCTACTCCCGTCACCTCGCCGAGGAGCTCGCGCGCGTCGACGCCAATTCTCAGCGGCGCCGTCACCGCGCGCTCCGGCGACGGCAGGCGAGGCGGTAGGCTTCATACAGCCGATCGGCGCTTTCCGTCCAGCTGAATTGCTGCGCTCGTTCAAGGCCTCGTTCTGACATCGACCGCCGCATTCCGGGATCCGACATGACTCGCTCGAGAGCGTTGGAGAGATCCGGAACGCTCTCAGGATCGACGAGGACGCCGGCATCGCCGACGACTTCCGGCAGCGCGCCCCTGTTCGCTGCGACAACCGGAACCCCCACGGTCATGGCCTCGAGTGCCGTGATCCCGAACCCTTCTGTGAGTGACGGAAGCACCAGCATAGAGGCCTCGCGATACAAACGTTGGCGCTCCTCGTCGGTGACGTATCCGGTCAGCCTCACCCGGGGCGTCAACCGCTCATGAGCCGAACGCAGGAGATCTGCGCCTGAGACGGGGAGGTTGCCGGCAATAACAAGAGCCGGAGCGTTGGGCGCGCGCGCAATGAGCGACGCATACGCCTCCAACAGCCGCGTCAGGTTTTTCCGCGGCTCGGCGGTGCCGACGAACAGAATCGGTCCGTCTGCGGCCGGCTCAGGCCGCTGGGCCCAGTCAGGTCTTCCCGGGTAACAGACGGTCATGCGCTCGGAGGCGATGCCAAACCGGGTGGATACCTCCGCTCGGGTGTGCTTCGAGTTGACCACGATCGCGTCGGCTCGCCGGGCGTGCTTCGCCGCCAGCGACGGATAGTCACGGCGGATTTCCGTCGCGGTCTGTTCCGGCTGATCGAGGAAGTAGAGATCGTGGATGGTCAGGACTTGCGCTGCCACACGCGATGGGATCAGGAGCGGGTGCAGCGAGTGGACGACGTCAGCCGGGGGTGCGACCCACTCGACC
Organism: Acidobacteriota bacterium; assembly: GCA_046732715.1. Classification (GTDB taxonomy): domain Bacteria; phylum Acidobacteriota; class Vicinamibacteria; order Vicinamibacterales; family 2-12-FULL-66-21; genus JALZOC01. The sequence goes on along the minus strand of JBKPNQ010000221.1, from coordinate 10,103 downwards.
GGCGGCCACTCGAGCCTGTGCCACCCGAAATTGAGCAACTTCACCGGTATTCGCGCGTCGATCTGCTTGGTCCCCGGGACGACGGCGGCCGGCAATCGGTCCTTCCAGGAACTGGAAAACAGTGTGATCGAGTCCCCCTGCCGAAGCCGTCCGGCGAGGGCGAAGGCCAGGCCGTGGACATACTCCCCAACACCGGTCCGCTGCCGAAGCGCCGGTCGGTAGTCGATCAGGATGTCCACGCGCGGCGGATCGTAGCACAGGGGGAAAGTGCAGCAAACCCTTGGCCTTCAATAGATTGACAGCGTTTTTTCGGCTGTGCTACCTTTATCGGTTCATGTGGAGACGCGGTTTCAAAACCGCAGGAGCGCCCCTCGAGTGAGACCAGGGCTGTGCGCCAAAAGACGCGAGCGAGCGCAGCGAAGCGAGGCACCGGAGCGGAGCGGGGCGGAGGCCCCCGCGAGCGACGGTGTACGGGAGTCCGAGGGGCGAAGCCTCTCGGAGTGAAAGACGCGAACGAGCGCCGCGAGTGAGCCACGCGAACGGCGCGAGCCGGCGAAGCGGCGAGCGAGAGAGCGTGTACAAGGGGAACCCGAGGGGCAAAGCCCCTCGGAGTGAGGCTGTGCGGCAAAAGACGCGAGCGAGCGCAGCGAAGCGAGCCACCGGAGCGGAGCGGGGCATAGGGCCCCCGCGAGCGACGGTGTAGGGGAGCCCGAGGGGCAAAGCCCCTCGGAGTGAGGAATGAAAATAGCGGTCGTCGGGACGGGATATGTCGGACTGGTCGCCGGAGCGTGTCTGGCCGAAAACGGGAACGACGTTATTTGCGTGGACAAGGATCCGGCAAAGGTCCGTGCCCTTCAGCGGGGCCGGATCCCGATTTACGAACCCGGCCTCGAAGAGCTGGTCCGTCGGAATCGGAGCGAAAAGCGATTGACGTTTACGACCGCCCTCGAGCGGGGCGTCAGAAACTCGCAAATTGTCTTCATCGCCGTCGGAACACCTACAGGGGAGGATGGGTCCGCCGACCTTCAGCACGTGCTCGCCGTTGCCCGCGACACCGCTCGGGCCATGAATGGCTACAAGGTTATCGTCAACAAGAGCACAGTGCCGGTTGGAACAGCCGTCAGGGTTCGCGAGGTTGTCCGACGCGAAACCACGCATCCGTTCAGCGTCGTCAGCAACCCGGAGTTCCTGAAACAGGGAGCGGCAATTGACGATTTCATGAAGCCGGACCGCGTGGTTATCGGCGCCGAGGACCCACGCGGCGCCGAAATCATGAAAGAACTGTATGCGCCGTTCACCAGGACGGGTGCTCCGATCATGTTGATGGACTGTGCCAGCGCGGAGCTGTGCAAGTATGCCGCGAACGCCATGCTGGCAACGCGCATCTCGTTCATGAACGAAGTAGCGAACGTCTGTGAGGCGACAGGGGCCAATGTCGACCAGGTGCGCCGCGCGGTCGCCTCGGATCGGCGCATTGGGGCTTCCTTCCTGTTCCCCGGGATCGGCTACGGTGGCAGTTGTTTCCCCAAAGACGTCAAGGCGATGTTGCGCTTCGCCGCGGAGAAGGACTACCAATTCGCGATTCTCGATGCGGTTGAAGACGTCAACGAGCGGCAGAAGCTGCGCCTCCTCTCAAAGATGCAGTCGCATCTTGGATCGTTGAAGGGAAAGCGTATTGCCATCTGGGGCCTGGCCTTCAAGCCGCGCACCGATGACATGCGCGAGGCTCCGTCGGTGCCGCTCATTCAGGGCATACTCGCGGCAGGCGCGGCGGTGATTGCGTACGATCCCGAGGCGATGACGGTCGCGCGCGGAATCTTCGGATCGAAGATTACGTATGCGGAAAGCAGCTACGCCGCGCTCAAAGGGGCCGACGCGCTCGCCATCGTCACGGAATGGAACGAGTTCCGCGAGCCCGACTTCGACCGGATAAAGAAACTGCTGAGCCATCCGGTGATTTTCGATGGGCGCAACCTCTATAACCCAGAGCAGATCCGCGCTCATGGGTTTACCTACTTTTCGATAGGTCGGCCGTGAAGGGAGTACTTGTCACAGGGGGAGCGGGATACATCGGCAGTCATGCGGTGAAGGCGCTCCGGGGCCAGGGAGCGGCGGTCGTCGTCTTCGACAATTTCTCGGCAGGCCATCTCGAGGCCGCGCGTCACGCCACCGCCGTCGTCGACGGCGACATCCACGACACCGCGAAACTGCGGGCGGCGATTCGCCAGCACGACGTCAATGCGGTCATGCATTTTGCCGCCTGGCTGTCAGTTGGGGATTCGGTGCGGAACCCGGCGGGTTACTATCGCAACAATGTTGCTGGTGCGATGTCGGTGCTGGACGCGATGATCGCTGAAAACGTCCGCCATTTCGTGTTCTCATCGACCGCTGCCGTCTTTGGGAATCCAGTCGAAACTCCCATTACCGAATCCCACCTCACCCAGCCGATCAACGCCTACGGCGAGACGAAGCTTGCTATCGAGCGAGCGCTGCCGCATTACGATCGCGCCTATGGAATTACGTCGATCACGTTGAGATACTTCAACGCGGCCGGTGCAGATCCCGATGGCGAGCTTGGCGAGGATCACGCGCCGGAAGGTCATCTCGTTCCGAGAGCGATTGACGCCGCACTCGGCCGTGACCGTTTCCAGCTGTTCGGCGCCGACTATGAAACGCCAGACGGAACCTGCCTGCGCGACTACGTCCACGTGACGGATCTCGCCGCGGCTCACCTGCTGTCGCTGTCTGCGCTGAGAAGCGGCGCATCGAGCACGAAGTACAACCTCGGCAATGGCAAGCCGACGTCGGTCAAGGAAGTGATCGACTCGGTCGAGCGTGTCACCGGACGCAAGGTGCCCTTCACCAACGCCCCGCGTCGTCCGGGGGATCCTGCCGTGCTTTTTGCGTCGAGTGCCCGTATCCGCCAGGAACTTGGCTGGACCCCGCGGTTCGAAGACATCGACGTCATCGTGGAAACGGCCTGGCGCTGGCGCGAGTCGCATCCGCAGGGATATCGGAAGGCCACCGCTTAATGTCCCGGCTGAAGGGTCAAATCGAGAACCCGCTAATGTCAGTCGTCATGCCCGCGTACAACGAGCGGGACACGATTGAGGAAATCATCCGGCGGGTCCTCGCCGTGCCGATCCGTACGGAACTCATTGTTGTGGACGACGGGTCCCGAGACGGGACGAGGGATATCCTCACGCGTTTGGCGCAGGAGCTCCCGTTCAAGGTGGTGCTTCAGCCCGCCAACGGCGGCAAGGGAGCGGCGCTGCGGCGCGGCTTCCAGGAAGTGACGGGCGACCTCGTCGTCATTCAGGATGCCGACCTCGAATACTCGCCGGAAGAGTTTCCCGAGCTGATTTCGCTCATCTGCGAAGGGCGTGCGGACGTCGTGTATGGTTCGCGGTTCCTCGGCAGACATCGCGTCTTTCTCTTTACTCATTACGCCGGAAACCGGTTCCTGACGCTCGTCACCAACATGCTGTACAACACGATGCTGACCGACATGGAGACCTGCTACAAGGTCATGCGCACGGAAGTGCTGCGGTCCATGACGCTCGAATCGAACGGGTTCGGCATCGAGCCGGAGCTGACGGCCAAGATCTTCAAGCGGCACTACCGCGTCTACGAGGTGCCGATTACGTACGACGGACGGAACTACGACGAGGGGAAGAAGATCACCTGGCGCGACGGTTTCGTCGCGTTGTGGGTGCTGCTGAAGTACCGGTTCACCGAGTGAATCCGCTTCACCGCCTGTTCGGGTACGCCCGGCCTTATCGCGGGCGATTTGCTGCGGCGCTCGCGGCCATGGTGGTCTACGCTGCCGCGACCGCGGCAGTCGCGGCGCTGATTCAGCCGGTCATCGACCACGTGCTGCCCGACGGAACCGGGCTTCGACGCTGGTGCGTCGCCCTCCTGATTGTCTATCTCATCAAGGGACTTGGCGGATATGCGTCCGCCTTCCTGATGACCGACATCGGCCAGCGCGTCGTGCGCGACCTTCGCGATCGCCTCTTCCGCCACATCCTTGACCAGTCCGCGACGTTCTTCGGCCGGCATACCAGCGGCCAGCTGATGTCGCGTATCACCAACGACGTCAACCAGGTGCAACAGGCCGTGTCGGAAACGATTGGCGACCTGCTCCGCGAAGGTTTGTCGCTGGTCGGACTGGCGGCCTATCTGTTCTATCTGGATGCGCGCCTTGCGCTCGTCGCCGTCACCGGCGCGCCGATTGTCGTGTATCCGCTGGTTCGATTCGGCAAACGAATTCGGAGCACGACGCGACGGAGCCAGGAGCACCTGGAGCAGCTGTCTCACGTGACCGCCGAGGCGTTCACGGGCCACCGGATCGTCAAGGCCTTCGGCGCGGAAGGTCACGAGGAACAGCGTTTCAAACGCGCATCGGAGCGTCTCTACCGCACCAACTTGAAGGTGACGAGCGCGCTCGCGTTGCTGCCGCCGCTGATGGAGCTGCTCGGCGGCGTCGCGGTGGTCGGGCTGATCTGGTACGGCAGCCGGCAGATCGCGGACAAGGCGCTGACCGAAGGGGACTTCGCCGCATTCGTCGCCGCCGCGTTCATGATGTATGCGCCGATCAAGAAGCTCAGTCGCGTGAATGCAACCCTGCAGCAGGCGATGGCAGCATCAGAGCGGATCTTCGAGATTCTCGACACACACTCCGAGGTGCCGGAACGTGCGGGCGCCCAGCCGCTGCCGCGCCTTCGCCAGGCCATCGAGTTCCGCAGCGTCGGCTTTTCCTACGATGGCGTCAGCAAGACGATCCTCAAAGACGTGTCCTTCAGCGTGCGCGCCGGGCAGGTGGTCGCCATCGTCGGCCTCAGCGGGGCAGGCAAGACGACGCTCGTCAACCTGGTGCCGCGGTTCTACGACGTGAGCGGCGGCGCCATCCTGATCGACGGTGTCGACATCCGCGACGTGACCCTCGCGTCGTTGCGGTCGCAAATCGGTATCGTGACCCAGGACACCGTGCTCTTCGACGACACGATCGCGAATAACATCATTTACGGCGCACCGGGCGCGTCGCGCGAGGAAATCGAGAACGCGGCGAAGGCTGCGCACGCCCATGACTTCATCATCGGGCTGCCGGACCAGTACGAGACGCGCATCGGCGAGCGTGGACAGTTACTGTCCGGCGGTCAGCGGCAGCGGATCGCGATCGCCCGTGCGCTGCTGCGAAACTCACCGATGCTGATCCTCGACGAAGCCACTTCGTCGCTGGATGCCGAATCGGAGTTGCTCGTGCAGGACGCGCTGCAGAACTTGATGCGGAACCGTACGTCGTTCGTGATCGCGCATCGATTGTCCACGGTGCGGCGCGCCGACGCGATCATCGTGCTCGAGCGGGGCCGCATCGCCGAGATCGGCCGTCACGACGAGCTGCTCGCGAGGCCGGGCGGCGTCTACGCCAAGCTGTATTCACTGCAGATTTTCGAGACCCCAGGCGCCCGGCACGTTCCGGCAGCCGGACGGGTGCCTTCAGTCTCATGATCAAGAGCATGACGGGCTTCGCGTCGTTGACGAGAGATGATGAAGCGGCAACCGTCGCCGTCACCGTCAGATCGGTCAATCACAAGTTTCTCGATCTGCAGCTGCGGGTGCCGTCTACACTCGGCCCGAGCGAAGGTCGCCTTCGCGGGCTTGTGCAAAAGCGCGTCAGCCGCGGACGAGTCGAAGTGGCGGTGACGGTGCTGCAGCGGAAAACGCCAGCGGTTGACGTCGAGCTGAACGAAACGTTCCTGGAAGCCCTGGGTGGCGCGCTCGAACGCGCCCGACAACAGGGACATATCTCCGGCGCGATGACGCCGGGCGACCTTCTCCGGTTTCCACAGGCGTTGTCGATACGCGAGCGGCAAGACGCGGAAGAGGAAGTCGAGAAGGTCGGCGCTCGTGTCGAGGATGCTGTTGCCGCAGCGCTCGACGAGCTCGATGCGATGCGCGTCCGCGAAGGCGGGTATCTTCGCACCGATCTCGATGCGCGGCGGGCGTTGCTGGCCGAGCTCTTTGAGCGTGCCGCGACGGCAGCCAAGGAGGGCATGGCCGGCCTTCAGGCCCGGCTTGAGGAGCGGGTGCGCGAGCTGCAAGCCGATGCGCTCGCGGACGAAACCACGATCGCGCAGGAAATCGCCAAGTTCGTCGGCCGTTCCGACATCACCGAAGAGGTCGTCAGATTCCGAGGCCACCTCGAGCACTGGCGGGCGCTCGCCGACTCACCTGAGCCGTGCGGACGAAAGCTGGATTTTCTGCTCCAGGAGATGAATCGTGAAGTGAACACCCTGGGCTCGAAGGCGGAGGGACCGGCGGTATCCGAAGTCGTGGTCGCACTGAAGGCCGAACTCGAGAAGGTCCGGGAGCAGGTGCAGAATGTCGAGTGAGGCGATCGAGTCGGGATCCGTGGTGCGCGATCCGGGATCCGCCGGACGCCGCCGCGGCCTGCTCTTCGTCGTGTCGGCACCCTCGGGTACCGGTAAAACCACGGTCGCCGAACGGCTCGTTCAGGTGGTGCCGGACCTATCACTGTCCCGTTCTTACACATCCCGGGGGATTCGGACGGGGGAAGTCGACGGCATCGACTATAATTTCATTACACGCGCGCGCTTCGAACAGATGATCGCCTCGGAGGCGTTCCTCGAGTGGGCGGACGTGTTCGGCAACCTGTACGGCACCTGTGCGGCGGACGCCGAAGCCGATCTGGCCGCGGGGCGGGATCTGGTCCTGGTTATTGACGTCCAAGGTGCTCGACTGGTACGGGTGCGGTGCCCCGGTACGGTTGGGGTGTTCGTGCTGCCCCCGTCGTTCCCCATCCTGGAGAGCCGGCTTCGCGGTCGCAGCGCCGACAGCGAGCAGGCCATGCAGCGCCGCCTTCAGACCGCGCGTGATGAGGTGGCGGCGTTCACGGAATACGACTACGTGGTCGTGAACGACGAACTGGAAGCGTGCGTCGATCGCCTGCGTGCGATCGTCCTCGCAGAGCGAGCACGGCTCCGCTCGATGCGTGTCCAAGCGGAGGGGATTGTTAGAACGTTTGTTCGGGAATGATCAAAGAAGGTTATCAATGGCTGATCGGAATGAGGCGCCGGGTCGATTCGAGTTTGTCGTGGTTGCGGGTGCGCGGGCGCATCAGCTTCTGAACGGATGCGCGCCGAGGACCACGGGCAGCGAAAAGCTCGTCAAGCTCGCGCAAAAAGAAGTGAAAGAGGGGAAGGTCGAGAAGGTATCAATCGATTGACGATTGACCATTTGCCATGGCGCTCATCGCGCTCGGCGTAACCGGCGGCATCGGCGCGTATAAAGCGGTCGAAGTCGCTCGCGGGTTGCAGAAACGCGGCCACGACGTCGTGGCCGTGATGACGCGATCGGCGCGGAGGTTCGTCGGCCCGGTCACCTTCGAAGCCATCACGCGTCGGCCGGTCATCACCGACCAGTTTGCGCGCGGCCTCAATGCGGACATCGAGCACATCGCGGTGGCAACCGACATCGCGCTCCTGCTGGTCGCGCCGGCCACGGCGAACGTGATCGGCAAGTTTGCCAACGGCATCGCAGACGACTTTCTGACCTCTCTCTACCTGGCGACGCGCGCGCCGGTGCTCATGGCACCTGCCATGAACACCAACATGCTCGAACACGAGGCGGTGAAGCGCAACCTGGCGACACTGGCGTCTCGCGGCGTGCGATTCGTCGATCCTGGCGCGGGGTACCTGGCGTGTGGATGGATCGGGAAGGGACGGCTTGCCGAGCCGGAGGAGATCGTCGAGGCTGCTGACCTGTTGATCAAGCCCCGAGGGTCGCTGCTCGGCCGGCTTGTCCTCGTGACGGCGGGTCCAACCTACGAGGACATCGACCCGGTCAGGTATGTCGGGAATCGATCGAGCGGGAAGATGGGTTACGCCGTCGCTGCTGAAGCGGTAAAACGCGGAGCGCGTGTGGTCCTGGTATCGGGGCCGACCAGTCTTCCCGCACCGGCTGGTGTCGAGCTCATCACGGTGCGCAGCGCCAGCGACATGCACGCTGCCGTCCAGCAACACGCCCGCGCCAGCGACATAGTCGTCATGGCCGCGGCGGTAGCGGACTACACGCCGGAGCGGAGTTCAGCCGGAAAGATTGAAAAATCAGAAGGTCCACTTGACCTGCGGCTCGTCAGGACTCCGGACATTCTCGCCGAGCTCGGGCGGGTGCGTGGAACCAGCCTGAAACCGGTGCTCGTCGGATTTGCCGCTGAGAGCGGCGATCCAGTCGAACGCGGCCGAGCCAAGCTGGTGCGCAAGCACGCCGACTTCATCGTCGCCAACGACATCACGAGAGCGGATGCGGGTTTCGAGGCGGACACCAACGCGGTGACGATCATCGGCCACGATTCGGAAGAAACGATCGCGCTCACCTCGAAGACCGACATCGCGTCGCGCATCCTCGACCGCGCAGAGCTGTCACTCAAGGCTCAGGGCTCGGGACTTACAGCGTGAATGCCCTCGCGGAACATCTCAGGTTTTACCAGGAGCTCGGGGTCACCGGGATCAATCGCGACCCTAAGTGGAGAGTGCGATCAGGAGCCCCGGAACGAGGGGTGCCAGACGAACAAGTGCCAGCGGTGGCCGGAGTGCATGAAGAAGCGCCTGGTGCGCCACGTGTGCAGCCGGTCACCATCGCGCGATCGGCGGCCGAGGCGTTGGCGGCCATTCGCGAGGACATCGGCGACTGCACGCGCTGCAAGCTCCACACTCTGGGACGCACCCAAATCGTCTTCGGTGTTGGCAGTCCGAATGCAGACCTGATGTTCGTCGGTGAAGCCCCGGGCGCCGACGAAGACGTCCAGGGAGTACCGTTCGTCGGACGCGCCGGGCAATTACTCACCAAGATGATCGAAGCCATGGGCTTTAGCCGCGATGAGGTCTACATCGCGAACGTGCTGAAGTGCCGTCCACCGGGCAACCGCAATCCGGAACCCGATGAGATTGCGACCTGCGAGCCCTTCCTGTTCCGCCAGCTCGAGGCGATTCAGCCCAAGGTGGTGATCGCGCTGGGCGCGTTCGCCGCGCGAACGCTGCTCAAGACGGACGCACCGATTTCGCGGCTTCGCGGGCGTGTTTTCGATTACCGCGGCGGCGCCAAGCTGATCCCGACATTTCATCCGTCGTTCCTGCTGCGCAGTCCCGGCTACAAACGCGAAGCCTGGGACGATCTGAAGACCGCCCTGTCGATTCTCGGCCGGCCCATCCCCAGCGTGTCTCCAGCCCCATCAGAGTAGGCGCCGATGCGCCTGATCCACGTCGCCGTTCCAGTCCCGCAGCTCGGTCCGCTGACGTACTCCGTACCCGACGAGTTCCCGGACCCGGCGATCGGCGTACGGGTGTTGGTGCCGATGGGGAAGCGCGTGCTCACTGGCGTTGTGGTGCGCACGGCGGCGGAGCTACTGGCGGCTGGCGGCTGGCGGCTGGCCAAGGACCGCGGGGAGCGCGCGAGAAGCGAGAAGCCAGAAACCAGCAGCCCCGATATCAAACCAATCATCGACATCCTCGACGCGACGCCGTTCCTGCCATCAGACGTTGTGACGCTCGCGACGTGGGTTGCCGAGTACTACGCCTGCGGCCCCGGGGAAGCGATCGCCGCGGCGATGCCGCCGCGCGCCTGGATCGAGAGTGAACGTCACGCCCACATCACCGAGGCGGGCCGGGCAGCTCTCAGCGCCGAGCGCGGGGCCCGACGAGAGTTGCTCGCAGCGCTGAACGTCGCGCACCCGGTGCGAGTCGACACTCTCCTCGGCAGGACAGCTCGCCATGCGACGCTGCTCGCGCTCGAACGCGACGGCCTCATCGAGATCACTCATCCCCTTCGGGGTCAGGCGTCGGCGTATCGGACTACACGAATTGCTGCGCTGACGATGCAGGGGCATGAAGCGGTGGAGGGAGCGCTGAAACTGGGAAAGCGCCAGCAGGAGGCATTGGCGCTGCTCAAGGGCGCGCCGGACGGTATCGAGTCGGCCGAACTGAACGGACGCGGGATCACGGCCGCGACCATCAAGCGGCTCACTGAGCTCGGCCTGACGACAATCGAGCGCCGGAGAGTCGAGCGTGATCCGTTCCAGCAGG
>JBKPNQ010000220.1:0-18522 GCA_046732715.1 Acidobacteriota bacterium | reverse complement strand
GTCCAGGTCTAAAGAGGGCTTATGGCTCACGGCTTATGGCTCAAGCCGCAACCCTGACCCCTGAGCCCTGAGCCTTGACCCGTGAGCCGCTTTAGGTCACCGATTTGTCGCAATTGCCGAGCGGGACATTGCCTGGCCCGGTGCTAAGCTGATATCGGAGGAGAACCGCACTTATGATTGACGATATCCGACGCACGGATTCCGCTTCCGAGCTCGTCGACATCATTCATGAGGTGCGTCGGCGCTGGCGCATGAAGCTGGCGCTCCGCGGCGCCATGGGCGTCGCCGGCCTCGGCGTTCTCGTCCTGCTCGTGTCCGCATACGGTCTCGAGTCATGGCGGTTCACGGCACCCTCGATCATTGCGTTCCGCGTGATTGTCGGCGTCGCGCTTGTCGCGCTCATTGCCTACCTGCTCGTGCGCCCGCTGATGCGACAGGCGAGCGACGAGCAGGTCGCGCTGTATCTCGAAGAGCACGAACCGTCGCTTCAGGCCGCCATCATCAGCGCCGTCGAAGCGGAACGTGGTATCAACGGGTCGCCGTTCTCGGAGACGCTGATTCGACGCCTGGTCGAATCGGCGGTCGAAAAGGCCAGGGCGATCGACAACGGCCGCCATGTTGAGCGTGTTCCGGTGCGGCGCTACGGCGTCACGCTTGGTGTGATCGCTCTCGCGACGCTCGCGATCTTCAGCCTTGGCCCCGCGTACTTGCGACATGCGCTGTCGGCGCTGCTCCCCTCGCGCAGCGTCGAGGCTGCCGCGCCGTACAGCATCGAGGTCACGCCCGGCAACGCCACCGTCGCGCGTGGCGCCGATCAGAGCATCACCGCCAAACTTTCCGGATTTGATTCCCAGCAGGCGTCGCTCATGGTGCGCAAGTCGCCAGATGCGCCCTACGAGCGGCTGCCGTTGTTGCGCGCCGAGAATGGTTCCTTCGAAGGCATGCTGTTCGACCTGGCCGGTCCACTCGAATACTTTGTCGAGTCGAACGCCGTTAATTCGAAACACTACAACCTGAAGGTTGTCGATCTTCCATACGTCCAGCGTCTCGAGCTCGAATACCACTTCCCGGCATACACCGGGCTCCCGCCGCAGAAGGTTGAGGACGGCGGCGACATCGCGGTCTTGAAAGGGACCGAGGTCAGGCTGCGTGCGGTGCCCACGATGACCGCACCGGGCGGACAGATCGTGCTCGGGGACAAGGATCGCTCGGGGCTGACACCCGACGGAGCCGGCGGATCGCCGGCGCCGCTCGTTGGTGGGTTCAAAATCGAGAAGGATGGCCTGTATCACATCGAACTCGACGCGCCGTCCGGCGAGCGCTTGACCGCATCACCGCAGTACACGATCGATGCGCTCGACGATCAGCCGCCGACCGTCTCCGTTTCCAAGCCGGGCCGCGACACCACGGCCTCACCGATCGAGGAGGTGTTCGTCGAGGCGCGTGCCCAGGACGATTTCGGCGTCAAGGATCTGGCGCTCGTCTACTCGGTCAATGGTGGCGCCGAGAAAACCATTCGGCTCTTCGACGGGAAGAAACGGATGACCGAAGTGTCGGGCGGTCATACCTTCTACCTCGAAGAACTCGACGTGAAGCCCGGTGATTTCGTCTCCTACTACGCCAAGGCAGCCGACAACGACACCGAGCAGGGGCCGAAGCCGTCGATGAGCGACATGTACTTTGTGCGCATCCGACCGCTCAGCAAGGAGTTCCGCCGTGCGCCATCGGATGCCGGCGGCGGTGGCGGTGGTGGCGGCGGCGGAGGGCAGGTTGGCGCGCTGTCCGAGCAGCAGCGCCAGATCGTCGCCGCGACATTCAACGTCCAGCGGGATCGCAAGAAGATGAGCGGCGACAAGCTGCGCGAGAACAGCACGGTGCTGGCGCTGTCGCAGTCGCGGCTGCGCGATCAGGTCGAAGGCCTGCTCACGCGCATGAACAGCCGGCTGGTCGAACAGGATCCGGCGTTCAAGAAGGTGGCGGATCTTCTCCCTCAGGCCGTCACCGAAATGAAAAACGCCGAATCGAAGCTGCACGCGGTGAGCCCCGATGGTGCGTTGCCTCCAGAGCAGAAGGCACTGCAATACCTGCAGAAGGCCGAGGAGGAGTACGACACACAGATTCAGATCCAGCGCCAGCAGGGCGGCGGTGGCGGTGGCGGCGGTGGCCAGATGGCGCAGGACCTCGCCGACTTGTTCGAGATGGAGCTCGACAAGCTTGCCAACCAGTACGAGACGCGCCAGCAGGCATCGCAGCAGCAATCCGATCAGAAGATTGACGAGCTGATGGAGAAGCTGAAGGAACTGGCGCGCCGCCAGGAGCAGGAAGCCGAACGTCAGCGCCGGCGTGCCGCGCTTGGGCAGCAGGCGTCGGGCAACGGCTCGGGTCAATCACAGCGCGAGCTGGCCGATCAGGTCGAGGAAGCGGCGCGCAGGCTCGAGCAGCTGTCACGCGACGAGAACCGCGCGGACTTGATGCAGTCGGCGCGGCAGCTGCGTGACGCGGCTGACGCGATGCGCCGGGCCGCGGCAAACGGCCAGGAGGCGTCCGCCGCGCAGGCCGCCTCGGCGCTCGAGCGCCTGCAGGAAGCACAGCGTCGGCTACAGCAGGCGCAGGCTGGCCGAGCGGACCGCGACGTCAAGAACGCGCTGCAACAGGCGGAGGATCTCGCTCGCGAGCAGCGTCAGATTGCCGATGACGTCAAAGGGCTCGAGGGCGCGGGTGACCGGCGTCAGGAGAAGACGCAGCAGTTGGTCGAGCGCAAGGGCGCGCTCGAGCAGAAGGTCGGTGAGCTCGAGAAACAGATCGATCGCACCGCGGGCGATATTCGCAACCAGGAGAAGGACGCCGCCAGGAAGATGACGGAGGCGGCCAACGGAATCCGCGACAACAAGATTCGCGACAAGATCCGCTACTCGAGCTCGATGATGCGAGCCGGCGTGTCACCATCCGACCAGGCGCCATATGAAGCGTCGATCGGGTCGAATCTCGATTCGTTGCGGCAGACGCTGTCGCAGGCCGCGTCGGCACTGGGACGCCCGTCGCAGGCCGATGCGATGAATCAGGCCCTCGACAAGGCACGCCAGCTGGCGCAGGGAGTCGACTCGCTCGACCAGCGAATCCGCGAACGTCAGCAGGGACAACAGGGCCGTCAGGGACAGGCGCAGAACGGCCAACAGGGTCAGCGGGGCCAACCAGGGCAGCAGGGGCAGAACGGCCAGCAGGGTCAACAAGGCCAACAGGGTCAACCAGGCCAGAACGGGCAGCAAGGCCAGAGCGGGCAACAGGGCCAGAGCGGGCAGCAAGGCCAACAGGGTCAGGGTGGCCAGCAGGGGCAGCAAGGCCAGCAAGGTCAGGCCGGTCAGCAGGGCCAGGGCGGTCAACAGGGCCAACAGGGGCAGCAAGGCGGAGGCGGCAACGGTGACCGCACGCAGAACGGCGCGGCCGGCAACGGCGACACTTACGGGGGCCGCTTCACCGATAACGGCGGCTACGGCGATCGTCGCGGCCGGTGGCTTGGCGGTCCCGTCGATCCGGGTGACATCCGCCAGTGGCGTGGCGAAGTCCGCCAGTTCGCCAACGACGCGCAGCAGCTTCGGCGGATGCTTCAGGGCCAGGGCGTCGATCCTCGCGCCCTCGACGACATCCTCCGCAACCTGCGAGCGCTGGACGACGATCGTGTCTACCAGGACGCGAAAGTGCTCGAAGGCCTCCAGACCGCGGTTGTCGAGGGCATGAAGCGCTTCGAGTTCAACCTCCGTCGTCAGGCCGAAATGAAAGGCAGCGAGGTATTCCTCTCTGGCGCCGACGATGTGCCCGAGGAATACCGCAAGCTCGTGGAGCAGTATTACAAGTCGCTGTCGAAGGGCCCTGAAAAGGCGGCGGCGGAGGCTCCGAAGAAGGACCTCCCGAAGTAAATGAGTCTGCGGCGCTTCCCGCTGATCGCCGTCGCCATGATCATCGCGGGAAGCGTCGTTGCCGGCGCGCAGAACTTCATTCGTCGCGGCCGTGCGCCACTCCGGGAGCCCACCGCGGAGAGCTTCGATGGCGGTTTCACCTTCTGTCGAGGTATGTACACCGCCGTCCGCCGGAATCCGAGCGGCGCCGGCTGGACGACCGACTATCCCGACGCCGACATCAATTTCTCAATCCGGCTCTCGGAGCTGACCAAGACGCGCGTCAGTCGTCGTCCCGATGGTGAACCAAATCATCTGACGGTGCGGCTCACCGACGACAATCTCTTCAACTGCCCCTACCTGCACATGGAGGACATGGGGGCCGCTGAATTCACCGAACAGGAAGTCGTCCGCCTTCGCGAATACTTGATGAAGGGTGGGTTCCTCTGGGTTGATGATTTTTGGGGGCACGTCGAGTGGAACTATTGGGTGGCGCAGATCTCTCGGGTTCTCCCGCCGAAGGACTACCCCATCTTTGATCTGAAACCGGATCATCCGCTTTTCCACACGCAGTATCCGGTCAAGGGAGTTCCTCAGATCCCGTCCATCCGCGTGTGGCGTCCGGGGGGCAGCACGTCAGAGTATGGCGAAGACAGCATCGAAGTGCATGGCCGTGGAATCGCCGACAAGGCCGGCCGGTTGATGGTCTTCATGACGCACAACACGGACATCGACGACGCGTGGGAACGCGAGGGAGAGGACCCGCGGTACTTTCTTGAGTTTGGACCGAATGGCTATGCGCTGGGGATTAATGTGATCCTGTACGCGCTGAGCCATTAGAATCGATGAATTGGTGAGTCGGTGAATTGGTGAATTGGCATCGCGCGGCTACCTCCGCGCTTTTGAAGCACGCGCGGTAGCGCGTGCGAAGCTAATTCACCAACTCACCAATTCACCAACTCACCAATTAGTATGAGACTCTTCCTCGCCAGTCTCTTCGTCACCGCGGTGGCGGTCGTCGCCGGTGCGCAGGGGTTTAACCAGGGATGGGGGCGCATCCGCACGGCCCCGCCGCGCTATGCGAAAGCGGATAGCTTCGACGGATCCTTCAACTTCTGCCGCGGCGAGTACGACAGCGATCGTCGCGAAGCCGGCGGAATGGGATGGTGGACCGATTATCCTGACGCCGACATCAATTTCTCAATTCGGCTGTCCGAGCTGACCAAGACCCACATCAGCAAGCAATCAGACGGTGAACCGAATCACCTCGTGATCCGCCTGACCGATGACGCCTTGTTCAAGTGTCCGTGGATCGAGATGGAAGACGTCGGCGTGATGCGGCTGAGCGACGCCGAGGTCAAGCGGCTGCGTGAGTACCTGCTCAAGGGCGGTTTTCTCTACGTCGACGATTTCTGGGGCGACTGGGCCTGGGAACAGTGGGTCGAAGAGATCAGCCGCGTACTCGATCCCAAGAAGTATCCGATCGTCGATCTGAAGCCGTCGCACCCGCTGTTCCGGACGATGTTCGTGGTGCCGAAACTGCCACAGATCCCTTCAATCAATCACTGGATGCGAAGCGGCGGCGCAACGTCGGAGCGAGGCCTGGAAAGCGAGGTTCCGGACATTCGCGGCATCTCCGACGAGCACGGCCGGTTGATGGTCGTGATGACGCACGACACAGACATCTCGGACGCATGGGAACGCGAGGGGGAGGATCCGAGGTACTTCTACCAGTTTTCTCCCGACGGCTACGCGGTTGGCATCAACATCGTCCTCTACGCGTTGACACATTAGGTCACCACCAGAATTCGTGAATTGGTGAATTCGTGAGTTGGTGACTTAGTGAAATTCGTGAATTAGTGAATTGGACGGTCGATTCAGCGACGCGTCGTCAATTCACCAATTCACCAAATCCCCAATTCACCAATTCTTACGGGGTAACCCGCGACAGCTTCCCGACCGATGTGTCCGTCAAGAAATAGATCGCTCCATCGGTCCCGACCGTGACGACCCTGAGCGGCCCCACGCGATCCTGCAGCAGCCGCTCCACGCGTTGCACCTCTGTCGGATCGTCATCAGCAAAACGAATTCGGAGCAGATACGCCTCGGCGGAGACGATGAGCGCCTCGTTCTTCATCTCGGGAATCGCGTCGGCGGTGTAGAAGGCGAGCGATGCGACGCCCGGGCGAAGGTCCGTCCTGCCGCGGATGGTCGCGCGAACCGGCGGCGGTGACAGCGACACGGCGCTCAAGTGTCCGGCCTGGGCATCGTCATCGACGATCCAGAGAATCCCTGACCGCGCGGCCCAGGCGAGACCGCGAGCGCCGGTCACGCCGGTTGCCACCGCTGATGTGGTGCCGGCCTGGTCGCGAGGCATTGTGCCGTCGGGATTCAGACGATACAGACGTCCGCTCGGATCATCGCCGCTGACGACCGCATATAACTTGCCGTCCGGCCCAAACCGTCCGAGCGCCGACCGATCGGCGGTGTCCGGGACCGCGGCCTGAAAGAGAATGGCGCGCTCGGCCAGTTTGCCGCGGAACTCGCGGTAGCGCGAGAGTCGAACCACCGGACCATCGGTTGTTTCGGCGGTATGCAGGACGAAGACGAATCCCGTCTTCGCGAAGTCCGGATCGAACGCGATCGACAAGGCTGCCTGGCGAACGCCATCATCGTCCTCGGGCAGGAGCAGCGCGTCAGTCGGCAGTAGCACGCCGTTCGCAACAATCCGAATACGTCCGGTCCGCTCGGCAATGAAGAGACGTCCATCGGGCGAGAACGCGGCGTCGTTCGGGCGCCCCAGGCCGTCTGAGATCCTGTCGATCCGCAGTTTTACGCCGTCGCGCGTCGGATCGATCTCGCCGTTCTGCCAGTCAGTTGCCGGAGCGAGGTCGGAGGTGACGATTGCCGACACCACGACGCGCAGCGGCGAAGACTTCGGACTCTCTCCTGAATCGGTGTTGACGGTGCTGTAGGTGGCCAATTCGAGGGTGTGCGCGCCATTCGACATCGGCGGAAGCTTCCCGTTACACGAGAAACTGGTCGCACTTGCACCTCCGGAGCATGACGGATCGAGGATCTCGTTACGCGTTCCGTCGACGTAGATCACGTAGCCGAACGTCGCCAACTCGGCACTGTCCGCGGCTGGCTGATCCCACCCGATTCGTTCCCGGCCGGTGATCGAGATCGTCTCGTCATTGCCCGGTCCAGGAGACGGCGGCGGAGGGGTGCTCGCACCGCAGCCGGCTGAAAAAAGCGTAATCAAGATCCAAGAACGGCGCATCGGTATAGACCATGATAATCCGTGCACAGACATCCCCCCGGCTCGATTCGTGCATCGACCGGCGCACCATGCAGTCCCACAGATCTTTGGCATTCGTGGTCCTGGTGCTGGCTGTCGCCGTTGCCGCACAGCCAATCGACGCGCAGTCCGCCCTCAAGAGCCGGGTGTACGCAGCCGGTCTCAGCTCTCCCGTCGCGTTCGTTCAAGATCCGACCAGCAATTCGAGACAATTCGTGGTCGAGCAGGGTGGCCGCATCCGGGTGATTGAAAGCGGCGTCGTCCAGCCGACCGACTTTCTCGACTTGAGGGGCGCCATCGTCTCCGGCGGTGAACAGGGCCTGCTCGGGATGGCCATCTCGCCCGATTACGCGTCAAGCGGGCGCTTCTATGTCAACTTTACAAATCCCGCAGGGAATACTGTCGTCGCGCGGTTCCTGCGTTCGGGCAACCCGGCGGTTGCCGATGCGTCATCGCGCTTTGATCTGAAGTGGCCATCGGGACTCAGTTACGTCGCACAGCCCTATGCCAATCACAATGCCGGCAATCTGGCGTTTGGTCCTGACGGTTTCCTCTACATCGCGCTGGGAGATGGCGGGTCAGCCAACGATCCAGAAAACCGTGCGCAGAATCCAGCGGAGTTGCTCGGCAAGTGCCTGCGCATCGACGTGAACGTTTCTCTCAATCACGCGACGGGGTACGCCGTTCCGTCGACCAATCCGTTCGTGAGCGGCGGCCCCGCCGGCGTGCTGAAGGAAATCTGGAGCTTCGGACTTCGCAATCCGTGGCGCTATTCGTTCGACATGCCGTCACGCGGCGGCACGGGCGCGCTGATCATCGCGGATGTCGGGCAGGGCGCCTGGGAAGAAATCGACTACGAGCCGGTCGGGCGCGGCGGCCGCAACTATGGCTGGCGCATGCGTGAAGGTGCCCATTCCAACATCGCGTCCCCCCCGCCGGTGTACGTCCCGGCGACTGGGTTGACGGATCCGATCTGGGAGTACAGCCATTCGGTCGGCCAGTCGATCACCGGTGGCTTCGTCTATCGCGGCGGCGCGCTCCAATCGCTCCGTGGCCGGTACTTCTTCGCCGACTACGTCCAGGGCAGAGTGTGGTCGGTTGCGTTGACGATCAACCCAACCAGCGGGGAAGCGACCGCGTCGGATCTCACGGATCACACCGCCAGCCTTGGCGGCAGTACGGTGATCGGGAACATCAGTTCCTTCGGGCTCGACGCGGCAGGGGAGCTGTATATCGTCAATCACACCGGGGGATCGATTGTGCAGATCGTCCCTGCGATTCCGCCGAGTTCGCCGACGAATCTGCGGATCATCAAGTGATCCTCGTCCGCTCAGGTTTTTGGGGATTCCTGTGGTCCTTCGCCACCAGAACTAGCGACCAGTTACCGGATCTTGTCGGCAGGCTTCTCGTTCCCGACGAGATCTTCGAGGATGCGCAGGATCGCGCGGTCGAGTGTCTCGAGCGAATCGGTGCGTAGCAGGGCTGGAACGATCGAACGGAGCGCGGGATACTCACGATCCGTCAGCATCGACAGGTCGCCGGTGCGCGGCGCGAAGTACATTGCCACGATCGGCGGGTGATCCGGCCGCGCCGCCCAGGCGCGTAGCGTGCGTCTCGTGTACTCGAGCCAGACCGATCGGCAGCAGTGCAGCCGCCAGGGTGAAACGATGTAGACCCTGGCGGATATGTCGGTTCGCGTGTAGGGTGGCTGTGCCATGAACGGCACTGCCCATTCCCAGCTCTTGAGCGGTGCACTCACCATCACGAGGCTGCCGGCAGGCATAGCCAGGGCCTCGCGCTGGAGGCGCAGCACGGCCTTCTTCGAAATCGCCGCGGCCGTGTTCCAGTCAGCCACCACCGTTTGAAGCTGCAGCCAATACGCTCCGACAATTATTACGACCGCAGCGGCGGCACCGGTGCGCCAAACGCGATCCGGCTTTCGAACCAGGACAACGTCGAGAGCCTGGCCTATCAGCATCGCCACTGCGACGGCTGCCAGATAAACGTGCCGCGGCGACTCGTATCCGGCAACCGCGGTCGGGGCGACGCCGATCACCCACCACGTCGGACCGAAGAAGAGTGCCGAGCGGGCGATACGCTGGCGGTCCGGCCTGGATTCGGGCAGGAATGACGCCACACAGATGGCAGCGGTCAGCATCGTTCCCACGATCCATGTCAAGCCGACGGGTCCGCCGACCCGGCCGATCGCCGCATGCTGCAGATGTCGCGCGAAGAGGCCCCCGAACGTCGCGAGATCTGCCGCATTCAGGCGGTCCTCGCGAATGACCGTGCCGACCACGACATAACGAAGCAGGAGGAACGCGATCGTCATCGCGGCGAACGGCACGTAGGGACGCACCCAACCCCACCGGAGGCGAAGCGGCCGCCCGGCGATCAGTAGATCGTAGAGCACCAACGTGGCGGTCATCGTGATTGTCGTCTGCTTGCTGAAGAGGGCGAGAAAGAACAGCGCCAGCGACCAGAAGTACAGGCGAACGGACGTTCCACCTCCGGACCGCCAGCTGGCGTACGCGATGAACGTCGCGAGATAGAAAAATGCCGGCATCGAATCGACCCGGCCCGTGATCCAGGCGACGCTTTCGGCCTGCACGGGCAGCACGGCGAAGATGATCGCGGCGACAAATGCAGCAACTGGAGTCAGGCCCGCGACCCGGCGCGCGATCACGAGCACGAGCAGCGCGTTGGCGGCATGAATCGCGATGTTCAGGAGGTGATGCGCTTCGGGCGCCGCCGCGCCCCACGCGGCGGTGATCTGGTACGAAAGCGCGGGGAACGGCCGGATTTCATCGGGCACGTAGCCCCAGATGTCCTCCGTCCAGGGCATCGTGAACCAGCGCGGAAAGGTCGTCCAGGGCCGCTTGGCGAAGAGCTGCACCACGCCAAAATCGTCCTGGACGAAGTAGTCATGGATGGTCGAGAGATACGGCTGGCAGGCTGCGAAGACGACGGCCAGCACGGTCCACGACGAGGCACGCGAGTGCGGACGTGCGGTATTCACAACAACCGGTATCTCAGGATCAAGACGATCATCCGGACGCCGGTCCGCAGCGTGCCGCCGATGCTGCCGGTGATCTTCGACTCGCCAATGCGGCTGCGGTAATTGACCGGCACTTCGATGATTCTCAGCCCGTGTTTGAGCCCGAGGATCACCATCTCGGGCAGGAAGTGCGAACCGCCGACCGTCAGATGGTCCTGAATGCGTGCGAGCGCCGACTTGTGCGTCAGGCGCAGCGTGCACCCGCAGTCGCTGAGGGACGGGCCACCGAACAGGAACTGGAGCATCTTCGCCACGACCCAGTTACCTATCCGCAGGAACCAGCCCATATTCGCTTGCGCCCACACGAGCTCGCGCGTGGTGCGCGTGCCGCAGACCATGTCGAAGTCGTCCGAGTAGGCAAGCAACTTGAGCACGTCGCGGCCGATGAATGTCCCGTCGGGTTCGGCCATGATGACGATGTCGCTAGAGGCTTCGCGCAAGCCGCGGCGGAGCGCGTGGCCGTAGCCCTGGGCCGTTTCCTGCACGACTCTCGCGCGCGTGAGCCGCGCCTCGTCCGCGGTCCGGTCCCGCGAGTTGTTGTCGACCACGAGGATTTCGTCGACCACCCCGACGCTGAAGAAATCCTCGATCGCAGGCCGGATGTACTGCTGCTCGTTGTAGGTGGGAAAAACGACCGTAACGGATTTCTGTCCGTACATGCCCGATCAGTCTTTGCGTGCCACGATCAGCATCTGTCCCGCCATCGGCTTGATCGGAGACCTGAGGTACGCGCGGATCAGCCATGGGCGGATCGGCGCGCGGGCGTCGCGCATCGAGTACGGCAGGAACCTGGCCACCGAGCTCTCGATGCCGAAGCCTCGCGAGCGCATCAGGTTTGCGAGCGACGTGTCGGTGAACACCGAGCGGTGCGTATAGTCATCGAAGTATTGCCGGTAGGCGTACTTGAAGTTCGGCTGGATGACGATGAAGCGGCCTCGAGGCCTGAGGATGGCCGCCACGTCGCCGACGACAGCCGCTGCGGTGTCTGGCTCGAAATGCTCGAGGACATTGGATGCGAGCACCACGTCGAACCGCCCCTCGCCGAGCGTCCGCAAGTCCGCCGACGCATCCAGGATCATCGCGTCCACGCCGGACCCGGCGAACCGCTGGAACTCCGGCCAGATGTCCACCGCCACCCGTCGCGCCGCGCGCACGCTGTTGATCCAATCGCAGTACGCCGCGCCAACCTCGAGGACGTGCGCATCGGTCGCCACCCACCGCGAGAGATGGTCCGCCACGACGCGCCAGACGACCTGTCGGGCGGGATCCTGGCGCAGGTGGACATCGTGATAGCCGGTCGTCACGACGTCCGCCACACGTCGGGCATGTTCGTCGCTATCTCGATGCCTTCGAAAGGCCGACTGACCCGCGGACCGCGCTCCCGGACCCACGCCGCCATGGATCGGAGCCCGTCGTCGAGCGAGGTCTGGGGCCGCGCGCCGAACACACGCCGCACCTTGTCGTGCGATGCGTAGGCATGGGCCACTTCCGCTCGCGCGGGCACGTGACGGATCTCCGGCTCGACGCCCAAGGCCTTCGCAACCGCGTGTGCCAGCTGGTTCAGCGTGGTCGGGCTGTCCGCGCCCAGATTGAAGACCTGATTCCAGGCACCCGCGACGTCGATCGCCTCCGCCATCAGGGGCGCCACGTCGTCCACATAGGTGAACGCGCGCGTCTGAGAGCCGTCGCCGAAGATCGTCATCGGCTGGCCTTGCAGGATCTGATTCATGAAGATGCCGACCACGTTGCGGTAACGGTCGCCGATATTCTGCCGCGGTCCGTACACATTGTGGGGACGAAAGACGATGAAGTCGAGGCCGAACATGGCGCGGCTCACGTGGAGCTCCTGCTCGACGGCGTACTTCGCGATCCCGTACGGGTCCTCGGGCTGCGGCATCGCGGCTTCCGTGACCGGCAGGGCCGGCGCCGCGCCGTACACGGCAATCGACGACGTGAAGACGAACCCCTTGACGCGGTGGTTGATGGACGCGTTGATCAGGTTGACGCTGCCGATCAGGTTGTTGGTGTAATTGAACCGTTTGATGAAATGACTGAGACCCTCGGCGGCGTACGCCGCGAGATGATACACGTAATCGAAGCCTCGCTCGTCGAAGATGCGGTCTACCAGCGGTGCGTCCGTAATACTGCCGCACACGAACTCGACGCCGGCGGGGATGTTATCGTCGAATCCACCGCTCAGATCGTCCAGCACCGTGACGCGGGATCCCCGCTGGTGCAGGGCTTGGGCGACGTGCGCGCCGATAAAGCCTGCGCCGCCGGTCACCATTACATTACTCATCTGATGGAAGGATAACCGTGCAAAGAGTCAAAACTAAAGACCGATTCGATTTCTCTTTCGTAATCCCGATCTGATCGGTCTTAATCTGGATCCCCGCAGCACTACGCTGATAACGTACTCACCCCCGCCGGCGATGGGGACACCTACGAAGCAGATTTAGAGCTGTCGCGCGACACGCGGCTCAAACGTCGCGGCGACCCAGCTGCGCCGACGGAGATCAGAGGCGAGGGCCCGCGAGCGCAAACCCTCGAATCCGAAGTCTATATTCCAGCTCCTCACGTCGTGACGGCCGTCACGTCATCCCCTTCCGTCATCGCCGACCGCAGCATCGTCAACGAGGTGTAGATGACGACGACGATGACGAGCCAGCGGACCCAGTAGAGTGGCAGCGATTTGACGATGAGTGCGGCAAGGAGCACGGCGGGAATGCCGCCCAGCGTCAGGCCGAGCGCCGCGCGCAAGTGATAGCTCCGTTCGCGTATGAAGCGCGCGCTGCCGACCGGCATGAGGAACGCACAGGAGCCCATCATGATGGGAAACGCGGTCTTCTCATTCATGCCGAGCAAGCTCACCAGGATCATGCATGGCGCGTAGAGGCCGATGCCGAGCGTCATCAACGCGCCGAGCAGGAAATTTCCGGCAATCGCCAACACCAGCGCCACGCCACCGACACCGATCGCATCGTTGCCGGCGGGGAAGAGCCCAAGCTGTTTCATCAGGAAGAACACAGCGGCGGCGAGCAGAGCCGCGCCCATGCCCAGTTGTACTTTGCGCTTCGGCCACTTGGCGACGATGCCAGCGCCGAGCCACGCACCGAGGACGGCCGCGGCAATCATGGAGACGAGCGTCACCACGTCGACGGGAATCAGGGCGGTTAAAATGAAGGCTTGAGCCACGGTCGGCAGCGCGTGGCCGACGTTGAGCGTCCCCGGGATGACGCGATCCGGTACCAGACGCAGGAACCGGAACAAGGCAGTCGTCGTGGCGAACGACCCAATACCGAGCGCATCGAGAAAGTTGGTGACGGCGCCGATCGCGATCTCGACGAGCGTTGGCCCTCGTTCCTCGCGCGACCAGCCGACGACGAAGCCAGCCGTGAGGAGTCCGAGCGTCGACAGCAACGCAGTAATCGGGTTCAATCCCATCCGGGAGTCTCCATATCCATCTCTCTGTTGGGGTGCAGCCCGGGAATGATAACTCGACCGTCCCTCACTCCATCAGCCTCTTCTGAAACTCCGCGTACGACTGCAGCATGTTGCGCTCAAAGGCGGTTGCGAGTGGCACGCCGCGCCCCAAATCGCCAAGCAGGCTGACGACCGCAGCCGCCCCGACGTCGTCGAGGAGAGTGTGCGCGGCGACGGCGCTCTCGGCATAGGCAAGTGCCGCCTCTTTCGCGGTCAGGTCGGAAAACGAGCCCTCCAGCCGTGCGAGCGCGACTCGAGTCTCCGCCTGTCGCACTTGCTGCGCTTTGCGGCGGAAGTCACTGCCGTCCAGACAGTCTGCCAGCCCCTCATGCAGCCACGTCGGAACGCCGCGGGCGGCGACGCTCTGAATCAGCGCGTGGGTGAACTCGTGCGCGAGCACGCGCTGGAACTCTGCGCTGTTCTGCAGTGCACCCTGTACCGGGACGCGAATGCGACCGTCGAAGGAGCCGCCGGCCCACTCTGGCGATCGGGTGATATCGCGGAATTGATCGCGGGTGTAGAGGATCACCGTGATGACGCCGGTTGGATACGTGGAGAGCGCAGTCCCGATTCTCCAATACGCCGCTTCGAGCACGGTGACAGTCCGATCGGCGAGCTCCGCTTCGGCGGGCCCCTCGAACATCACGGTGAAGTGATCGCCGAGTGTCTGACGAAATCCGCTGTGAAGGTCAGCCTCCTTTCGCCACGCGTCCAGTTGGCGACTGAGCTGAGGGTTCTTGGGATCGAGTGCGAGCGCCCGCTGATACGTTTCGATCGCGCCGTCGAGATCGCCGGTCTGGTAGAGGATGCTACCGAGCAGCAGGGACGCCGGCGACAGCGTCGGCTCCAGCTTCAGCGCGTCCACGAGAAAGCGTCGCGCTTCGTCGTTGCGGCCCAGCAAGCGCGCGGCGACTCCGGCACCCAGCAGGGCTGAGCTCTGCTGCGGGCCAGAACGGAGCGCCTCGTCGAACGCGGTCGCGGCTTCCTGCAGCCGTCCCGAATTCAGCGCGTCCCATCCCGCGCGCAACAGTTGAGCGGCCGCCGGCTGCTGCGCCAGTGCCGGGTGCGGGGCGATCGAAAAAACAAGGAGAAGCACGGCTGGCCGGAGCCGGACAGCTCGTCGCACACCAGCCGATCTATTTCGGGAAAACACTGTTTAATGGTACCCTTATTCGCAAATTCACTGAGGTGCGCATGTTCAAACTGATGTCCGTCTGCTCCGTTTTTGGCCTCCTGGCCATGACGGCAGCACTGTCGGCACAGGGTCAACCGCCCGCGCCCCCGCAGTACCCCGTTGAGCTCAAGGTCGGCGACACCGCGCCGGCATTCGCGCTCATGGGGTCCGACGGCAAGGTGCACAAGTTATCGGATTACAAGGGCAAGACCGTTGTGCTGGCGTGGTTCCCCAAAGCCTTCACCGGAGGCTGAACCGCCGAATGCAACTCGCTCCGTGCGAGCGGGGAAGCGATCCGCGATTACGACGTGGCCTACTTCATGGTCAGCGTCGACAAACCGGAGGACAACAAAGCCTTCGCCGAGAAGGAACAGGCCGACTTCCCGATCCTTTCGGATCCGGACAAGACGGTAGCCAACGCGTACGGCGTGATTGCGTCGAACCGACCGCCGGAACGACAGCTCGCTGCGCGCTGGACGTTCTATATCGATCCGCAGGGAAAGATTGCGGCCATCGACAAGAGCGGTAAAACGGCCGAGGCCGGGGCAGCCATTATCCAGAACCTGACCGATCTCAAGGTTCCGAAGGCGAAAAAGAAGTAGTCGCACCTCTCGTTACAACGCTGCGCGCAAGTGTTACATCCTTGCGCGCAGTTTCACTTCCGTCGGGATATCCCGCGTCGGTCAACTCCCTCAATCCACAGGGCGTTAGCGCGTCACCGTTGCTCGGCACGGTACGTGATTGCCGGATGGGTGTGTCCGTCCGTACACCGCTGACTGCAATCGCCTTCGTCTGCACGATCGCCGTGGTTCATGCGGCGGCTCCTGTGCTCAACGAACCGCTTGTCGGCCGCCAGGTTTTCCCGGTCAGCAACTGGTGGAATCTGGACGTCACGCTGGCGCCGCTCGATCCGCGCTCCGGGGCTCTCATCGACTTCATCAGCGGCCGCTCTCCGTCGAATACAACCGCCGTTCGGCATTTGCATCCGGACTTCGGTCCTCCGCCATACGGCTTCCCGTACGTTGTCGTCGATAGCGCTCAACCTCGGGTACCCGTGGCGTTTGTTTCCTACGGCAGTGAGAGTGACGCCGGGGCCCCGGGGCTGCCTGGCTATCCGATCCCGGACGAGGCCCGAACACAGGCGCACTACATCGAGGGAGATGTCCCAGGCGGCGGAACCTCCGGCGATCGTCACATGCTGATGATCGATCGCGATCGCTGGTTCCTCTACGAGACATTCGCGACCAGGTGGAACTCGTCGGCGGCACGCTGGGAAGCGGGATCGGGTGCGTTCTTCGATTTGAGCCGCAACGATCGCCGTCCGACAGGATGGACCTCGGCAGATGCGGCCGGCCTCGCGATCTTTCCAGGCCTGATCCGCTACGACGAGGCGTTCGGCACCGGCGAGATTACCCATGCCTTTCGCGTGACAACGCGCGACAGCAACGGCTATGTGTGGCCCGCGTCGCATGCGGCAGGTTCCAACACATCTGCGCCGCCGATGGGCACGCGCCTTCGATTGAAGGCGGCGAAGAACATTTCGACGTTCACGCCGGAAGTCCAACGGATCTTCCGCGCGATGAAACGCTACGGCCTCATCGTCGCCGACAACGGAACGGACATGTACATCAGTGGGACGATGGATGCCCATTGGAACAACGACGTGTTGAATCCGGCCTTCAGCGCCCTGACCGCTGACGACTTCGAAGTCATCCAACTCGGATGGGGGCAGACTCCGCCCAGTCCGCCATCGAATCTCAGAATCATTCGATAGGCGACGGAGGAAACGGGTTCACAACGAGGAAGCGAAGTTCGCTCCGTTCCTTCGTTGTGAACTCCGTTCTCTCCGCAACCTCCTCTAGTTCTCGACGCTCAGTACTGCCCTGATTGGGCCCGGACCGGCGTCACCCTTGTAAAGGACCGCCTCGAGGAACAGACCGGCGGCTGGTGCGGCGAGCGCGGCGGGGGTGACGGCGCTCGTTTCGTCGTGAAGCAGCCGTGCCGCGTCCGATGGTTTCAGCTCCCCACGTCCCACGGCGGCCAGGACTCCGACCATCCGCCGCACCATCTTCCACAGGAAGTGCGAGCCCTGCACGCGGATCAGGATCAGTGCGCCCGACTCGGCGATCTCGATTGCATCGACGAGCACGCGCGTGGATTTCTCATCGGGTTCGTCGGCCGTGAAGGCGCGAAAGTCCTTCATCCCGACGAACGCGGTGGCGGCCGCCCGCATGGCGGACACGTCGAGCGGGTCGCGTATCCACCACACGACCTGCTTGCCAAACGCGGTGCGTCGACGCGAGATCTGGTACAGGTAGCAGCGCGAGATCGCATCGTGGCGTGCGTGAAAGCGGTGGGGCACGGGCTCGATCGCTCGGATGTGGATGTCCGACGGCAGCTCATCATTGAGTTTGCGGCGCAGAGATTCCGGCGGGACGTCAGTGTATAACTCCAGGTGCGCCACCTGCGCAAGCGCGTGCACGCCGGCATCGGTCCGGCCTGACCCATACAGCTCGAACTCGCGTCGTTTCGATACCTCTCGAATCGCGCGATCGATTTCCCCCTGGACCGTTCGAGCGTTCTTCTGAATCTGCCAGCCGCGATAGCGGGTGCCGGCGTACTCGATCAGCAGCTTGAATCGGGGCATGGATTGACTCTGAAATTGCTGAATCCTGAATGCTGAAGGCTGAATGAACGGCATTTTCAATCAGCCTTCAGCATTCGACAATCAGCAATCTACAATCAGCAATTTACAATCAGCAATCCAACGATGCAGCCCCACCCGCACCTGCTCGAGATAAGCGCCTGGCCGTGGCTCGAAAGGCTGTCCCGTGCCGAGGGACGCGACCTCACGCTGGCCGACGTGCCGCCGCCCTTCTGGGATCGCATGGCACAGGACGGGTTCGACGCCGTGTTCCTCATGGGAGTCTGGCGCCGGAGCGCCATCGGTCGAGAGATTGCGCGGCGTGACGCTGGACTGATCGGCGAGTACGACCGGGTCCTCCCTGGCTGGACCGACGCGGATGTCGCCGGCTCGCCGTACTGTATTCAAGCGTACGAGCCGGACGATCGTATGGGAGGTTGGCGCGGCCTGGACGCGGCCCATCGCGAGCTTCGCAATCGCGGCATGTCTCTGATCGTCGATTTCGTTCCCAACCATACCGCCTTCGATCACGCGTGGCTTGACCAATACCCGGAGCGCTATGTGCTCGGGACCCCAGACGACTACCTACAGGCGCCGCACGATTTTCGGGCGATGACGATCGCGGGGCGTACCGCCTACGTCGCCTGTGGGCGAGATCCCTACTTTCCGCCGTGGACCGATGTCGCGCAGCTGAACTATTTCAACCCGGACACGCGGGACGCCATGCGGACCACGCTGCGAACGATCGCGTCGCACTGCGACGGCGTGCGATGCGACATGGCGATGCTGGTGTTCAACGATGTGTTCGACCGCACCTGGCGCCGCATTCTGCGCGACCGATGGGACGTACCGGCGACCGAGTTCTGGCGTCAGACGACGTGGATGATTCCGCAGCCAGTCTATCTCGCCGAGGTCTATTGGAATCTCGAGGATCGAATTCTCGAGGAAGGTTTTCAGTTCGCCTATGAC
>JBKPNQ010000219.1:0-7880 GCA_046732715.1 Acidobacteriota bacterium | reverse complement strand
GGGATCGTGGGAGGAACGATGGCATCCACTCCGCGAAGAGTGGGTGATCGTGGCCGCGCATCGGCAGTCGCGGCCGTGGTCAGGGGCCGAGGTGACCGGCCGGGCGCCGACTCCGCCCGCCTTCGACCCGGCCTGCTATTTCTGTCCGGGCAACACGCGGGTCAGCGGCGCCACCAACGCCGTCTATCGCGGCACGTTCGTGTTCGACAACGATCACCCGTGCGTAGGCGCGAATGCTCCGCGTGAACTGGCACCCCCGGCAGGCATATACCGAAACCGGCCGGCAACCGGCATCGCGCGCGTCGTCTGTTACAGCCCACGTCACGACTTGACGCTCGCCGAGCTCGACGTCGAGGAGGTGGACGCACTCCTGAAGACCTTGCAGCAGCAAATGCGCGAACTGGCGACGAACCCGGATGTGACGTTCGTTCTGATTTTCGAGAACAAGGGAGAAGTCGTCGGCGTCAGCAATCCGCATCCACATTGCCAGATCTACGCGACCAACTTCACGTTCAAGTACATCGAGACCGAGCTCGCGGTGGGTCGGCGGCACCTCGAGGAGACCGGACGGATTCTGTTTCACGACATCCTGGCCGCAGAGCAGCAGGATGGCCGACGCATCGTCGCGCGGCACGGCAGTGCGATGGCGTTCGTCCCCTATTTCGCACGATACGCGTATGAAACGTACGTGGCGCCGCTGCGGAGCGTCGCGACGATCGACGCGTTGAACGACGCCGAGCGCCTCGATCTCGCCACCGCCCTGCGCGACATGGTGGTTCGATTCGACAATCTCTGGCAGATGCCCTTTCCGTATGTGATGACGCTCCACCAGGCTCCGGTGAAGGGAGACGGCAGAGGCTTCCACTTTCACATTGAATTCCACCCGCCCCTGCGTCGGCCGAATCTGCTGAAGTACCTCGCCGGCCCGGAAATTGGCGGCGGTAATTTTCTCAGCGACACGTCCCCCGAGGAGAAGGCCGCCGAGCTCCTTGCCGCTGGCGGGCCGCATTACCTGTCGACGACGGCGTGAATCCAACCCACCCTCTTCTCGCGTCCGTTCAGGCCTTGCATCGAAGGATCCGTCGTGATGTCGTCGACGCGTGTGAGCGTGCGACGACGGCGGCTCTTTCCGGTGTCGCGCGAGAGGAAGAGGGAGACACGATCTACGCGATCGACCGCGTCGCCGAACATGTGCTGGTTGATGAGATCGGCCGGACGATCGCGACACGCGATGCGCCGGTACGGCTGGTAGCGGAAGGGCTGACGGGCGGTGAACTCGTCGTGCCCGAGGGCGCCGACCGCGCCGCGATACGGTGGGTGATCATCATCGATCCGATCGACGGCACGCGCGGTGTGATGTACCAGAAGCGGTCCGCATGGGTTCTGACCGGTGTCGCGCCTGGTCCCGGCCCTTGCACACTGGCGGACATCGAGTTCGCGGTGCAGACCGAGATCCCGCTGGTGAAACAGCATCTGTCTGACGAGGTCTGGGCCGTCCGCGGCCACGGCGCATCAGCGCTGCGCTTCAATCGTCTGACCGGCGAGAGCCGTGCGCTCGACTTGCACCCGTCAACAGCCACGACGATTGCTCACGGGTTCGCCATGATCTCGCGTTTCTTTCCCGGTCATCGCGCCGAACTGGCCGCGATCGACGACGAAGTGGTTGACGCGGTACTCGGACCGCCGCAGCCTGGCAAAGCGCAGCTATTCGAGGACCAGTACATCTCCACCGGCGGTCAGCTGTACGAACTCATCGCCGGGCACGATCGGTTCGTTGCCGATCTGCGGCCGCTGTTCGAGCGGCAGCGCGCGGGCGGCCCGGCGCTCTGTTGTCATCCGTACGATCTCTGCACCGAACTGATCGCGCGCGAGCTGGGCATATTCGTGACTGACGAGCGCGGTCGTCCGCTCACCCCCCCTCTCGACGTGACGTCGGACGTATCGTGGGTCGGCTACGCCAACCAAGCCGTACGGGCGCAAGTCGAGCCGCAGTTGCAGCGCGCGCTGGTGCGCCGCGGATTGATTGTATGAAGGCCGTACTTCACCCGTCGTCGCAGATTCCCGCAGCCGTCCCGGACCTGGCGCGGTTCGCCGCTGACGTGGCCGCGCGGGTCAACGCCGGCGTGTGGGGTCAGAGTTCGAGTGACAGCGTGAGTCCAGTGTTCGTCGCGCGTGCGCCCGGACGGTTGGACGTCATGGGCGGCATCGCGGACTATTCCGGCGCCCTCGTGCTGCAGTGGCCGATTCGAGAAGCGACACGCGTCGCCGTTCGCCCTTGGATCGAACGCCGGATTTCGATCGTTTCGATGCGGAGTGACGGACACGAGCGCCGCTGCGACGTCCCGCTCGACGTCGTCGCTGACGGAGACCGCCCGTACGACGCAGTACGAGCGTGGTTCGCTGCTGACGCTGCCCATCACTGGGCCGGCTACGTCGCGGGCGTGTTCCACGTGCTCGCGCGTGAGCACGGCGTGAAGTTCGCCGGTGGCGCGGCGATCCTCATCGAGTCGGACGTTCCCGAAGGCAAGGGCGTCAGCTCGTCGGCGGCGATTGAAGCGGCAACCATGGAAGCAGTGGTTGGAGCGTGGCAATTGGCGATCGATCCGCGCACCCGCGCAGTGCGCTGCCAGCAGGTCGAAAACCTGATCGTGGGTGCACCGTGCGGCGTGATGGATCAGATGGCGTCGATCTGCGGCGAGGCCGACAGTCTGATGGCGCTTCTGTGTCAGCCCGCGGAGTTTCAGGGCAGTGTACGAATTCCCCAACAGCTCGGCGTGTGGGGAATCGACTCGGGGATCCGTCACGCGGTTACTGGCGCCGATTACGGAGCGGTGCGCGTCGGCGCCTTCATGGGCTACCGAATCCTCGCTGCTCTGGTCGGCCTGCCCGTGAGCCCGGGCGAGCGCGAGGGGCACGTCCGCGTCGATGACGCGCGATGGCACGGCTATCTCGCCAATGTCGGCAGCGACAGTTTTCGCGAATTCGCATCGCACATACCCGAGTCTCTCGATGGCGACGTGTTTCTCGCGCAATATCACGGCACCACCGATCTCGTGACCCGCGTCGATCCGGCGCGCGATTACGCCATTCGGACACCGACGGCACACCCGGTCTACGAGCACGAACGTGTGAGGGAGTGGGCCCGCCAGTTATCAGCAACGGCCGGGCAAACACCGGATGCGGTTCGCCTGGGAGCCTTGATGTACGAATCGCACGCGAGCTACTCGGCATGCGGTCTTGGCTCGGATGGAACCGACAGGCTGGTCACGCTGGCGCACGAGGTCGGCCACGCGGGCGGCATTTACGGCGCGAAGATCACCGGCGGCGGAAGCGGAGGAACCGTGGCGGTGCTCGCCGAGGCGAGCGCGGGCGATGCGGTCCGCGACATCGCCGGTCGGTACTCCCAAGAGACGGGGCGTCACGCATACGTCTTCGAAGGCAGTTCCCCCGGCGCCGCCCGGGTTGGCGCGATTCGTCTTGATCCGGCGTAGTTTCGCGCCGGCAGCGCGGAGGATCTCGTGTTCTCTGCGAGAGGCTGACTGAGGAGTAGTCATACGACCATGCGCGTACTCGTGACCGGCGGTGCCGGCTATATCGGTAGTCATACGGCAAAGCTTCTCGCCGCGACCGGGCATGATCCGGTCATCTTCGACGACATGAGCCAGGGCCACGATTGGGCGGTCAAGTGGGGGCGGCTCGAGCGCGGCAGCCTGTCAGACCAGGCGCGCCTTGGCCAGGTGTTTGCCGCGCACCAGGTTGACGCCGTCGTGCACTTTGCCGCCAGCGCGCTGGTCGGCGAGTCGATGTCGAATCCGACCAAGTATTTCCGCAACAACAGCGTCGGCACGCTCAACCTGCTCGACGCGATGCGCGAAGCCGGCGTCGGGACGATTGTCTTCTCCTCGACCTGTGCAACCTACGGCGATCCGGTGCGCGTGCCGATTGACGAGACCCATCCTCAGGCGCCGGTGAACCCGTACGGCGAGTCAAAGTTGATGGTCGAGAAGATGCTGCGCTGGTACGGCGAGATCTACGGGCTTCGCTGGATGGCGCTCCGCTATTTCAACGCGGCCGGCGCCGATCCGGACGGTGAGATCGGTGAGGACCACGATCCGGAAACGCACCTCATTCCACTGGTGATCGGCGCGGCCCAGGGCACGCGCCCGCCGGTGAAGATCTTCGGCATCGATTACGCGACGCCCGATGGTACGGCCGTTCGTGACTACATTCACGTCACCGATTTAGCTGACGCGCATCTGCGGGCGCTCGATCGACTGGAAGGCGGCACGCCGAGCCAGGCGATCAATCTCGGCACCGGGCGCGGCCACTCGGTTCGCGAAGTTGTGGATACGGTCGCGCGTGTTGGTGGCAGGCCGGTGCCGGTCTCCGAGTCGCCGCGCCGGCCAGGCGATCCGCCGGAACTCATCGCCGCCCCGGGCCGAGCGCGTGAAGTGCTTGGCTGGACGCCGAAATGCTCCGACCTGGACACGATCGTGCAGCACGCGTGGGCGTGGCACGACCAGCACCGGCACGCCCGTGGCCCGGGTGATTCGGGCTAAGATCCGCGCTGCGTCCAATCGCCCGTTCCGTGCACGAATGACGAACAAGAAAGACATTGCGATCTTCCTGCTGCTGGTCGTGCTGTGCGCGATCGTGACGGCACTCAACCCGCGGTTCCTGTCGCCTGCCAACCTCCAGAACACGGCACGATTGATTGGGGCATTCGGTATCTTCAGCCTGGGGCTCGGCTTGGTCATCATCACCGGTGGCATCGACCTGTCGGTTGGATCGTCGTTCGCGCTGCTCGGCGTCCTCCTGAGCATGATGTTGACCGAATGGCATCTGCCGTGGCCGTTCGCCGTGCTGGTGATCGTTGGGCTCGCGGCGCTGCTCGGTGCCGTCCACGGTCTGCTCATCACCCGACTGCGGCTTCAGCCGTTTGTCGTCACGCTGTGCGGGCTGCTCGTGTATCGCGGGCTCGCCCGGTTCATTGCCGACGACGAGACCAAAGGCTTTGGTGACGCCGCCGGATTCCGCACGTTGCAGCACTTGATGACCGGTAGTTTCTTCGGCGTCCCGACGCCGTTCGTCGCGATGGCACTCATCGGCGCGGTGATGTGGGTGGTGCTGCACCGTTCGGTGTACGGACGCCACCTCTTCGCGACGGGCCGCAACGAAATCGCAGCGCGGTTTTCGGGCATCGACGTGCGGCGGGTCATCGTCAGCACATACGTAATCCTCGGGGTGTTGACGGGCATCTCGGCGATCATCTTCGCGTTCTATACCAACTCGATCTCCCCCTCGTCGCACGGCAGCTTCTTCGAGCTGTACGGCATCGCGGCCGCCGTGCTCGGCGGGTGCAGCCTGCGCGGAGGCGAGGGCTCGATTGTCGGGATCCTGCTTGGGACCACGCTGCTCCAGGTGCTCCAGAATCTGGTCAATCTCCTCGGAATTCCAAGCTCGCTCAATTTCGCCGTGATGGGTGGCGTCATTCTCGTCGGCGTCGTCGGCGACCAGATCCTGCAACGGCGGGCGGCTCGCGTCAGTTCTTGACTTAACCAAGGGGCTTCGCCCCTCGGTACGCCTCCGCTTAAGCTTCGGCGATGTCCGCCCTAGCCTCGGCGAAGGCGGAACTCCCCCACACGCACGCTCGCTCGCGGCGTCCGTTCAGCAGCGGCAGGTTTATGAGATAGGTTTTAGGCTAATGTGTGTTCATCATCATGAGGAGAGTCGAATGCGCCTGAAGACAGCTGTCGCGCTCACCTGCGCGGCCGTGCTCGTTCTGGCCGGTTGCAGCCGGAAAGGTTCGTCCACCCATACACTCGCCTTCGTCACGAACAACGCGTCGGACTTCTGGACGATTGCGAGAAAGGGGACGGAAAAGGCTGACGCCGAGCGGGCCGACATCACCGTCGAGTTCCGGCTGGGCGATGGCAGCGCCGCCGGCCAGAAGCGGATCGTCGAGGATCTGCTGGCCAAAGGCGTGGACGGCATCGCCATCAGTCCGGTCGATCCCGCCAACCAGACCGCCATGCTCGACGATGCCGCCCAGAGGACGCTGGTGTTCACGCACGACAGCGATGCGCCAGCGAGCAAGCGCGAGTGCTACGTCGGCACCGACAACGTCGCGGCCGGACGGCAGGCGGGCGAACTGATCAAGTCGGTTCTGCCCAGCGGCGGCAAAATCATGCTGTTCGTCGGGCAGATCGATGCCCGCAACGCGCAGGAGCGACTGCAAGGGATCAAGGAGACCATCGCCGGCACGAAGATCGAAATTCTCGACGTCCGCACCGACGACACCGATCGAGTGCGCGCCAAGGCGAACGTCGCGGAGACGCTCGTCGCGCACCCCGACGTCGCGGCCCTCGTCGGCCTGTGGAGCTACAACGGCCCGGCGATTCTGAATGCCGTACGCGACGCGAGCAAGATTGGCCAGGTGCCGATCATCACCTTCGATGAAGAGGATGAAACGCTCACGGGCGTCAAGTCGGGGGCGATCGCGGGTACCGTGGTGCAGCAGCCGTTCGAGTTCGGGTATCAAGCGATGACGCTCATGGCGAAGGTTCTCGCCGGTGACAGGTCGGGCATTCCCTCGAGCCGTCAGGTGTTCATCCCGACACGGGTGTTGCGACAGAACGACGTCGACGAGTTCCGCAAGAAACTGACAGAACTCCGCGGTCGCTGACGCGGTCACGATTCACTCCGCACGTGATGCGCGCACCCGTCCTGCAGCTTCGCACCATTCAGAAGCGCTTCCTCGGCGTACACGCGCTCAAGGGAGTGTCGCTCGACGTTCACGCGGGAGAGGTCGTCGCGCTGCTCGGTGAAAACGGCGCCGGCAAATCCACGCTGATGAAGATCGCCGGAGGGATCGAACAGCCCGACTCCGGCGACGTGCTCATCGACGGCACGCCCGTTGTCGTGCGCGATGTCCACACCGCAACGTCACAGGGCATCGCCTTCATCCATCAGGAACTGAACCTGCTCGACAACCTTGATGTTGCCGGTAACGTGCTGCTCGGCCGCGAGCCGACCGTCGGAGGGCCGCTTCGGCTCGTCGATCGCCGGAAGATGCACGCGATCGTGCAGCCCTACCTCGCACAACTCGGCCTCGATGTTTCACCAAGCACGGCCGTCTTCGGACTGTCGATCGCGCAGCAGCAGCTCGTTGAAATCGCGAAAGCGCTCTCCTTGAAGGCGCGAGTGCTCATCATGGACGAGCCGACGTCGAGCCTCACTCTTGCCGAGACATCACGGCTGCACGAGATCGTCGCTGGACTGCGCGCGGATGGCGTCGGAGTGGTCTATATCTCCCACCGCCTCGGCGAGGTCCGAGCGGTGGCGGACCGGGCGGTCGTACTTCGCGACGGTGCAAATGTCGGCTCCCTGTCGCGCGACGAACTGACCCACGACAACATGGTGCGGCTGATGGTCGGCCGCGACATTGCCCCTCACGTGCAATCGCTCGGCGCCGCCGGCCGCGATGAATGTTTCAGGGTCGAGGGGCTCCGCACCACGCGCTATCCACGACAAACGGTTTCATTCGGGGTGGGCCGCGGTGAGATCCTCGGGATTGCCGGTCTGGTCGGCGCGGGGCGGTCTGAAGTCGCGCAGGCGATTTTCGGCGTTGAGCGGCCGCTCGCCGGACACGTTCTCATCAACGGGTCGGCGATTGAGATTGCCGACCCGGCGGCGGCAATTCGTCACCGTCTGTTTCTGGTCCCTGAGGATCGGCGGACCGCCGGTCTCGTCGTGGATTTCTCAGTGCGCGAAAACGTGACGCTTCCGGCATTGCAGCGATACGCAAGGCACGGGCTCGTGTCGGTGACGAAGGAACGGGCCGGCGCCGCTACGGTCTGCAAGCAGTTGCAGGTCAAGGC
>JBKPNQ010000218.1:0-24102 GCA_046732715.1 Acidobacteriota bacterium | reverse complement strand
GGACAAGGCTCAGGGCTCAGGGGTCAGGGTTGCGGCTTGAGCCATAAGCCGTGAGCCATAAGCCCTCTTTAGACCTGGACAGGCCCCGACTTCGAAATCTGATTTCCGACCAGCGTCTCAAGGCCGAGAATGACGACGCCGGCAAACAAGAGGTACCACCAGACGCGCTGGTTGCGTTCCTGCTCCTGATCGGTGGCCACGACGTTGGTCCCGGCCGTTACTGCTCCCCCAACTCGTCCCATGACGCCAGCGGTCAGCTCCTCTGGATCCATTGGCGTCAGATCAGACTCGCTGAGATCGATGTTGCTGGCGACGGTCATCGGCGGCGCCGCGTCGCGTCCCTGCGCGCGAACCTCATAAAAGCCCTGCTCGGTCAGCTCGAGCACGTCCGGCCCTTCGCCATCGAGCGTCACGCGCTCGCCGGACGGCGTCAGCACGACGCGCGGCTGGATTTGCCGGGGCGCTCCCGGCACCGGAGCCGTTCGGCCCGGCTCCAGCACGTCGCCTACCGTCAGCCAGGAAGGCCGCTCGGTGTACGACGCGAGCGTCGTCACCATGCGATGCACGAACGGCAGGAACACGGCCTTGAGCGGCAGGTCGTTCCCCTGGAGATCAAGCGATGATGTCCACACCAGCACGCGCCCGTTGCCGACCCGCCGCTCGACCAGGGCGGCCGCGCCATCGTCGAATCGGGCGATGATCTGGCCGTCCTTCGCGGGCGTGACCGCGCGGTACGAATAGAAGCGCGCCCCTGAAAAGTCTCCGCTTCGGGGCGCGCGGAACGGCTCGAAGATCTTGTTCCCGTATTCGAGCGCGCCAAGCCGGGCGGCCTGCCCGCTCGTGCGGTCGATCGGCTGGCCGGGAACCGCCGCGAGGACATCCGCCACACCCGTTGCCGCCGGCCACGTGGCGTGACTGCCGAGCGCCTCGAGGAGCCCGCCGCCACGGGCTACGAACGTGCCCAGCCGCTCCGCCGTGAGCTGCGCGACCGGCGCATCATTGAGGATGACGACCGACGTGCGTTGCAAGTCGTCGGTCGAAATCGCGTCGATCGATTTCGTCGAGATATCGAAGGGTGGCGATTCGCCGAGCGCAAGCGCGCGCGACAGGTACAGGCTCACGTCGCGCGGAGCACCCGGGCGTTCCGCGATGATGATCCGCAGCGGCTCCTTGGGAGAGACCGTGAAGTTGAACTGGTTATCGAGCGGAAGCCTGTCGGTGCCGATCCGGACGGTTCCGCGGGTGTTCTTCGCCGCCGGGGTGAACGGCGCAAACGTCACCGACGCCGAGCTGTTCGGTTCGACCGAGAGATGCTCCGTCTGCACCGCGCGTCCATCGATTTCGAGCGTCACCTCGACGTTCGACGCGGCAGCCTTCCCGTGGTTCGTAATCCCGCCGGTGACGGTAACCCGATCCTGTTCGGAGAACGATGCCCGCTGCAGCGAGACGGGAGTGACACTCAGGTTCGTCGTTTCGCCGTCCGCGATCGACTTCGCTATCAGCTGCACGCCGTCGGGCAGCCGCACGCCTTCGGCCCCCTGCCAGCCGACACGCTGAAAATCGGAAATCAGAATCACTTGGCGCTGAGGCAGCGACGACTCGCTCGCCAGGCTGCCGGCGAGCTTGAGCGCCGGACCGTATCGCGTCGCACCCGAGCCTGGCTTGCCGGAGCTGACCGCGGCGTTCAGACGGCTGCGATCGGGCGTCGATCGCAACGCCACCTCCGGACCAGACGAGAAGAAGACCACCGACGCGCGATCCGAAGGACCAATCTGCCCGATCGCATCGTGCGCCGCAGCCGTGGCGCGCGTCCAGCGGTCGCCGTAACCCATGCTGTAGGAGTTGTCGATCAGAATGACGACTTCGCGCGCGCCGCCAGCGCCGGCCGCGACGATCGACTGGCGTCGGAAGAAGGGGCGCGAGAACGCCGCCACAATCAACGCCAGCGCCGCCAGCCGCAGCAACAACAACGGCCAGTTCCGGATTCGCCGCCGCTGGACGGACTGATACGGAATGCGCTGCAGGAACATCAGCGACGGAAACTGCACGACGTTCTTCCGCTCCCGCTGGATCAAATGAATGATCACCGGCACGGCCAGGCCGGCCAACCCGAGCAGGAACAATGGGGTCAAGAAAGACATGTGTTGATTAAGCTTCCAGCTTCCAGCTTCCAGCTCCCCGCTGCGCGAATCGCGAGCCGCGAACCGCGAACCGCGACGTCACCGCACCCTCGCCAGCCGGTCCCTCGTCGTCAGGTACGAGAACAGCGCGTGGTCGAGCGGCGAGGACGAATTCAGCAGCGTGTAGTCGATCCGGCTGCCGGAGAACCGCTCCTGCAGGCCGTCGACGTGGGCGCGGACGAGCGAGCGGTACTGCTCCGCCAGCTTGTCGGGCACGACCGGAATCTGGACGCCGCTCTCGAGATCCTCGAACGCCGACGGCGTGTCGAAGGTGAAATCGATCTCCGCCGGATCGAGCAGGTGGAACACGATGATGTCGTTACCGCGGAACCGAAGCGGCCCGACCGCCTCGAGCACCGCATCCGGATCCTCGTACAAGTCCGAGATCAACACGAGCACCCCACGGCGGCCGAAATGCTCGGCCATCTTGTGCAGCGGCGCGCGCAGGCTGCCCGGCGCCTGTGGCGAGAGCTTATCGAGGACGTGCAGCACCACGTCCATGTGCTTCGCCGAGGGCGGCACGTGCGCGACGATGTCGGAGTCGAAGGCGACGAGGCCGACGCGGTCGCGCTGCTTGTGAACCAGATAGGTGAGGCAGCCGGCCAGCATCTTCGCGTACTCGAGCTTGGTGATGCCGCGGGTGCCAAACCCCATCGACTTCGACACGTCGAGAAGGACCGAGAAATTCGCGTTCGTGTCCGCCTCGTACTCCTTGATGTAGAAGCGATCGGTCCGCGCGTAGAGACGCCAGTCGACACGGCGGATGTCGTCGCCGGCGACGTAGCCGCGATGCTCCGCGAAGTCGACCGACGCGCCGAAGTACGGCGATCGGTGCATTCCGTTGATGAAGCCGTCAACGACATGGCGCGCCACCAGCTCGAGATTCCCGATGCGCGACAGCACGACGGGATCGACAAACCGGGCGCCGGGGATGGACGAGGTGGTTAACATTAGTTACCAGTTTCCAGTTACCAGTTTCCGGCCAGCAGCCAGGAGCCAGCTTCCAGCGAACCGCGAACCGCGAACCGCGAGCCGCGAGCCGCGAGCCGCGAGCCGCGAGCCGCGACAAATCACATTCCCGATCGCGGCACCGACACCGCTTCGAGCAGCCGATCGATGAGCGTGTCGGTCGTGATCCCTTCCGACTGCGCGTGGAAGTTCGTCAACACGCGATGGCGAAGCACCGGGTGCGCCATCGCGCGAATGTCCTCGAAGCTGACGTGATAGCGCCCGGTGGTGAGCGCACGCGCCTTCGCGCCGAGCACCAGATACTGCGCAGCGCGGACGCTGCCGCCGAACGCCACCCATTTCTTGACGTTGTCGGGGCACTGCGGCGACTTCGGCCGGCTGGTCCGGACCAGGTTGAGCGCGTAGCGCATCACCGGTTCGGCGACCGGCACGCGGCGAACGAGCCGCTGGAACGCGATCAGGTCCTCGCCGGTCACGGTTCGTTCGAACTTCGGATCGATGATCGCGGTCGTCGTCCGCACGACCTCGAACTCCTCGTCCTCGGGCGGGTGATCGATCACGATGTGGAACATGAATCGATCCAGCTGCGCTTCGGGCAGCGGGTACGTGCCCTCGAGCTCAATCGGGTTCTGGGTCGCGAAGACGTAGAACGGCTCGTCCAGCTTGTAGGTGCGTCCCTGAATCGTGACGCGATGCTCCTGCATCGCTTCGAGCAGCGCCGACTGCGTCTTCGGCGGCGTGCGGTTGATTTCGTCGGCGAGCACGATGTTGGCGAAGATTGGTCCGGGCGCAAACACCATCTGCCGCTTACCGGTCGCAGTGTCTTCCTGGATGATGTCGGTGCCGGTGATGTCGGACGGCATCAGGTCCGGTGTGAACTGGATGCGATTGAACTTTAGGTCCAACACCCGCGCCAGCGTGTGGATCAGCAGTGTCTTGGCCAGGCCCGGGACGCCGACGATCAGGCTGTTGCCGCCGACAAACAGCGTCAGCAGCACCTCGTGCACGACGTCGTCCTGCCCGACAATTAGTTTCCGAAGTTCAGAAACGATGCGGTCGCGGCCCTCTTTCATCCGCTCCGCCAGCGCTACGTCGTCTGGCGATGAGAGTTCGATGGTGTCTGTGACGGAGCGATTCAAGCGAGCCTCCTTGCCATGTACTTCTTACTTTTTACTTTTAACTTTTAACTTTTAACTTTCAATGCGTGAGCCCGTAAATCACGAAGTTGACCCCGAACTTGTAGGATTCGTTCTCCAAACTGACCATTGTGACGCCGGTGCCGGAGAACTCCCAGTACTCGCTGATGTCGTTGTTGACATTCGCGATTGCCATCAGCCGCTTTTGCGGATCATTGTCCTCGAACAGTCCCCAGTAACTCGGCTCCAGGCCGCCATAGGGCGCGGGCAACTCTTCGGGATGATCGATTTCAAAAAACGAGTGAAAGATCTTCGCGGTGCCATCGAGTTCGATCCAGTTCGCCTCGGGCAGCACCGCCTTCATCTGGTATTGCAGGTTGTCCCAGTGCGCGCCGCGAAAGTCGTCGAAAATCAAAAACCCTCCCTTGAGCAGGTAGCTGCGCAGCGCGGTCGCCTCCTTGGGCGTCACACCCCAGAATCCTGGTTCGGCCATGTACGCGACTGGATAGTTGAAGAGCTCAGGGTCGTCAATCGCGAGAATGTTCGAACCATTTGTCCTGATGTTGAGCAGCGTGAGCTCCTGGAGAATCTTTGAAAAGTGCACCTCGCCATCAGGGTAGTCGTGCGACCACGGTACTCCGCCATCCCCGATCCAGTTGCCGAAGCGCCCATAGGGGGTCGCGTACTTGAGTCGCACGAACGTGAACCGCCCGTCGTACGGCGTGTTGCCCTGAATCTCGACATCGAGCTGCGGCCGCCGTTGGCGGCCCCCGCGCTGCGCGAGCACCGCGCCGCCTGCGACGCAGACGATGAGTCCGGCGGCAAGCACGCGGCGACCCAGCGCAACATTCACTTTTTGCCCTCGAGTTCCTTGATCTGCTTGCTCTTGAGGGCGAGGTCGGTCAGCAGCTTTTCCAGCTCGGACGCGTAGCGGGCCGGATCCATGCTGGTTTTCATCAGCTTCAGTCCCTCGACCCGGCGCTCGAGGTCGCGACGCTCTTCGTAGAGCGTGCGCATCTTCGGATCCGCGGGGAGGGCCTCCGCTGCCTGCTCGGTCCCCAATGACAAGACCGACGCCACGCGGCCAATCTTTCCGTCTGCGCTGGGATCCGCGGTGCCCTTCTTGTCACCGCTGTCGTCGAGCAACGGGTGCTCGGTCAGCATGATGCCTTCCTGCTCGTAGGCCCGTGCGACTCCCAGCTTCGCCGCGTTGAACGCCTCGAGGACCGTGACGCGATGGTTCTTATCCGCATCGGCGCTGTCGCTCATCAGCGCGTCGATGAAATAGCCGCCGAACAGCGTCGCGTACCG
Organism: Acidobacteriota bacterium; assembly: GCA_046732715.1. Classification (GTDB taxonomy): domain Bacteria; phylum Acidobacteriota; class Vicinamibacteria; order Vicinamibacterales; family 2-12-FULL-66-21; genus JALZOC01. The sequence continues at coordinate 18,506 of JBKPNQ010000218.1, read as the reverse complement.
TTCCGCGCCCGTCCGCGTCGCGGTGACGATCGTCCGGCCCGGGCCGGCGAGCTCTTCGAGGAAGGGCCCGCTCGAGCTCGTCGTGTTCACAAAGACGACGTGCTTCGACGGCAGGCTTTTCAGGAGCGGTTCAAAATTTGCCGGGGTCATGTCCGGCCCCACCAGGTTGAACTTTGCTTCCTTGCCGTCGAAGGACCCGTGGCCGATGAGGATCACGAACACCACATCGTCTGGCTTGCTGTTTTTGGCAACGGTGGCAAACGTGCGTTCGACTTCCTCTTTGGTCGACTTGCCGGTGGCGCGTTTCGGATCTTTTTCCGGTTGCTCGGCGAGATAAATGATGTGATCGCGCGGGATGCCCAACCGATCCGTCGCCCCATCCACGAGCGTGGACGCCCAGCGCTGAAAAAATTCCGCGTGTTCGGGATCGCCAGCGAGGCCGACGATGACGGCCAGGTGCACAGTCTGCGCCGCGGCGGGCGTGGCAGGCGCCAGCAGTGAGCAGAACAGCACGAATTGAACGAGACGCGTTTTCATCTTTCACTTTGCGCTGGGCCCCACCCCCAGCGCCTGCCAGCGCTCGCCCTGGGCTCGCGCCGGTTGATCGCGACGTCTTTCTAATCAGCCAACATCGGGTCGCAGGCGCTTTACGCCATTCCAACCGCGCGTCTGTATGCCCACTCAGCCGAGATCAGCCCGAGGAGGGCAAAGAGAACGATCGGCATGTGCCACAGCTCCCGCTCCTCGACCGTTGTCACGCCACGTCCCGTGTAGCGAAGATCCTCCGGCAAGCCGGCGATGGTTTCGGGCGTGTAGAATCGGCCACCGGTCTCGTCCGCAATCCGCTTCAACCGCGCCGCGTGCATCGTGGCGTCGAAATACTCGGCGTCGCTCGGGGTGGCTCGCAGCTGGGTTGTTCCTGTTCCCAGCGATTTGCCGGCGCGGGTCGCTTCAACTTTGGCGACATACATGCCCTGCTCGGAGGCCGGGAACGTCGCGCGATACTCTCCGTTGCGTTCGCCCGTCCACTGCATCGGCACTTCTTCGACTGACCCCTTCGGACCGGTCACTTTGGCAATCACCCGCGCGTCGTTGACCTCGACGTACGAGGGATCGACCACCTCGGCAATCATGGTGACGGGCTCGCCGGGTTCGACGCGATCGGTCGTCGTGTGAACGTCAACCGTGTTCGGCACCCCATCCACGAGCCATCGCAGGAGCTGACGCCAGTAGTTCTCGTGCGTCTGATCCTCAACCGTCATCTTCACGTCCATCTGCCAGTGCCAGGAATCCTGGACGGGGAAGGCGAGGGTCTTGCCGCGGCCGTAGCGCTGGGAGACGAGCACGACCTGATCCCGACGCTTCTCATCGGTCCCATTCAGCAACACGGTGGCGCCTGGCTTCACTTCGCGAATGGCATTGACGCTGGTGAGGATCGGCATGTCGCTCCAGCGAGCCGTGGATGCCGCTTCGTTGGCCGCAATCTGGGTGACGCCGTTGGCTTCGCCGGCCTTGGTCGGCTTCACGTGCAGGCGCGACACCGGGAGGACGTCGAGGTTTCTCGTCGGCCGTTCCATGATGACGGGCAGCGCATCCGCCACCGGCGTTCCCGCGTAACCGCCTTCCGCGAACGACCGCGGCCCGCCCAGCATCATCAAGCCGCCGCCGCGTCGCTCGACGAACTCGCCGAGCATGCGCAGCTGATCGCCGGTGAAGGCGCCGGCTTCGATGCTGCCGAGGATCAGCCCGCGATACGCGAACAACTCTTCGCGTGTCTTCGGGAATCCGGCAGCCAGCTGCTCGGAGTTGTCGACGCCCACCCGCATGTACTTGTTGTCGGCAGTGCGCTGGAGCGTGGCGACCTCGAGGTTCTTGTCGTCCGCGATCGCGCGGTTGATGAACTTCATCTCGGGGCGCGGTTCCCCTTCGTAGTACAGAATTTTTTCCTTGCGATCGGACACGTCGATCAACGCCTCGCGGGCGTTGTTCTGCGTCACCAGCTCGCCCTGCCGCGGCGCGATTCGAAACGTGAAGATGCGCGCGCCCGCGTCCGCCGCGGTAAACCGCACCCGCACGGCCGCCGGTTCGCCGTCCATGGGCAGCTTCAGTTCCTGCGACCCGACAATCCGCCCATCGTTCTCGACGTCGAGGGAGACCGTCTCTCCGGCGTAACCGGTTTGGGTCACCACCGCATCGATGACGAGCGACGTCCCCTGCAACGCGGTGCGCGGCGTCGAAACGCGATCGATTTGCACGTCGCGCGCCAGACGATCCCGACCGACGCCAACAGTAAAGACTGGAACAGACGATGCCTTCAACGAGAGCAAGGCTTCGGTCAGGGACGCATCCGTCGTGTCCGCGCCGTCGCTCACCAGCACCACGCCGGCGAGCGGCAGCCCTGCCAGCTCCTGTCGTGCGCCATCGAGCGCGGCCCCGATCCGTGTCTGCGCACCTGTGAACGTCAGGTCGTCGGTCGATCCAAGCCGGGCTGCGGCCGCCGAGAATCGGAACGGACGCAGGACGAACCGCTCGGACAGGGCCTTGATGAGCGGTGCGTCCTTGGGACCGAACGTTTGCTTGACGAACGCTCCGCGCGGCTGGGTCCCCCAGTCCGCAATCTGCATACTGCGCGAGTCATCGATGAGAACCGCCAGGAAGTTCTGCTGGGGTACGGCGGCCTTGACGACCAGAATCGGCCGGAACAGGCAGAAAAGCATGACGCAGAGCGTCGCGATGCGAAGCACGGTGAGGACGATGCGGTCGCGAACGCGGCCGCGTCCTTTCAGGCCGCGATACGTCACCACTGCCAGCAGAACGGCCGCGCCAGCGAGCACCGCCGCGACGTACGAGCCGGTTGTCGGCGAGAGGCGGAACTCTCCCTGCTGGAAAATGACGGGCCGATATTCGAAAAGAAAACGGAAGAGCGAGTCCACGTCGTTTCGGGGCGCCTCGTCGCGCCAGCGGCCTCCGTGAGTTGATTCTACTTCTGTACTGACGCCTTCCGCCTGAGGCCTCGGCTTTCGACGAAGCGGCCGCTCCGCGCTCAGGCGGAAGACGCGCCACACCCGCCTTCGCTAAAGCTACGGCGAGGCTAGGCAGCCAAGTGCCAGCTGCTCGTACGCGTCGATCGCCCGCTCGAGCTCGGCGATCTCGACGTGCTCTTCGCTCGTATGCGCCACGAGAATCGATCCCGGACCAAACAGCAGCGGGGTCCCCCACCGGTCGAGAAACGGCACGTCGGTCGTGAACCGGAAAGCGGCCGTCGTAAAACCCGGCACCGTATGCAGCTTCACGACCGGCACGCGCAGCACTTCTTCAGACGTCACGAGGCGGTTCAGCGGTTGGACGGCGCGCAGAATATCTTCCGCCGGCCCCACCGTTCGAAACAGCACCTCAGCGGTCGCGTGAGGTGAAATGACGTTCGGCGCGATGCCCCCTTCGATCAGCCCGATGCTGTAATACGTCGTCCCGAGCTCGGGATCGGACGGCAGCTCGATCGACCGAAGCGCGACGAGGGCATCGATCAGCTTGTCGATGGCCGAGACCCCGTGCTCGGGTGTCGCCGAATGCGCGGCTCGTCCCTCAGCTCGCAGCTTGAGTCGCAGGACGCCGCGCGTTCCGGTTCCGAGCCTGCTGTCGGTCGGCTCACCGTTGATCAGGAACCGCGACCCGCCAGGCGTCGCATTCGCGACCATGGCGCCATCGCTTCCGCGCTCTTCTCCGACGACGAACAGCAGCCCCACCCGGTGCTCGCCGCGCGCCCGGAGGCGCTCCGCCGCGGCGAGCTGCGCCGCCAGAATTCCCTTCGCGTCACACGACCCGCGGCCGTAGAGCCGTCCGTCTTCCACACGGCTCGGGAAAAACGGCGGCACACAGTCGTAGTGCGTCGACAACACGACGTGGGGCGGCTCGATCGTGGCAAAGACGTTCGCCCGGCCGCCCTCAACCGCCTGTTCAACGACGGTGTAGCCGCGCTCACGAAGCTCATGGCTCAGCCACCGGCCCGCATCAGCCTCCCGGCCGGTCGTCGAATCAATATTAATGAGCGCCCGCGCGAACGCGATGGCGTCGAAGCTCGATTTCATAGTTTTGTCATGGGCGCGAGGCGCGTGCTACTCGGCGAGTCGAAGGGCCTTGTCCTGAGCGAGCCTATCCTTCACACGAGCCGAAGGGCACCCTCCAGGGCCGTGCGGGCATCGGTACGGTCATCACGGTATTTGACGATGACAGGTGTCGCGAGCGCCAGGCCCCAATCCAACCCCTTCGCCGTCGTCACCGGCCTCGTCCCCGGGACCACGACCGCGCCTTCGGGAACAATGAGCGGACCGGACGAGGCGTCGATGATCCTCCCGTGCGGCAGATCGTAGATTGGGGTCGACGCCGTCAAGATCGTCCCCGAGGCGAGGACGGCCCGCCGCTTGACGATGGCGCCTTCATAGACGCCGCAATTGCCGCCGACGAGCACGTCATCTTCAATGACGACCGGCAGCGCGCCGACGGGTTCGAGCACGCCCCCAATTTGCGCCGCGGCACTGACGTGAACACGCTGGCCAATCTGGGCGCACGATCCGACGAGCGCGTGCGAGTCGATCATCGTCCCGTCCCCGACGTAGGCGCCGATGTTGACGTACATCGGCGGCATGCACACCACGCCCTGTCCGAGATACGCGCCGTCCCGAACCGTCGATCCGCCAGGAACGATGCGAACACCGGACGTCGCGTCGAATCGTTTCAACGGCATCGTGTCCTTGTCCAGAAACGGCCATCGTCCGTGATCGGCCGACATGTCGACGACGACACCGAATCGAAACCCGAGCAGGATGCCCTGCTTGACCCAGGCGTTGACGCGCCAGCCGGATGGAGCGGACGCGTCCGGTTCCGCCGCGCGAGCGGCGCCGGCCGAGAGCGCCGCGCGCAGCTTCAGAAAGACCTCGCGCGCCTGTTCCCGATCGGCGCCCGGGCCGGCCTCGAAGAGCGCAGTAATTTCTGACGAGAGATCGCTCACTCGGTGATCCTTCTCCCCTTGCGTGCCTTGGTGGCCGACCGTATCGGGGCTCGATCCGATGTGTGTCGCGAAAAGAACTTCCTCCGGAGCGGTCGATCAGGAGGGCCTACGCGCGCACCGTGGCAGGTCCGATCGGCAATCCAAGATCGCGCAGCACGTTCGCGATCCGATCGCGCGAAGCGGGGCGAGGAGGAACGAGCGGCAGCCGATAGACCTCTTCGAGCAGGCCCATCATGCCCATTGCGGCCTTGACTGGAATTGGGCTCGACTCGATGAAATTGATTTGCATCAGCGGCAGGAGTTCCTGGTGGATCCGGCGCGCGCCGGCAAAATCGCCGGCGTCAGCCAGCTCCACCATCTTCGCCATTTCCGCCGGTACTTCGTTCGACGCTACCGAGACAATACCGCGTCCGCCCACCGACATCACGGGCAGTGTCAGCGCATCGTCGCCGGACAGGACGAGGAACTCGTGCGGGACGGCGGCGCAGATTTCACACATCTGCGTCATGTTCCCGGATGCCTCCTTGACGCCGGCGATGTTCGGCACCGCGCTGAGGCGCTGAATCGTCGCGACGTCGACGTTCACGCCCGTCCGCCCGGGGACGTTATAGATGATGATCGGCAGCCCGACGGCTTCGGCGATGGCTTTGTAGTGCTGGAACAGACCTTCGGGAGTCGGCTTGTTGTAGTACGGCGCGACTGAGAGGATGCCGTCCGCGCCGGCGCGCGCCATCTTCTGCGCGGTCTCAATCACCTCGTGCGTGTTGTAGCCGCCTGCCCCGGCGAGAACAGGAACGCGTCCCTTCGCCTCGGCAACCACCAGCTCGACGACGCGAAGGCGCTCGGCTTCCGTCAGCGTCGGCGTCTCGCCGGTCGTGCCGCAGGGCACGAGGAAATGAATCCCGGCGTCGATTTGCCGCCGCGCGAGCCGGCGAACACCCGTTTCATCCAGTGCGCCGCCGCGCGTAAACGGAGTGACCAGCGCCGTGCCGCAACCAGTGAATGCCTGACGCATAGAAACCTCCATTCGACTCGGCGCCGTCGGCGCCTCGCTCATGGCAAGCCCCGGTCGCCGAGTCGAATGCCCTGAGCGAGCACTCGTCCGCAAGCGAGTCGAAGGGCGCGATCCGAAAACATGAGACCAAAAACCCAACCTAGAACGACAAACCCAAAACTCAAAACCAAAAACGTAAAACCGACGAGATTCTAGATTCCCAGAACATCCGCCATCGTGAACCATCCTTTACGCCCGTGAACCCATCGGGCGGCCTCGAGCGCGCCACGCGCGAATCCCGACCGATCGCGTGCCGTGTGCGTCAGCGTGATGGTCTCACCCAGTGCATCGAATCCAACCGTATGAGTGCCTGGAATCGATCCGGCCCGCGTGGATGATACGTCGATTGGACGATTGTACGCGCGACCTTTTAGTGCCGACTCCAGCAGCAGAGCCGTTCCTGACGGCGCGTCGCGCTTGGCCGCGTGGTGAGCCTCGTGGATCCAGGCGCCAAACGCCGCCTGCGGACCGAACAGTTCAGCCGCGCGTTCCGCCAGCGCGACGAACAGGTTCACGCCGAGCGCGAAGTTTGGCGCCGCCACAACGCCGATGCCCGTGTCCTGCACGATCCGCCGTAGCTCTTGCTCCTGGGCGCCCCATCCGGTCGTGCCGATGACCACGTTGACGCCGCGGGCCGCGAGCTGTCGCACATTCTTCGACACCGCGTCTGCAACGGAGAAATCAATCGCCACATCCGCCGCCGGCCATGTTTCCGGCGAGCCGGCCTCCCCGATGTCGACCGTCCCAGCGACGTCCAGCCCGTATTCCGGGCAGAGGGACGCCACCAGCTTTCCCATCTTGCCGTAGCCGATGATCAGCGCACGCATCATTTAGGCTGGCTCCTGGCTCTTGGCTGCTGGCTACTGGCTGCAAGCTCCTGGCTGCCTGAGAGCCATGCTGTCACATCAGCGAGCTGGAAGCTGCGAGCTGGAAGCTGGAAGCTGTTGTTCAAAGAATTCCCCATGCAACTGCGCCATCCCCTGCGCCAGATCCTCGTCGCGAACGACAATCGTCACGTTTCGGCGCGAGGCGGCTTGCGAGACCATGCGGACCGGGAAACCTTCGAGCGCGCCGATGACGCGAGCGGCGATTCGCGGATCGCTCCGCAGATTGTCGCCGACCGCGCATAAGATGGCGAGCCCTCCTTCGACGTTGACCTCGGCGAACTCTTTGAGCGCGCCAACGATCTCGTCCAACCGCGCCGCGTCGTCCACCGTCACCGACACGCTGACCTCCGACGTCGTCACCACATCGACCGCGGTTCGATGGCGTTCGAAGACTTCGAACACGCGTCTGAGAAAACCGTGCGCCATCAGCATGCGTGTTGAGGTGATCTCCACCATCGTGACGTGCCGCTTGCAGGCGACCGCCGCGAGCGCGCGATCAGCGGTCGGCGGTTCCGCGGTAATCGTCGTGCCGGTCCCGCCCACCCGCCGGCTGTTCAGGATCCGGACCGGAATATCTTTGTCGACTGCCGGCAGGATGGTGCTGGGGTGCAACACCTTGGCCCCGAAATATGCGAGCTCGGAGGCTTCGCCGAACGACAGGAACGGCACAACATGCGGCGCGCTGACGACGCGCGGGTCAGCGGTGAGCATGCCGTCGACGTCGGTCCAGATCTGGATCTCGCGGGAATCGAGGGCGGCGCCGATGATCGCCGCGGAATAGTCCGAGCCGCCGCGGCCAAGGGTCGTGGTCACGCCCTGGCTCGTCGCGCCGACGAAACCGCCGACCACCGGGACGCGTTCCTCGGCGATGCGCGGCATGATCTCGCGGCCGACGGCCTCGCGCGTCTCGTCAGGCTTCGGCGAGGCAGCTGTGTGCGCGGCGTCGGTCACGATCGCGCGTCGGGCGTCCACCCACGCGGCCGGAATGCCGCTGTGTTCGAGCGCCGCTGCCACGATGCGACTATTGATCAGTTCGCCGGTGCAGACAATCGCGTCGTGGGCGCTGGGTGATGCGGCGCGAAGGATCGCGGTTGCCTTGAGCAGTGCGCGCAGATCCTCGAGCTGCGCGCCAATTTCGACCAGCAGGTCGTTGGCGGCGTCCGCCGGGAGCAGCCGCTCGATGGCTTCGAAATGCCGGCGTGAGAGTTCCGCCACGCCGTTCAGTACGTGCGCGTCACGTCGACGCTCGGCCGACTGCGTCAGTTCCAGCAACCGATCCGTCACGCCGCTCATCGCTGAGACGATCACCACCGGCGGCAGCCCCGAGCTCGCCCGCGCCGCCCGCACGATCCCGACGACGCGGGTGATGGCGTCCGCGTCGGCGACCGACGTCCCGCCGAACTTCATGACAATCGGTCCCGTCAGCGGCGGCCTGGGGTCAGACCCCCGCCTGGGGTCAGACCCCGGTCGCGCGCTTACCCACTCGGGGTCAGACCCTGGTATTGTTTTCATACAGTCCTTCGTCCTTCGCTTTCAAGCACTCACTCTCAAATCCTGAAACCGGGAGTCGTCCGAGTGTGAAACCCGGCTCGACCGGCGTCAGACCCCGTGTAAACCCGGGGTCAGACCCCAAGACTCCGGGTACACCGGGGTCAGACCCCAACGTTAGTCGCCTACCAGCAACCCCTCAGCCCGCATCAGCTCCGCATTCAGCACGGCGGCGCCGGCGGCGCCGCGGATCGTGTTGTGTCCCAGCGCGATGAACTTGACGTCGAGCACCGGGCATTTCCGGACGCGACCAACGGTGACGGCCATCCCGCCGTCGCGCTCGGCGTCCAGACGTGGCTGCGGACGATCCGCCGCCTGCGTCCAGACGATTGGGTTCGACGGCGCGGTCGGCAGCTTGAGCTCCTGCGGACGGCCCTGGAACGACCGCAGCGCGGCGGTGACGTCGTCGACCGACGGCTTGGTGTCGAACGCGATTGACACGCTCTCAGTATGGCCGTCGACCACCGGTACCCTGGTCGTCTGTGCACTGACCACCATCGGATGCGGTGTCACGGCGTTCCCCTGGAGCGCCCCCAGGATCTTCTGAGTCACGCGCTCGATCTTTTCTTCCTCGCCCGAGATCGCCGGCACGACGTTACCGAGAATGTCGAGCGACGCCACCCCCGGATACCCCGCCCCCGAGACGGCCTGAAGCGTCGTCACCATTACCGAGCGGATGCCGAACTGTCGCAGCGGTGCGAGTGCCAGCGACAGCACGATGGTCGAACAATTCGGGTTGGTGACGATGGCGCCCGGCCATTTGCGTTCGCGGCGCTGCGCGGGGAGCAGGGCGAGATGATCGGGATTGACTTCGGGAATGAGGAGCGGGACCAGCGAATCCATGCGGTAGCTGCGGGCATTGCTGATCACCAGATGCCCGGCCTGGGCGAAGGCCGGCTCGACGTCGTTGGCGGCGTTCGCATCGAGCGCCGAGAACATCAAGTGCGGCCCACGCCCGGGCGTACACGAGTCGACGCGTATGCCGCGCAGATCATCTGGCATCGGCGACGACAACCGCCACCCGGCAGCGTCGGCGTAAGCCTTGCCCTCGGAACGCTCGCTGGCGCCGAACCATACCGGGCGGAACCAGGGATGGTTGGCGAGCTGCTTGATGAACTGTTGACCGACCATACCGGTCGCGCCGAGAACGCCGACGTCGATTCGTGTCTTGTCCATGATGTCCTGATCAAAAAAAAACCCGCCGGCCTTGGAAGGGCCGGCGGGTGTTGGAACGCTTTGCTGCGCTTGCTCAGCTACGCGACGATCGCGCACACCCCCGGCCTGCAGATTCGCTTCGTCCGCTTTCGACAAACCGTCTGGGCCGTGGACGTCATCGTCACGATTCCCGGCAGTATATCGGTGAGTTGGCTCCGACGTCAAATCGCCTCGCCCCCCGACCGCGGACCGCAATTGCGCACCGCCAATGGCGACTTGCGAGTTGCGAATTGCGAACCGCGACTTGCGAATTGCGACTTGCGAGTTGCGAATCGCGAACCGCGAATTGCGAATTGCCAATTGCGAACCGCGAAGTTTTGACGTCGCTGTTCAGTTACGCCAGAATTCCGGCGTATGACGAAACATCTTGTCTTATTCGAGGCGCTTCGCCCCTCGAACTCCCCCACACGCGCTCTCACGCGCCGCTTCGTCGGCGCGCTCCGTTCGCGTGGCTCGCTCGCCGCGCTCGCTCGCACCTTGACTTCGAGCGTCGGGTTTATGGGATACGCTCGAGCGTTCGGCCTGTCGGGTGCGGTTCTCGGCGCCGTCGCGCTCGCCCACCCTCGCGCCGCCGCCGATTCAACGACGCTGGGGTACTACCGATTTCCGGCGATCCACGGCGACACGATTGTGTTCACGGCCGAAGGCGATCTCTGGCGCGTCGGAGTGGGCGGCGGTGTCGCCCAGCGCCTGACGACCCATCCGGCTGAAGAGTCACGCGCGGCGATTTCCCCTGATGGGAAGACGATCGCGTTCTCGGCCGCGTACGAAGGGCCGACCGAGGTCTACACAGTTTCGATCGATGGAGGTGTGCCCGTAAGGCAGACCTACGAAGGCGGCAATGCGTTGGTCGCCGGATGGTCACCGGCCGGAGACGTTCTGTATTCAACCCGCCGCTTCTCGACGCTGCCGAACACGCAGCTCGCGCGCGTCAACCCGGCAACGGGGGCACGCACGCTGGTGCCGCTGGCGCAAGCGAGCGATGGCTCGTACGACTCCACCAGTCGGACTCTTTATTTCACTCGACTCGCGTTTCAAGGGAGCTACACCAAGCGATATCAGGGCGGCACGGCACAGAACCTGTGGCGCTTCGCGGAGGGGGACAAGGAAGCCGCGGCGCTGACGACGGACTACAAAGGCACGAGCAAGAATCCAATGCTTTGGAACGATCGCGTCTACTTTCTCAGCGATCGCGACGGGACGATGAACATCTGGTCGATTGCCGAACGCGGCGGCGATCCCAGGCAGCACACGAAGCACAGCGGCATTGACGCGTCGGCCCCATCGCTTTCAGACGGACGGATCGCTTACCAGCTGGGCGCGGATATCCGACTCTTCGACGTGGCCAGTGGCGAGGACCGCGCCGTCCCGATCCGGCTGGTGTCCGACTTCGATCAGCTGCGCGAAAAGTGGATCAAGGCGCCGATGGAATGGGTCACCAGCGCGCACGTGTCGCCGACGGGTGATCGGGTTGTGCTCACAGCACGCGGGCAGGTCTTCGTCGTTCCGGCGCAGCAGGGACGCACGGTCGAGGCGACGCGCGACAAGAGAGTCCGCTATCGAGAGGGACGATTCTTTCCCGACGGCAAGTCGCTGCTGACCCTGTCAGATCAGAGCGGCGAGGTGGAGTTCTGGAAGGTCCAGGCCAACGGCGTTGGCGACAACACCCAACTGACCACTGACGGCAAGGTGCTGCGTTGGGACGGCATTCCGTCGTCCGATGGAACGCGGATCGCGCACTTCGACAAAGATCAGCAGCTCTGGGTCTACGACATCGCCTCGAAGAGGAACAAGCGGATTGCCGAGTGCGGCGAAGGCGACTTCGCCGACGTGACGTGGTCCCCTGATGGCAAGTGGCTCGCCTACACCGCGCCCGATCGTAATCAGATGACGCGGCTCTATCTCTACAGTCCGGATGCCGATCGAATCACCCCGGTCACCACCGAACGGTACGATAGCTATAGCCCGGCATGGTCGCCCGACGGCAAGTGGCTGTACTTCCTGTCGGATCGCAATTTCGTCTCGGCAGTCGGCAGCCCGTGGGGATCGCGCCAGCCGGAACCGTTCTTCGACAAGCAGACGAAGATCTATCTCGTCTCGTTGAAACCCGGCGAGCGATCGCCGTTCCAGCCCGACGACGAACTGTCGCCGCCTTCGGGGTCGGAAGACAAGAGCGATCAGAAAAAAGACGAGAAGAAGGATGCCGCCCCACCGACGCCGGCCCCTGCCGCGCAGGGTGTGCAGCCGCCGGTGCCGGCGGTCGCCGACTTGACGGGCATCGAAACCCGGCTCCTCGAAGTCCCGCTGCCAGCCGGCAACTACGGCAACCTCGAGACGGACGGGAAACGGCTGTATTTCATGTCACGCGACGTTTCGTCGACCGGCCGGCCCGCGCTCAAAACGCTCGCGATCGAGAACAAGAGTCCAAAGCCCGAAACCTTCGCGGAAGATGTCTCGGACTATGAGCTGACGCTCGATCACAAGAAGCTGATGCTGCGGAAGGCGCAGGACATTTTTATCTTCGACATCGGCGCAAAAGCCCCGACGGATACCTCGAAAAACAAAGTGCCGCTTGGTGACTGGGCCTTCCGACTCGACCCACGAGACGAATGGCGGCAGATGTTCACCGAAGCCTGGCGGCTCGAGCGCGACTACTTTTACGACCGCAACATGCACGGCGTCGACTGGGCCGCAATGAAGGCGAAGTACTTGCCGCTCGTGGATCGTGTGACCGATCGAGCGGAGCTCTCCGACATCCTCTCGCAGATGGTTGGCGAATTGTCCGCGCTTCACATCTTCGTCCGCGGCGGTGACGCGCGGCGCGGCGCCGATCAGGTCCAGCCGGCGTCACTCGGCGCGACGTTCGCGCGCGACGAAAAAGCCGGGGGATTTCGGGTGACGCACATCTACAAGACCGACCCGGACGTGCCGGGCGATCTCGCACCGCTGGCTCGCCGCGAGGTCAACATACAGGAGGGAGACGTCATCCAGATGGTCAACGGCGTGCCGGCGCTGTCGGCGCGCGATCTCGACGCGCTCCTGCGCAACCAGTCCGACAAGCAGATGCTCCTGCGCGTCGTCGCCAAGGCGGGCGGCGCTGCGCGCGACGTCGTCGTCACGCCGGTCACGCTCGCGCGTGAAACGACGATGCGCTACGACGAATGGGAATACACCAGGCGTCAGACCGTCGAGATAGCGGGACAGCAGAAGATTGGCTACGTCCATTTGCGCGCCATGGGCGGCAACGACATCGCCCAGTGGCAGCGCGAGTTCTACCCGGTCTTCGATCGTGACGGCCTCATCATCGACGTGCGCCACAACAATGGCGGCAACATCGACAGCTGGATTCTCGAGAAGTTATTGAGAAAGGCCTGGTTTTACTGGCAGCCGCGAATCGGAAACCCGACCTGGAACATGCAGTATGCGTTTCGCGGACACGTCGTCGTGATCTGCGATCAGAACACCGCATCAGACGGTGAAGCGTTTGCTGAAGGCTTCAGACGGCTGGGACTCGGCAAGGTGATCGGCACGCGGACGTGGGGTGGAGAGGTCTGGCTGTCGCAGAGCAACTTCCTGGTCGACCGCGGCATCGCCACGGCGGCGGAAACGGGGGTGTTCGGTCCTGACGGCGACTGGTTGATCGAGGGTCACGGTGTCGACCCCGACATCGTCGTCGACAACCTGCCCCACGCGACGTTCAGCGGCACTGACGCGCAACTCGATGCCGCCATCAAGTATCTGCAGGACGAGATCAAGAAGAACCCGATTCCCGCGCCGGTTGCGCCAAAGTATCCGGACAAGTCCTTCAAGCCGCCGCGGAGCAACCGCGGCAGCCAGCCAGGAGGCGCAAACGAGCGGGATCCGCGCCCGTGAAGGATCACGCGAGCGTCCCACCTTTCAAGTGAAGACGCGAGCGAGCGCAGCGAAACGAGCCACGCGAATGGGCCGCTTCCGCCAAGGCTCCGCCGAGGTCTCGCCGCAGCGCTTGGCGGCGAAGGCGGAAGCAGCCACGCGAAGCGGCTCGCGAGAGAGCGTGTTGGGGAGTCCGAGGGGCGAAGCCCTTCGGAGTAAATCAGTATCCGCCGTTTGGCGACCCGTTCGACGCGTCGTTGAGAGCGCCGACCATCGTCGGGTGCAACGAACAGTGGTACGCCCTCGAGACGTTCGCGAGCGACACGGGCGCAGACGAAGCGCCAGGCGCAATGTTGCCGGTATCCACGCCAAGTTCCGGGATCACGATTCGATGCGTGGTGCTGTCGCCGTTCTTCCACACGACGCTCTGACCGGTCACGCACATCGCGGGATTCGGCGAGAACGACTGATCTCCCTTTTGGCCAGAGATGGTGATCGTCGTGACATTCGTGTTTCCGCTCGGACTCGGAGTCGGATTGGTCGGAGGCGTGGCGCTTCCGCCATAGCCGCCGGATCCACCACAGCTGGCGCACAGCAGGGCACCGAAGCAGACGGACAGAAATCGAGCTCGCATGGATGAATCACCTGTTGAGGATCCCGGCGTCTCCGGCACGATCGGCCAAGCCGTTGTCATTGGCCGCGTGGGGTAGGACGCGGCTTTGGACCCGGATAGGCGTCCGGCCAGGGACGTCGGGAATCGATTGCTTCCAGAGCAACCCGGGTACCACGCGCCAGCGGCCGAAAAACGGTGGAATACCGGTGGAAAGCGCGTGGCGGGGTTTACGAGCGACGTAACGGCTTACGATCAAGAGGTTCGACGAGGTTCTGAGAGACCCATATGAAAAAACTTCGCTGGGGGGTTTTGGGTGTTGCCCGCATCGCAACCAAGAAGGTGATCCCGGGCATGCAGCGCGGCGAGTTCACCACGGTTGACGCAATCGCTTCGCGCGACATCGCGAAAGCACGCGGTGCCGCCGCGGAGCTGGGGCTGGCTAAAGCGTACGGATCGTACGACGCGCTGGTGGCCGATCCCGACATCGATGCGATCTACAACCCGTTGCCGAACCACCTGCACGTTGAATGGACGACGCGTGCGGCTGAAGCCGGCAAACACGTGCTGTGTGAAAAACCGATTGGCCTGGTCGCAGCCGACGCCGAACGCCTCCTCGCCGTGCGGGATCGGACCGGCGTGCTAATCCAGGAAGCGTTCATGATTCGCACGCATCCGCAGTGGCTCGGCACACTGGACGTCGCCAGATCCGGACGTATCGGCGAGGTGCGATCGATTACCGGTTACTTCAGCTTCTTCATGAACGATCCGTCGAACATCCGGCACATAAAAGCCTGGGGCGGCGGAGGCCTCCTCGACATCGGCTGTTATCTCGTCAACACCGCGCGGATGATCTTCGAGGCCGAACCGCGTCGGGTGTGCGCGCTGATCGAAGAGGTCCCGGAGACCGGCGTCGACTGGATGGCGTCGCTGATAATGGACTTCGGCGGACGGCACGCGGTCGGCACCTGCAGCACCCAACTGGCGCATGCACAGCGCATCACCGTCGCGGGGACCAGGGGGCGGGTGGAGGTTGAGATTCCCTTCAACGCGCCACTCGATCACCCGTGCCGCATCTTTGTGGAAGACTCGCCGCCGGGTGCCGTCCCCGATCGCCAGACGATCGAGTTCGCGACCTGCGACCAATACACCATCCAGGGAGACCGCTTTTCCGAAGCGGCGATAAAGGGCACAGCTGCGCCATATCCGCTCGAGGACTCAGTCAAGAACATGCGCGTTATCGACGCGCTGTTCCGCTCGGGCGCCAGCGGAACGTGGCAGAATATTTAAAGTTAAAAGTTAAGAGTTAAAAGTTCAAATTCTCTAAGGAACCACGATCGCCTGACGGTCGTCTAAAGGTCGAACCAGCCTGCCTGCTCGGAGGCCAATGTTTTTTCCGGTATCGAGCGTTCTTCTCACGCTCGTTCTCCTGATCAGTTTTCCAATCTCCATCGGCGCTCAGGGTTCCCCATCGACGGGCGGGAGCCAGGCCAAGGCCGCTGCTCCTCGCAGCGACCTCGACGCATTCATGGAAAAGGTGCTTGCCCGCCGCGAGGTGAACCGCAAGATGCTCGAGCAGTATGTGCTCGACGAAACTGAGACGTTCGAAGTGTTGGGTCCTGGCCAGTGGCCGCTCCATCGCACGAAACGCGATTACACGTGGTACGAGCGCGACGGTATGCACGTGCGGAGTCCGGTGCGGTTCGATGGCGTGGCGGTCGGTGAAAAAGAGCGAGCGGAGTACGAGGAGAAGTGGATTCGTCGTGAAAAGGGACGGCAGGAAAGGAAGGCCAAGAACGAACGCGAGAAGGCGGAGGTCATCATCGGATCGGAAGGGCTCCAGGTCAACACCGGCGGGCCGGTGACAACGGAGCCGCGCTTCGTCTCCGAGGCGTACTTCATGGACTTCAAGTTCGAGCCGGGGAACTACTACCTCGCCGGCCGTGAAACACTCGAAGGCCAGGACGTGCTCCGCATCGAGTACTACCCCACCAACCTCTTCAACGACACGGACGACGAGAAGACGCCGCGTGAGATGAAGAAAAAGCCGTCGTCGAGCGATCCGAAGAAGCAGCAGAAGCAACGGCAGGCGGAAGACGAGATCAATCGGAAGATGAACAAGACGGCGCTGGTCACGCTGTGGGTCGATCCGGCCGAGCACCAGATTGTGAAATACACCTTCGACAATGTCTGGATGGACTTTCTTCCCGCCGGCTGGCTCGTAAAAATCGACGACATTCGCGCGTCGATGACGATGGGACAGCCGTTTCCGGGTGTGTGGCTGCCGCGCGGCATGAACATCCATGCCGGCGTCACGCTCGCGATGGGATCGTTCGAAGCGGCCTACGATCGGGCGTTCACGAATTACCGGGTGGGTGAAGTCAAGACGAAGATTACGGTACCCAAACTGAGTGCAGTGCCAGAAGCACCAAGCGCGCCCGGAGTGCCCGGGAGGCTTGGGGTCCCGCACGTGCCGCGAGCGCTGGCGGCCGCGGAGACGACGGTCGGGCACGGCCCGTTCGTCGACGACCACCAGCCCTTGGAGACGATTCATGAAATCCGCGTGCATGGCAATGCCGCGGTAGCGGACGCCGACGTCATCAAACTCGCGGGGATCGCGCTCGGCGATCCGATTGCCGCCGACTCGGTCAGCACTATCGAGAAGCGTTTGAAAGACAGCGACCGATTTGAAACGGTCGAAGTACGAAAACGGTATCGCTCGCTCGACGATCCGACCGATGTGGCGATCGTCCTCGTCGTGCACGAACGACCCGGCGTCACGTCGGCGACGACAACCGGCGGCAATCCGATCTCGGGATCGTGGAACCGAATCACGAACCGCCTGATGTTTTTTCCGATCCTGAGCTACGCCGACGGATACGGATTCACCTACGGCGGCCGCGTCAGCACCGTCGATCTGCTGGGCGCAGGCGAGCGATTGTCAGTGCCGCTCACGTGGGGCGGCACCAAGCGTGCGGCAATCGAGGCTGAACGCAGCTTCAAAACCGGACCGATCAGCCGCGTCTTTTCCAGCTTCGGCATCTGGAATCGCGAGAACCCGCACTACGACATCGACGATCAGCGCATCGAGCTCAACGGCCGGGTCGAACGCCAGTTCGCGCACATGATCCGGGTCGGCCTCGATGCGTCGCGAAGCTCGGTGGAGTTCGGCACGCAGAATGACGACATCTGGACCATCGGGACGACTGTCCTCCTCGACACGCGCGGTGATCCGGCATTTCCTGGTAACGCGATCGTCCTGGGCGCTGGATGGTCGGCATTGAACGTCCGGGGACTGGATCGAATCAACCGCTACGATACCGATGCCCGAGGTTATCTGCGGGTGATCGGACAATCAGTCCTGGCCGGGCGGATTCAGTACTTCAATACCGACGCGACGCTGCCGCCGTACGAACGCCTGCTTCTCGGAGGCTCGTCCAATCTGCGCGGGTTCCGCACCGGCACGTTCGCGGGCGACCGGATGGTCGTCACCTCAGGCGAGTTTCGGGTTCCGCTCACCTCGGTGCTGAAGGGCGCCAAGCTCGGCGTCTCGGTGTTCATGGATGCGGGAAAAGCCGTCGATTTCGGCGCGAGCCTGAACGACGCGAAATGGCAGCAGGGAGCGGGTGCCGGTCTCTTCATCATCGCACCGCTCATCAAGATCAACTTCGACGTCGCCCACGGCTTCGACGGCGGCGGCACGCGGCTGAATCTGGGGACCGGGTTCAGTTTCTGAGTCGCCGGTTTCCAGTCTCCAGTTGCCAGTTGCCAGTCGCCAGTTCCGTCTCACGACTTGCGTGGTTCCTTGACGTCGTAGGACGCGCCACTCTTTGATACGTCGAAGTCTTTGGATTTGCCGCGGGGAATACTCAGTGTCTGCCAGCTGGGTCCGGCGTAGTGTTTTGCCAGCAAAACAATCTGTCCCACGTGCGCGGCGTAATGCGTCAGCTGCCGATTGATGGCTTCGAGGACCGAGTGCGCTTCGCCACGGACACGAACCGTCTTGGACAAATCCGCCGGTGACAGCGCGGTAATCGCGGCGAACAGGCGGTTCCAGCCGTCCTCCCACTGTGCGGCAACCGACGCCCGAGTATCGGAGCTCGCAGTCTCGAACTCGCGGTCGCGATCGCGATCGGGCTTCTCGCCATCGGTGGTCAGGAAATCAGTCCATCGAGACCGCATGTTTCCCGCCATGTGTTTCATGATCAGGGCAATGCTGTTCGCTTCCGGATCTAGAGTGGCAAAGAAGGAGTCGTCGGAGGTCTGCGCGACTGCCTTGTCGGCCTGCGCCTTCAGCTTGTGCAGCTGAAGCACAGCGTCCTGCAGGAATTGTTG
>JBKPNQ010000217.1:0-32669 GCA_046732715.1 Acidobacteriota bacterium | reverse complement strand
CGGTGTGTGGACAGCCACCGGTTTGCACGCCACGGATGCGCTCGATCGGGAGCGCACCGGATTGCATCAAGAACTCGGCGTCCTCGTGGGTATAGATGTCGTTGGTGACGACCGCGAGGCTATAGCGATCGCGCAGCTGCTTGCAGAGACTGTCGAGAAGAGCGGTGTTGCCAGATCCTACTGGACCGCCGACGCCGATTGTGACGCTCATCATCTCGATCCTTTGGTCGCTGCGACAGCCACTGTCGAACTGGACGGGCTGACGGCTACGCGCGGTCCTGCCGCCCTCTCAGCGTGATGCTCCTCCTTCGGATCTTCGGATCTTCGGATCTTCGACGTCACCGCGGGCGCGTGCAGCGCGACAGTGAACATCGCATCACGATTGAAACAATCGCGTTCGAAGGCCGGACTGCTGATGACACCGAATGTCGAGCGCTGGTGTACAGGTGAACAAGTCCTCTTCGTTCGCATCCACGGCCCGCAGGACCGCGGCTTCGAGCGCCGGCTGGAATTCCACGATGAGCTGCTGTCCCTGCGCCGGGCTGACGGGCATGCACCGCGTGGCGGCGGCGATGGCACCGGCCAGCAAGCTGTGGGCGTACGCGACGAGCAATTCCCGGCGCGGCAGCTCCAGAAGCCGTCCCGCTGTGCCAATCACCAGCGCGTGATGCGGAGGATCAATCATCAGCGATGTAACGCGACCCGGATACAGTCGCATCAACAGCGAAAGCGTTCGCCGTCCTTGACGCACGCTCGCATCGTGGACAGACGGAATCACCTTCTGCGCGCTCAGCAGCGCCGCCAGCCGTGTCAGATCGGAAGCTGCGCCCGCTCGGCCCGTCGCGGACCAGGCCAGCGATGCCGCCACCAGCTCGCCGCGTCCCCATCCCTGCGTCACTTGCGACCGGATGATCTGGGCGAGCTCTGGCAGCCGTGCTCCGGCCTGTCCGTAGGTTTCCAATCCACCCGAGTGCGCGAAGGCGCCAACGGGGAACTGCGAGTCGAACAGTTGAAACAATCGAAGGAGATGGAGGTCCGACATCAGTGCGAGTGCTCCCCGGAAGCGCGTCCGTGAAACGGTCTGCGCGCTCGCTCGCACGAAACTCCCGCCCTGGCCAGCCGTTCGGCCAGCACATCGTCCGCCAGCGCGATAACGTCGTTCCCTGTCGCAAAGATGTCGCGGTGCATGTTGCCGATCAAGTGGCCGACGCGTGCCGCTTCGGCCAGGTCTCGAGGGTGCGCGATCAGCACATCCTCGTCTGCTGCGCTCACCACGTACGCGACGTCGGCATCGTGGTGCAGGAGCTGCCCGGGGTGAAGGATGGTGCCTGTCGGCAGTTCCAGGGCGAGCACGACGCCATCTGGTGCCTCGACGAGCCGGCGAACACGGCGCCGATCGATGGCGTTCATCGGCAGCTCGACGACCGGCAGGCCGGCCGGAGGCTCGGCATGGGGATGGATCACGCGAACGGGAATCGGTGTAGATGAGGACGACATGCTCGTGGCCTAGAAAAGAAAGTAGCGCTGCGCCAGGGGCAGCGATGTCGCGGCCTTCGGTTCGATGCGCTCTCCGTCAATGGTGACCGTATAGCGCTCCGCATCGATGTCAATCTTCGGCAGCGCGTCGTTGAGCACCATGTTCCGCTTTCCAATCGAGCGGGTATTCCGGACCGGCAGGAGCGCTCTTCGAAGCGACAGAGGCAGCGCGTTCGCGTCGATCGATGCCCGCGAGACGAACGTGACGGCCAGCGAGTTTCGTGCGCGTCCGAGGGCGCCAAACATCGGGCGGTAACGGACCGGCTCTGGCGTCGGGATCGAGGCATTCGGATCCCCCATGAGCGCGGCCACAATCATCCCGCCGACGAGAATCAAATCGGGTTTGACCCCGAAGAACGCCGGCGACCACAGCACGAGGTCCGCGCGCTTGCCGACCTCGATCGAACCAACGTAGTCGCCGACGCCGTGAGCGACAGCCGGATTGATCGTGTATTTGGCCACGTACCTGCGAGCCCGAAGGTTGTCGCTGGTGGAAGCGTCGCCAGGCAGCGCGCCCCTGGTCTCCTTCATGATGTGAGCCGTCTGCCAGGTGCGCGTGATCACCTCGCCGACACGGCCCATGGCCTGCGAGTCGGAAGACATCATGCTGATCGCGCCGAGGTCGTGCAGGACGTCTTCTGCCGCCATGGTCTCGGGGCGGATCCGCGACTCGGCGAAGGCGACGTCCTCCGGCACCTGCGGATTCAAATGGTGACAGACCATCAGCATGTCGAGGTGCTCGTCCAGCGTGTTCGCCGTATACGGCATCGTCGGGTTGGTGCTTGACGGCAGGACGTTCGGCTGCGCGCAAACTTTGAGGATGTCCGGCGCGTGGCCGCCGCCCGCTCCTTCGCTGTGATAGGTGTGAATCGTTCGTCCGTTGATGGCGGCGAGCGTGTCCTCGACAAATCCGGATTCGTTCAGCGTATCGGTGTGGATGGCAACCTGGACGTCATGGTCGTCGGCCACCTTGAGTGCCGCGTCGATGGCCGCCGGCGTCGTCCCCCAGTCTTCGTGCAACTTCAGCCCGATTGCGCCGGCAACGATCTGTTCCACCAGCGCCTCGACGCGCGTCGCGTTGCCCTTGCCGAGAAAGCCGAAATTGAGCGGCAACGCCTCGACCGCTTCGAGCATCCGATGGATGTTCCATGCGCCGGGCGTGCATGTCGTCGCGCGGGTGCCATCTGCCGGACCCGTGCCGCCGCCAATCATCGTCGTGACGCCGCTGTACAGCGCCTCCCAGGCTTGTTGAGGGCTGATGAAATGGATGTGCGAATCGATGCCGCCGGCGGTGAGGATTCGATGCTCGCCGGCGACGATTTCGGTCGACGGACCGATCTCCAGGCCCGGTGTGACACCGTCCTGGATGTCGGGGTTGCCGGCTTTGCCGATCGCAGCGATTCGGCCATCGCGCACGCCGACGTCCGCCTTCACGATGCCCCAGTGGTCGAGGACTATGACGTTCGTGATGACCAGGTCCACTGCGCCCGACGCACGAGTCGTCTGCGATTGTCCCTGGCCGTCGCGAATGACCTTGCCTCCGCCGAACACGACTTCATCGCCGTATCGGGCGAAGTCGTTCTCGATTTCGATCAGCAGCGCGGTGTCGCCGAGACGCACTTTGTCGCCGGCGGTTGGGCCGTAAAGGTCCGCGTAGGTGCGCCTCGCGACCTTCATTTTTGCTCCTCTATGAATCCGCGAGCGGTGGCGCGCTGAATCGCGTCGTCGCGTCCGCTGTCGAGCGGGCCATTCACGAGACCGCTCATGCCGAACGCAATGCGGCGACCAGAGAACGGCACGAGATCGACCTCGCGCCCTTCACCGGGCTCGAACCGCAGCGCCGTCCCAGCCGGGATGTCGAGCCGGTGCCCGTACGCCTTCACGCGATCGAAGCGCAGGTACCGGTTGACCTCAAAAAAATGGGTATGGGAACCGACCTGGATCGGACGATCGCCGTGATTGTCGACGCGAAGCCTGACGCGGGGGAGGCCGGCGTTGAGTTCGACCGAGTCCTCGCGAAGGATGTATTCGCCGGGAATCATCGTCAACGGATCGGGTCGTGCACGGTGACGAGCTTCGTGCCGTCCGGGAAAGTGCCTTCGACCTGCACTTCGTGGATCATCTCGGGCACACCATCCAACACGTCCGTTCGGGTGAGCACCTGCGCGCCGAGCGTCATCAGTTCGGCGACGGTCCGCCCGTCGCGGATGCCCTCGAGGACTTCAGCCGTGATCAGCGCGACCGCTTCCGGGTGATTGAGCTTGAGTCCGCGCGCGCGCCGCCGTCGAGCGACGTCGGCGGCGGTAAAGATCAGGAGCTTGTCGATCTCTCGTTCGGTCAGTCGCATGGGGGCGATCAGTCGGTGGCAACTGATTCCTGCTCGCGGGCCGCGGCCCGGCGAGGTCCGCCAGGCGGCGCGAGCTTCAACCGTGGCAGGATTCGCGTCAGCGTGTCCATCATCTCACGGACCATCCGGGGCACGCGATCGGCGCGAAGGTGTACCCATCCGGTCTCGCGCACCAGCGTCTGCCCCTCGATCCGCGCCACCGATAGGCTGCCACCCCGGATTTCCCTCGCCACTGATTGAAAGGGGACGATGCTGACGCCAAGGCCGGAGGCGACCATCGACTTGATGATCTCGACGTTTTCCGTTTCGGCGACGACACGCGGTTTGATGTCGGCACGCACGAAGAACTCGTCGATGACGCGGCGGGTGTTGGAGCCACCCTCGAACAGGATGAAGGGCTGGCGGACAAGCGCCGCCGCAGCCACCGCCCGGCCGTTCGACAGCTTGTGCCCGGCGGCCGAGACCAGCAGCAACTCTTCGTGAATGACGGGCACCGTGACGAGCGACGAATCGTCAATCGGCAGGGTCAGCAGCCCGAGGTCGGCGCCTCCGGCACGGAGTTTCCGGACCAGCCGCGGCGTGCCCCCCGTAATCACTTTGATGTCGACATCCGGGTGATGCCGCCGGAATTCCTTGAGCAGCGTCGGGAAGACGTACAGGCACACGGTCATGCCGCCTACCAGGCGCAGCGTTCCCGACAGTTTTTTCTTCGTGTCGAGGATGCTTTCAGACGTGTCCTTGATGTCCGCAAAGACGCGATGGCTCAGCTGAAGCAGCGTCTCGCCGGTCGGAGTGATCTGAATGCGCCGGCCGAAGCGAATGAATAGCGGTTCCTTGAACTCTTCTTCGAGCAGCAGGATCTGGCGGCTGATGGCTGACTGCGAAACGTTCAGACGGGCACCTGCGGCGGTGAACGAACCGCTTTCAGCGATCGCGCGCAGGATTTCGAGCTGTCTCAAGTCCATCTTTGGTCGAGGGGCTTTCGTCCCTCGAACTCCCCGACACGCGCCCTCGCTCGCCGCTTCGACGGCCCGCTCCGGTCGCGTGGCTCACTCACTTCGTTCGTTCGCGTCGTTCAGTATTCAATCAGACGCCGGCCGGCTGGCGGTGTTTCACCGGCTTCAGGAAGGGCATCAGCTCGCGAAGCTTCGCTCCGACCTCTTCGAGCTTCTGATTCTGCTCCTTCTCGCGCTGCGCGTTGAACCACGGCCGACCCTTGCGATCTTCTTCGATCCAGTTCCTCGCGTAGGTGCCGTCCTGGATCTCCGCAAGCATCTTCTTCATTTCCTTACGGGTCTCGTCGGTGATGATCCGCGGACCACCGGTGTAGTCGCCATGCTCGGCCGTGTCGCTGACCGAATAGCGCATGTAGTTCAGGCCGCCCTGATACATGAGGTCGACGATCAGCTTCAACTCGTGCATGCACTCGAAGTACGCGATTTCCGGCTGGTAACCGGCCTCGACCAGCGTTTCGAACGCGGCCTTGATGAGCGCGCTGACGCCACCGCAGAGCACGGTCTGTTCACCAAACAGATCCGTTTCGGTCTCCTCGGCGAACGTCGTCTCGATGACGCCCGCTCGGGTCACGCCAATGCCTTTGGCGTACGACAGCGCGACGTCCTTGGCCTTGCCGGTGGCGTCCTGATGAATCGCCAGCAGCGCCGGGGTGCCGGCCCCCTCCTGATACAGCTCGCGCACGCGATGCCCTGGCGACTTCGGGGCAATCATCGAGACATCGATGTCTTTGGGGAGGTCGAGCGTGCCAAAGCGAACGTTGAAACCGTGCGCGAACATCAACGTCTTTCCCGCCGACAGATGCGGGCGAATGGCTTCGCGATACAGCGCCGCCGTCACCGTGTCGGGCACGAGCACCATAATCACGTCGGCCCAGGCGCACGCGGCTGCCGGATCGTTGACGGTCAGGCCGTCCGCCTGCGCTTTCGCGCGCGACTTGCTGGCCGCATGCAGTCCGACCCGCACGTCCACGCCGCTGTCGCGCAGATTCAACGCGTGCGCATGTCCCTGCGATCCGTAGCCGAGGACCGCGACCTTGCGTCCGCGAATGAGCGCGAGATCGGCATCGGCGTCGTAATAAATCTTGGGCACAAAAACCTCCGGGGAATCAGTTTTTGAGTTCTGAGTTTTGGTTTTCAGTTTTTGGTTTTCGGTTCTGGTTGGGGTTCAAGGCTTCGGTTCTCGGCTGGTTCTCGATCGAGGCCATTAACCAAAAACCGTAACTGAGAACAGTAACCGAGAATCGCAAACCCAAAAACCAAAAACCCAAAACCTAAACCGGCGAAGTCAAGTCTTACACCGAATACGATACCCCTGTCTCTGCATCAGGGATGGCGGCAGCCGGACCTGAGGCGCCAAGCCGCTGGCTTCCGACGCCCCGCGACATCGCGACCCGGCCGGTCCGTACCATCTCGAGGACGCCGTACGGGCGAAGCACATCCAGCAGTCCATCGATCTTGGCTTCCGATCCGGACATCTCGATGACGATCGACTGCGGCGAGACATCGACAACCCGCGCGCCGAAGACCTCGGCGAGTTGCATCAGCGATGGCCGATGTTCGCGATCGGCGCTGACCTTGATTAATGCCAGATCGCGGATGACCGCCGGCCGATCGGTAATGTCCTCGACTCGAATCACATTGATCAGCTTGTAGAGATGCGCCGCAATGCGGTGCGCGCCGCCGCTGTCGGTCTGGACGACGACGGTCATCCGCGACACGCCTGGGGTCTCGCTATGGCCAACCGCGAGCGACGTAATGTTGAAGCCGCGGCGCCGGAACAGCGACGCGACCCGGTTCAACACGCCCGGCACGTCCTCGACGTAAACGGTGAAGGTATGCATCGTCATGGGGATCCTCGTTAAACGTCTGCGCCGGTCTCGACGATCGGATTCGGCCTGCGAATCATCGCGTGCAGGTCAGCGCCAGCCGGCACCATCGGGTAGACGGTATCTTCCTGTTCGACCCGGAAGTCCACGACGACCGGTCCGGCGTGATGGCGCGCCTGATCCACCGCCGGCAGGACTTCACCGCGCTTGGTCACGCCGATGCCGAGGATGCCGAACGATTCGGCGAGCTTGACGAAGTCAGGACCGGAAAGCGGGGTCGCGGCGTAGCGACGTTCGTAAAAGAACTCCTGCCACTGCCGCACCATGCCGAGATACCCGTTGTTGATGATGGCGACCTTGATGGCGATGCCGTCCTGCACCGCCGTGGCCAGCTCGCACATCGTCATCTGGAAGCCGCCGTCGCCAACTACCGCCCAGACCTCGGCGTCGGGCCGCGCGCGCTTTGCGCCGATGGCGGCGGGAACCGCAAACCCCATGGTGCCAAGGCCGCCTGACGTGATGAGCGAGCGCGGCGCCTCGTGGTGGTAGTACTGCGCTTCCCACATCTGGTGCTGGCCGACGTCGGTGACGACGATTGTTTCCGTGCTGCGCGTCGCGCGCCAGAGATCGTTGATCACGTGAGCCGCATACAGGTGGCCGTCGTCGGGCAGCGCCTGGATGTCGCGAACGGCGGAATCCCCTTTGAGCCCGTTGATGTGTGCGATCCACTTTTGGCGATCGCCCTGTGCAACCGACGGCATCAGGCGGTTGAGCACGTCACGCAGATCGCCAACCAGCGCGACGTCGACGCGAACGTTCTTGTTGATTTCCGACGGATCGATTTCGATGTGAATCTTGCGCGCGTGCGGAGCGTAGGTCTTGAGGTTGCCGGTGACGCGGTCGTCGAAGCGCATGCCGGCAGCGATCAACAGGTCAGCCTCCTGGATCGCATGGTTGACCCAGGCTTCACCGTGCATGCCCATCATGCCGATGTTGAGCTGGTGTGACGCGGGC
Source organism: Acidobacteriota bacterium (assembly GCA_046732715.1). Taxonomy (GTDB): domain Bacteria; phylum Acidobacteriota; class Vicinamibacteria; order Vicinamibacterales; family 2-12-FULL-66-21; genus JALZOC01. The sequence continues at coordinate 24,930 of JBKPNQ010000217.1, read as the reverse complement.
ATGCCGCCGATCCCCAGCAGCGTCATCGCCACCGGAATCTGCGCGCGCTCGGCGAACGATTGCAGCTCGTTCATCGCGCCGGAGATGAGCACGCCGTGGCCGGCGAGAATGACTGGTCGCTCGGAGGCGTTGAGGATTGCCGCTGCCTGCGCGAGCGCGGCTTCAGGTGTCTCAGGGGCCGACCTCCAGCCAGGCACCGACGGCGCGGCCGCGTCCCAGTCGAACTCGCACGAAGACTGCTGCGCATCCTTGGTGATGTCGATGAGCACGGGGCCGGGACGGCCGGATTTGGCGATGACGAACGCTTCGCGCACTGCCTTGGCGACGTCGTCAGCGCGTGTCACCAGATAGTTATGCTTGGTCACCGGCAGCGTGATACCGGTGATGTCGATTTCCTGAAAGGCGTCGCTGCCGATCAGCCGGCTGCCGACTTGACCGGTGATGCAGACGATGGGGGAGGAGTCCAACATCGCCGTGGCGATGCCGGTGACCATGTTGGTTGCGCCAGGACCAGACGTCGCGATGGCGACGCCAACCCCCCCGCTTGCACGCGCGTAGCCGTCGGCCATGTGCGTCGCGCCCTGTTCGTGGCGAACGAGCACGTGGCGAATGGGATAGTCGAGCATCGCATCGTACGCCGGCAGAATTGCGCCGCCCGGATATCCGAAGATGTCCGTCACGCCTTCGCGAACCAGACATTCCCAGAGGATTTGTGCGCCAGTGAGTTTCATAAAGGTCTCGATGTGATAATCGATTTCCGTCGTCCGATTCCGTCTGCTTTTGTCAATGCGGGTGGGCCTACTCCCACGCGCTCGCTCGCGCCGCAGGCGCTCATGTCCCTGTCACGGCGCCTTCAGCCGCGGACGACACCAGGCGCGCGTACTTGGCCATCACTCCCGTCGTGTATCGAGGCGGTAGCGGTCGATATCGGCGAAGCCGTTCGGCGATTTCGCTGTCCGCAATATCGACCTGGAGCGTTCTTGCCGGCAGATCGAAGGTGATGATGTCGCCGTCGCGCACTGCCGCGATGGGACCACCTGCGGCGGCCTCCGGTGCCACGTGGCCGGCCATCAGGCCGTGAGTGGCGCCCGAGAATCGGCCATCGGTCACGAGCGCCACCGACTCGCCAAGACCAGCTCCGACGATCGCGGCAGTGACGCCCAACATTTCGCGCATGCCGGGTCCGCCCTTGGGTCCCTCGTGCCTGATGACGACGACGTCGCCGGCGTTGATGCGTCCACCCTGGACTGCTTCGAATGCTGCTTCTTCGCCGTCGAAGACGCGGGCCGGGCCACGGTGCGTGCCGAAATCGTGGCCGGCGACCTTTACCACGCAGCCGTCAGGCGCCAGGTTGCCGCGGAGAATGACCAGGCCGCCGGTTGGCTTCAGCGGCGCCGACACCGGCCGTACCACTTGCTGACCGGCGGTCTCAACCGCCCGGGCTGCCTCGTCACCGATGGTCTTGCCCGTGACCGTCATCGCATTGGCGTGAAGCGCACCGGCCGCCTGCAGGCGGTTCGCGACGAGACGTGTGCCGCCGGCGCGATGGAGGTCGATCGCGACGTATTTGCCACCCGGCTTCAGGTCCGCGAGCAGCGGGACCCGCGCGCTGATGCGGTCGAAATCCTCGAGCGCGAGCTTCACGCCCGCTTCACGCGCGATCGCGAGCAGGTGCAGCACGGCATTCGTCGATCCGCCGGTCGCGGCCACCGCCGCGATCGCGTTTTCCAATGATTCGCGCGTCACGAAGTCGGATGGCCGCAGTCCGCGCTTCAGCACGTCCATCACCAGCTCGCCGATCCGTTCGGCGACGCCCCCCTTTTTCGCGTCGACGGCCGGTACGTCGCCGCTTCCCATCGGGGCGAGCCCGAGAAACTCGCAGGCGGTGGCCATGGTGTTCGCCGTGAACTGCCCACCGCACGCGCCCGCCCCGGGGCACGCGTTCGCTTCGATCTCGCCGAGCTCGGCGTCGGACATCTTGCCGGCCGCATGTGCGCCGACGGCCTCGAAGACGTCCTGAATCGTGACGTCGTGCCCGGCAAACTTTCCTGGCGCGATCGAGCCGCCGTAGAGAAGCACGCCGGGAATATTGAGCCGTGCCAGCGCCATCGCCCCCCCGGGGATGGTCTTATCGCAGCCGACGAGAACGACGAGCGCGTCGAACAGATTGCCGCGCGTGACGAGCTCGATCGAATCGGCAATGACTTCGCGGCTGACGAGCGACGTGCGCATGCCGGCCGATCCCATGGTGATGCCGTCCGAGATCGAGACCGTGTTGAACTCCATCGGCGTGCCGCCGGCAGCGCGGATGCCGGCCTTGACCGACGCGGCGAGATCGCGGAGGTGGTAATTGCAGGGACCGATTTCGATCCATGTATTCGCCACGCCGATGAGCGGGCGCTTCAGATCCGCGGGGGTGAAACCAACCGCGTGCAGCATCGCGCGTGCGGGCGCGCGGCTCGGCCCGTCGGTGATGCCGCCGCTCTGCCACTTCAAGGGGTGCGCCTTCGCGTCAGCCACGGCTGGCTCCTTCCTTCGCCTCGGGGCTTGCCGTTGCGTCCGCGCCCTCCCGCCAGCGTGGATACGAGCCGAGCGTACGAAGCGATGGGGCGAACTCGGCCAGATGAACCATCGCGCGCGCGCATTGCAAATCCTCGCGCGCGGCGGCGACGTCGAGATAGAAGAGATATTCCCAGGGACGACCGGGAACCGGCCGCGACTCGAGCTTCGACAGATCGATGTCGCGCAGCGCGAATACACTCAAGGCCTTGAACAACGCGCCAGGCGCGCTCTTGAGCGTGAACACGAGGCTCGTCTTGTCCGGCGGGCCGAGCGGGACGCGCTGCCGCGAGATCGCGAGAAAGCGGGTGATGTTGTCGTCGTAGTCCTGGATCCCGCTCCGGAGAGGCTCGAGGCCGAACAGCGTCCCGGCCCGTTCGGATGCGATCGCCGCCGTGTCGCGACGCTGTTCGTCGCGCACCATCTTCGCGCTGCCCGCCGTGTCGTAGGTGGCGATCGCTTCGACATGCTGCAACCCGCGAAGGAACCCGGCGCATTGCGCCAGCGCCTGCGGATGCGAGAGTACCCGCCGTACGTCCTCGAGTCGCACCCCCGGCAACGCGAGCAGGTTGTGCACGACGGGCACCTGCACTTCGCCGACGATCGACAGCTCACGCTGCACGAGCAGGTCGTAGTTCCGGTGAATCGAGCCGCCGATCGAATTCTCGATCGGCACGACGCCGAGGCTCACCGAGCCGTCGCTGACGGCGTCGAAGACCTCGTCGAAGGTGGGGTAGGGCCGTGGCTCGGCATCCGGCAGCAGCCGCAGCACGGCGGCTTCGCTGAACGCGCCCGGTTCCCCCTGATACGCGACTCGCACGCTGACCTCGTTCCTCCAAAAACAAAAGGCCGTCTTCTCAGTTCGAGTGACGGCCCCTGTTGTTCCTCGCGTAAGTCTGTGGCGCCGTCACTTGCCTGGATCGGTGTCCGGCCGGCCGATAATGCGGCCGACGACGACAACGACGGCAAGGACGCGAAAGTGCATGGGTTATCGTGGCGCGGCGGGAGGGGTGAAGTCAAATTTATAATGTTTTCAACATAATAAGCTTCAGTAATAGTTGCCGGATTCCTGTCGAGCTGTACGAGTCCACGGGCCGCAACGTGCCTCAGAAGCGGCACTTGTCGAAAGGGCCCTTCGTGATTCCCCAAAGCTCGCGATTGTTAAGGGGCGTTTTGCCTCGGACGCAGCCGTGGGCGCGCGCAACGCGACGGTGAAGATCGCGGATTCATCCCGCCAGCTTGCTTGACGGCCTCCACTGTCGCCCCCTATACTCGTTCGGTTCAATGTTGCCGCTCACGATGACCGCCACGTGCTCGATGGCCATGCGAATTCGCATGACGCGAATTCACCATGCCGGCGGTTTCTGCGCGGTCGCATCCTGAACATCTAGAACCGACATCGCGCACCACAACCCGCCGGCTTCACAGGAGCCGGCGGGTTTTTTTTTGAGCGAGGGGCGAGCCATGCGGCTACAGGAAGCTGTGCGAGAGCGTGACGGTGACGTGACCCGATTTCGAACCGGCGCCCGGCCGATGCGTGTGGCGATCGCCGGCTTCGGCACGGTCGGCCGCGCCGTTGCGCGGCTGCTCCAGGAACTCGCCCCCGCGGAATTGCAGCTCTCGGTCATCATCAACCGATCGGTGCGCCGCAAGCGCGTCGACTGGATCGACCCTGCGGTCCGCTGGACCGACGACGTCACGGACGCGTTCGGTGACGACGTCGACGTTGTCGTCGAGCTGATTGGCGGCCGATCGCCCGCCGAGGACTGGATCCGCAGCGCGCTGCGAGCGGGGAAGTCCGTCGTCACCGCGAACAAGCAGGTTATTGCACATGCCGGCCACGACTTGCTGGCAGAAGCGGCGAGGGTGGGGCAGCAGCTGCGTTTCGAAGCGGCGGTCGCGGGCGGAGTCCCCGTCGTTCGCGCGATTGAGCAGGGCCTCGCGGGCGACAGCCTGACGCGGGTTGCCGGCATCCTGAACGGAACCTGCAACTACATTCTCAGCCGCATGGAACGTGAGCGCGTGGCCTTCCAGGACGCGCTCGCCGAGGCACAGGCCCTCGGCTTTGCCGAGGCCGATCCCTCGCAGGACGTTCACGGCCTCGACGCGCAGGCCAAGCTCGCCATCCTTGCGCAGATCGCGTTCGGCGTTGACGTTCGCGCCAGTGCGATTGAAGCGCGAAGCGTCGACGTCATCCACGCGGTCGATTTTGCCTACGCGGGGCAAATGGGTTGTACCATTCGTCAGATCGCGTGGGCCGAGCGAACCCACGAGCCGGGCGTGCTGACAGCCGGCGTCGGCCCAACACTCGTGCCGCTGGAGTCACCGCTGGCGCGCGTGCGTGGCAGCGAAAACCTCGTCACGCTGCAGGGCCGCTTTGGCGGCGAGACGACGTTCGGTGGGCTTGGCGCCGGTGGTGAACCGACGGCGGTGGCGGTGCTATCGGATCTGCTGGCGATCGCCAGGGAAGGATCGCGTCCGATCGCGCGGACGCCGTCGCCTCGGGCGGACGTGTCGACGGATTGCACCAGCGCGTACTATGTGCGATTCACCGTGGCGGATCGCCCGGGAATCATCGCCGCGCTGTCCGCCGTGTTTGGACGACATGAGATCAACATCGACGCAATCCTTCAGCAGCCGGGGTTCCCGGCGGGGCGACGGCCGTTCGTGGTGACGATCGAGCCGTCCAACTCATCGGCGATGAACCGGGCGATGATGGACATGTCGCAACTTGACTTCCACGCGGAGCCCCCGGTCGTGCTCCCCGTGTTCTCCACCGCATCCATGGGAGTACTCGCGTGAGCTACAGCGCGCAATTCCGCTGCATTTCCGGCTGTCCGGGGTCCTATCCGCTCGACACGATCATCTACCGCTGTCCGACCTGCGAAGGCCTTCTCGAGGTTGCCCACGATCTCGAGGCGCTTCGCGATCGCAGCGCCGCGGCGTGGATGCGGCTCTTCGATGAGCGATACAAGCGGACGACCTGGCCTTATGGCTCGAGCGTCTGGGGGAAGAAGGAGTGGGTCTGTCCGGAGATCGACGACAACAACGTGGTCTCGATGGACGAGGGAGGCACCAATCTTTTTCTCGCCGAAGCCTTCGGCCGCGGCGTCGGCGTCGATGAAGTGTGGGTCAAGCTGTGCGGCAACTCGCACACGGGGTCGTTCAAGGATCTCGGGATGACGGTGCTGGTGTCGATGGTGCGGCAGATGATTGCCAATGGCAAGCAAATCCGCGCCGTCGGATGCGCGTCGACCGGCGACACATCGGCGGCGCTAGCCGCCTACGCGGCCGCTGCCGGAATCCCCGCCATTGTCGTCCTGCCCCGCGGCAAGGTGACCGTCGCGCAGCTGGTGCAGCCGCTGGCAAATGGGGCACTCGTGTTTGCCGTCGACACCGACTTTGACGGCTGTATGGCGATCATCCAGAAGCTGGCGAAGGACGAAGGGTTGTACCTGGCGAACTCGATGAACAGTTTGCGCATCGAAGGCCAGAAGACCGCGTCGATCGAGATTGCCCAGCAGTTCGACTGGCAGGTGCCGGATGTCGTCATTGTGCCGAGCGGGAACCTTGGCAACATCGGGGCGTTCGCCGCCGGATTCGAAATGATGCGGGAGCTGGGCCTGGTGGCACGCGTGCCGCGCCTGGTCGCGGCGCAAGCGGAAGCGGCAAACCCGTTGTATCTCGCGTCGCGCAATGGGTGGCGGTTCAGTCCCGTGACCGCGAAGCCCACCATGGCGTCCGCCATCCAGATTGGCAATCCGGTGTCGGTCAACAAGGCGATTGCTGCACTGAAGCGGTGTGGCGGGGCGGTCGAGCAAGCCAGCGAGCAGGAGCTGGCAGACGCCGTCGCTCGCGCCGACCGCACCGGCATGTTCGCGTGCCCGCACACGGGAGTGGCGTTGGCGGCACTCATCAAGCTCGCCAAGCGCGGAGAGATCAGGAAGGACGAGCGGGTCGTCGTGATTTCCACCGCCAGCGGCTTGAAATTTGCCGACTTCAAAGCGGACTACCACGCGGGAAGACTGGCCGGTATAGCCTCGACCCAGGCCAACCGCCCGATCGAAGTGCCCAACGACTATGACCAGATTCGGAGACAGCTCGACCTGGCGATTCCAGCGTGAGCCGGCGCACTATCCGGATAGGCCGCTTGACTTTACGGGCGTTTGAACGTTATAACTGGGCCAATGTACTCAGGGAACTCCTGCGCGTGTAATTGTTGCTGCTGCTGTATGCAGCTCCTGGGGCTTCCCTGCCTTCGGTCGACGCGCTGATGTCCTGAAACAACCAACATCGAGCGCAACAGAACGTAACCGAAGCCCGGGAGGCCAAAGCCCCCGGGCTTTTTGATTTTTGTCGATCAGTTTCCAGTTTCCAGTTTCCGGCGGTGAACGCCGCCAGCCGACAGCAGGAGCTAGCAGCTAGCAGCCAGGAGCTAGAAGACAACAGCCAAAATGGAGAACGCACTCTTTCCTACGTTTCTGAAGCTGCGCGGCCGCCGCGTCGTCGTCGTCGGCGGCGGGCCGGTGGCGGCATCGAAACTGTCGTCCTTGTGCGCGGCAGGTGCTGACGTGGTCGTTGTCGCGCCCGACGTGTGTGAGGCCATTCAATCGGCTGGCGTGGCGACTCGTCGGAAATCGTTTGAGCCTGTCGATCTCGACGGCGCGTGGTTCGTCGTCGCTGCCGCTCCGCCAGAGGTGAACCGGCGCGTCGCGGAAGAGGCGGACCGCCGTCAGATGTTCGTGAACGCGGTTGACGATCCATCCAACGCGAGCGCCTATCTCGGCGGCGTTGTCCGACGGGACGGCGTGACGCTGGCCATCTCGACAGACGGAGCGGCGCCGGCGCTTGCCGGCCTCTTGCGTGAAGCCCTCGACTGGATGCTGCCCCGTGACCTCGCCAGATGGCAAGTGCGTGCCCGCGAACTCCGGGCGTCATGGCGTGCAAGGCAAGTCCCGATGGAGGCGCGGCGCCCCGAGCTGCTCGAGGCGTTGAACGCTCTCTACGATGCTCGGCGATCGGGCGAATGTTCGTCCACGGTCGTGGCGGTCGATCAATCGGAGCTGGTGAAATGACGGGCCGAGTCTCGCTGGTCGGTGCCGGCCCGGGCGATCCGGAACTATTGACGCTCAGAGCGGTCAAGCGTCTCGAGGAAGCGGATCTCGTTCTCTACGACGCGCTAGTCGATCCCGACACGCTTCAATTCGCGCCGCGTGCGCGACGGTTCTTCGTCGGAAAGCGGGCCGGCCGCCCCGCCATCCGGCAGGATGCGATCAATCGACTGATGATTCGCGAAGCGCGCCGCGGCCACCGCATCGTGCGGCTGAAGTGTGGCGATCCGTTCGTATTCGGCAGGGGCGGAGAAGAAGCGCTCGCGCTGGCCGCGGCGGGCATTCCCTGCGAAGTCGTGCCAGGCATCTCGAGCGCGATCGCCGCGCCCCTTCTCTCGGGCATTCCCGTCACCCACCGCGGTCTCGCGTCGGCGTTCGTCGTCGTGTCTGGCCACGCCGAAGCCGCGTATGCACCGGTGCTGCGTTCGCTCACGCCAGGTAGCGCGACGGTTGTCGTGTTGATGGGACTGGCGAATCGTACTGCGATCGCACAAGCACTTCTCGACGCCGGATGGTCGGGCCAGACACCGGCCGCCGTGCTGATCGGTGTCTCTCGAGCAGGAGAAGCCTCCTGGCACGGTGTGCTCGACGGACTGCAGTCGCACGTCGTCGACGACGAAGGCAATCATCCAGGCATCATCGTGGTAGGCGCCGTGGCGGCGCTTGCCGGAATCATTGCGGCGCGGGACGAGGAGCCGGAAGCGCTCCCGACAACCGCGTCGCTGGGGTAAGAGCATGGCAGTGCTAGACGATCCTCGAACCTACGGCCGCACCCGGTTGTCCTTTGCCGACACGGCCGACATCGACTCGTTCGCGCAGATGCTCGACAAGTTCGAGCGAGGCGAGATATCGCCCGAGGAGTGGCGACGGTTTCGCTTGTTGCGCGGCACGTACGGACAACGGCAGGACGCCGACGCGCAAATGCTGCGCGTGAAGGTTCCGCAAGGCGTGATCGACGCCGCGCAACTCGAGGCGCTCGCCGACGTGGCTGAGCGCTACTCGCGCGGATTCGGCCACATCTCGACGCGCCAGAACCTGCAGTTCCATTTCGTCAAGCTGCACGACGCTGAACTGGCGATGCGGCAGCTCGCCGACGCCGGCCTGACGACGCGTGAAGCGTGTGGAAACTCCGTGCGCAATATCACCGCCTGTCCACACGCGGGCGTCGCCCGTGATGAGATCTTCGACGTCACCCCGTACTCAGAAGCGATGACGCGCTATCTGCTTCGTCATCCATTGAGTTCGGTGTTGCCGCGAAAGTTCAAGATCGGGTTCGAGGGCTGTGCATCCGAGGATCACGCCGCGACATCGATCAACGATCTCGGCTGGCGCGCGATGATGGCGCCTGACGGATCGGGACGACGAGGGTTTCGCGTGCAGGTGGCCGGCGGGACGGCGATCATGTGCCGCTCCGGCGCGTCGCTCTACGAATTCCTCCCGGCGTCGGACATCCTGATGGTCGCCGAGGCCGTGTTGCGTGTGTTCCAGAAGCACGGAGACTACGAGCACAAGCAGCGCAATCGCCTGAAGTTCCTGGTGAAGTCGATGGGATGGAACGCGTGGCACGCAGCGTTCCAGCGCGAGCTGGAGGATCTGCGGGCCAACGGCGGTGCACGCCTGCCGTTCGATCCGGAGAACCCGCCGGTTGAAACGGCGCCGGAGGGGGAGCGCCCGGTGCCACCGTCGATCGCGGACATCACCGCGCTCGTATCTGCCGGCACGATCAAGGGCCCGGGTATCGTTCCGGAAGTGACGCCCACTGACGGCAGCCCCGGAAAAGAACGCGCCGAATGGCTGCGAACGAATTTGCGGCCGCAGAAGCAGGGCGAGTACTGCCAGGTCATCATCTCGCTGAGGCTTGGCGACATTACCGCGGGGCAGATGCGAGTCATGGCGTTGCTGTCGAAGGCGTACGCCGATGGGGTCGTCCGTGTCACGGTCGATCAGAATCTGGTGCTGCGGTGGGTTCGAAGCGGCCAGGTCCCTGGTCTCTACCGGCGTCTCGCGGCCGCCGGACTCGCCGCGTCCGGCGCAGGAACGATCACCGATGTGACCAGCTGCCCGGGCGCCGAGTCGTGCCGTCTCGCGGTCACGCAGTCTCGCGGCCTGGCCCGGCTGATACAGGACAACCTGGATCAGCAGCCGGTCCGCCTCGTTCGCGAAGCGTCGGACGCCCACATCAAGATCAGTGGCTGTCCCAACGGATGCGGCCAGCATCACGTGGCGACGATCGGCTTCCAGGGCAGCATCCGCAAGCTGGGGGATCGGGTCGTGCCGCAGTACTTCGTGATGATTGGCGGCGGCAACGGGCAGGAGTCAGCCAGTTTCGGCAGGCTCACCGCAAAGATTCCCGCACGCCGGGTGCCGGAGGCCGTCGATCGACTGCTTCGCCTCTATCAGGACGAGCGCACGACCGGGGAAACCGCTCCTGCCTTCTTTCAGCGGCTTGACGTGGCGCAGGCGAAAGCGGCCCTGGCGGATCTCGAGAAGATGAATCCGGAGGACGCGTTGCCCGCCGACTTCATCGATCCGGGAGAGGATCACGCGTTCAACCCGGAGGTCATGGACGGCGAATGCAGCGCGTAGGCGCGCGGGCGCGCGCGGGGCGAGAGATTATTGTTCCGGCGTCGATCGCCAACCTGGGTCCGGGGTTCGATACGCTCGGAATCGCAGTTGCGCTGTATCTTCGGGTTCGAGTCGCCGAGGTTGTCGCCGATGGGCGAGGACGGCTCGCGTGCCGGTTCGTCGACGGTTCCCTGGTCGGTCCTAATCGCATCGAGACGGCGTTTCACGTGTGGCCGTCGAGTCGTCGGCAGCGCCGGCCGTCGCTCGTCGTCGAGGTCCGCAGCGAGATTCCGGTGCGCAGCGGCCTCGGGAGCAGCGCCGCGGCAACAATTGCGGGATTTCGCCTCCGCGAACTGATCGACGGTCGTCGCTCAACGGATGAAATCCTGTCCGCGGCGACGGAAATCGAGGGGCATCCGGATAACGCGGCCCCGGCACTCCTCGGCGGCGTCACGAGTTGCTCGGCGCGGGAGGACGGCTCGATCGCTGTGACACGGTGGCCGTGGCCCAGGCGATGGCGGATCGTCGTGGCGACCCCCGAAGCCGAATTGGCGACGCCGGTTGCACGGCGCGCGATCCCACGGAAGCTGCCGCTGCAGGACGTTGTGTTCAACGCGCAGCATCTGGCGCAGCTGCTGGGTGCGCTGCACTCTGGCAACGCTGCGGACTTCCGGGAGGGCCTGCGCGATCGCGTACACCAGCCGTACCGTGAGCGCCTGGTGCCGGGGTTGCGTCGGGTGCTGGCTGTGCGGCATCCTGATGTGATCGGGTTCTGCCTGAGCGGGGCTGGTCCGTCCATCGCGGCGTTTACAACGGGAACAACCGCGGCGGCCGAGAAAGTCCTTCGCCAGGCGTATCGCAGGGAACGGATTGGTTGCACGGTCAGAACGGTGACCGTGCATCGGGAAGGGAACGCATGACGTTTATGACGGGGCTGCAGTGCCACCTGTGCGGGACGAAATTTCCCGCCGAGGCGCTGTGGGTGTGCGATCAGTGCCTGGGGCCTCTGGAAGTTGAATACGACTACGGCGCAATACGCGACGCGGTGAGTCGCGACGCGATCGAACGGCGCGCGCGAAACGTCTGGCGGTTTCGAGAGCTGCTGCCCATTGTCGGCGAGCCCCGCACGGGATTTCACTCGGGCTATACACCTCTGATTCGCGCCGATCGGCTGGCGCGACATCTCGGCCTGCAGGAGCTCTACATCAAGGACGACTCGGTGAATCATCCGACGCTGTCCTACAAGGATCGCGTCGTGTCGATGGCGGCCACCAGGGCCGTCGAGCTCGGCTTCTCCGTGTTTGGCTGCGCGTCGACCGGAAATCTGGCCAACAGCGTGTCGTCGCACGCGGCGCGCCTCGGTCTGGAATGCTACGTCTTCATTCCGAACGATCTCGAGCTCGGAAAAGTGCTCGGGTCCGCGGTATTCCGGCCGCACGTCATCGGCGTTCGCGGCAATTACGACGACGTCAATCGTTTGTGCACGCAGATTGCGGACAAGTTCGGCTGGGGATTCGCAAACATCAACCTGCGCAGCTACTACGCGGAAGGGGCGAAGACCGTCGGATTCGAGGTCGCCGAGCAGCTCGGCTGGCGCTTCCCGAAGCACCTGGTCTCGCCGGTTGCCGGCGGCACGCTCCTGCCGCGCATTCTTCGCGGCTTCCGCGAACTGCGCGAGGTCGGCCTCGTCGACGGCGAGCTGCCTCGTATCCATGCGGCGCAGGCAGCGGGATGTGCGCCGGTCGTCCGTGCGCTTCAGCAGGACCTGGAATTCCCTGAACCGGTAAAGCCGTCCACGATTGCCAAATCGATCGCGATTGGCAATCCCGCCGATGGATTCCAGGTGGTTCGAACGGTGAAGTCGACCGGCGGCACCGGCGTCGCGTCGAGCGACGAGGAGATCCTGCAGGCGATGGAGCTGCTTGCCGAGACCGAAGGCGTGTTCACCGAGCCGGCTGGTGGCGCGACGCTCGCCGGTGCGATCCAATTGGTGCAGTCCGGCGTCATAGCCTCTGAGGAATCTGTGGTCGTTTGTATCACCGGCAACGGGTACAAGACTGCCGCAGAAACAATCGGCACCCGTGTCGCGCCGCGAGTCGAAATCGGACGATCGCTCGACGAGTTCGAGTCCTATCTGCGATCGACGACGGATCAGGCGGTCATGCCACATGCGTAAATCAGCTTCAGGTTGGTGATTACGCGCACTGCGCGTACCACTCCAAGCGGAAAGTCGTCGCGATCAGCCGGCGCGAGCGGCAGAGCGAGCGCTGGCGGGCACGGGGGGTTGGGGCCCCAGCGCAAAGTAAGAAATGGCAATCGAGTCGGTTTTGGATGGAAGGAAACTAAGAAATGGCCCATCGGATCATGATCCCTACTCCGCTTCGTCCGTTCGCGGGGAAGCAGGAGTTTGTGGAAGTCGAAGGTCAGACAGTCGGCGACGCACTGCAGCGGCTCGTCGGTCAGTACAGCGATTTGCGCCGGCATCTCTACAACGAGGACGGGCGGCTGCGAAGCTTCGTGAATATCTACGTCAACGACGAGGACATCCGTCATCTCGATCGCGAGCAAACCGCGCTGAGCGCGGGCGACACGATCAGCATCGTCCCATCGGTCGCGGGGGGATCCGGCGCCGCGGTGGATGCTCCCGAGTTGTCGCGCGAGGAGATTCAGCGGTACAGCCGCCACCTGATCATGCCCGAGGTGGGCATCGATGGGCAGCGCAAGCTCAAGGCGGCTCGGGTGCTGTGCGTCGGCGCGGGAGGGCTCGGGGCGCCCGCGGCGATGTATCTCGCCGCGGCAGGCGTCGGGACGCTCGGGCTCGTGGATTTCGATGTCGTCGATGCGAGCAACCTGCATCGGCAGGTGATTTACGGCACGCCCGATGTCGGCAAGCGCAAGCTCGACGCGGCGCGCGATCGCCTCACGGCAATGAACTCGTCGGTGAAGGTGGTCATCCATGAGCTGGCGCTGACCTCAAAGAACGCGCTCGACGTGCTCAAGGATTACGACATCATCCTCGACGGCACTGACAACTTTCAGACGCGCTATCTCGTAAACGACGCGTGCGTGCTTCTCGGCAAGCCGAACGCCTACGGGAGCATCTTCCGATTCGATGGGCAGGCGTCGGTATTCGCGGTCAAAGGCGGGCCGTGCTATCGCTGCCTCTACCCCGAGCCGCCGCCTCCGGGACTGGTTCCGAGTTGCGCCGAAGGCGGCGTGCTGGGCGTGCTGCCCGGCGTCATCGGAGTAATTCAGGCGACCGAAGCCATCAAATTGATCCTCGGAAGCGGTCAGCCGCTCATCGGCCGGCTGCTGCTGTATGACGCGCTGCAGATGCGATTTCGCGAGCTGAAGCTCCGGCGAGATCCAGAATGCCCCATCTGCGGCGACCATCCGACGATCCACGCGCTCATCGACTACGACCAGTTCTGCGGCGTCGTCCCGGCGCAGACCCAGCACGCGACGACCGGCGTTCCGGAGATCACCGTCGAGGAGCTGAAGGCCAAGATGGATCGCGGCGACGACTTCTTCCTGCTCGACGTGCGTGAGCCCAACGAGTATCAGATCTGCAAGATCCAGGGAGCAAAACTGATCCCGCTCGGTGAGGTATCGCAGCGGACCGGAGAGCTCGATCGCGATCGCGACCTGATCGTCCACTGCAAGATGGGAGCGCGAAGCGCGAAGGCGGTGTCGTTGCTCCAGGAGCGCGGGTTCACTCGAGCATGGAACCTGAAGGGCGGGATCCTCGAGTGGATCGATAAAATCGATCGATCACAGTCGAAATACTGAGTCGTAGAATTGCTGATTGCTGAATGCTGATTGCGGCTTGAAAAGCTCGAAACTCTCAACCACACTCAGCAATCGAGAATCAGCAATCCTGCTATTTCCGTCTGTCCGTCAGCCGCCGTTCCGACGGCCCGTCGTAAATGTAATCCTTCGGATCGATCTGGCGCATCGGGTGCTCCCGCCTCATTTCTTCCTGCGCCTGTGCGGCGATGCCAGGTACCCGCGAGATGATGAACAGCGCGTTCGCGACCGTCGGTGGCATGCCCAGGTCACTGCAGACGGCGGCAATTGCGCCGTCGATGTTGATTGGCAGCGGCGGGTCGTCGTCCTGGTGGCGAGTATGGAGTAGCATCTCGACCGCGCGAATCATCTGGATGTGGGTGCCCTCGACCTCGAGTTCCAGCGCCATCTGAAACAGTCGCGCCGCACGCGGGTCGCGGGTGTGAAACCGGTGACCGAACCCGGGAAGCGCATCCCCGGTCGCCTTCCATCGATCGACAATCTGGGCAGCCGCCTCGGTATAGGACGATCCGCTGCGGACGAGGGCCAGGCCTGCGTCGAGAAACTCCATACAGCTCTCGATGTCGCCGCCGTGATACCGGCCGAAGCCGAGCACTCCTGCGGCGACGCACGCACGGAGTGACGCGCCGGTGGTCGCCGTGTTGCGCGCGGCCAGGGTCGACGGAGGAGTGGCGCCGTGATCGATGAAGGAGACGAGGATTGCCTCCATCAACCGCCCGATTCCTGGTGACGGGCACTCGCCGAGCAAGAGCAGATAGATTGCCTCGCCGAACGTCAAGCGGCCCATGATCTCGTCGAGCGGGTAGCCGCGGACGAGAATCTTGTTCGGCTCGATGCTGGTCAGCGCGGTCCGCCACTTGCCGTTCGAGTCGCGCGGCTGTGCGCGACGTTCGACCGCTGTGGGTTTGCGCGACGGTTTGGTGGTTTCCCCGGCCATGCGCTCGACTCGTTCCTCCTCCGGATGCGCGATAAATCTTACTGCGTTCCGTAGAGCCGGTCACCGAAATCGCCAAGCCCCGGGACAATGAATTTATGGTCGTTCAGACCGGTGTCGACAACCGGCGTAAATATATGAACGTCGGGATGATGGCGTTCCACGAGCGCGATGCCCTCTGGCGCGGCGACGATGCAAATCATGCGGACGTCGCGGGCTCCTGCTTTCCGGAGCAGATCGAGCGCCGCGACCGCACTCCCGCCGGTCGCCAGCATGGGATCGATCATCAGGACGAAGCTCCCGGACAGGTCCTGGGGCAGCTTCGAATAGTACTGCGAGGCGATGGCGGTGAGCTCGTCACGCTGAAGGCCGATGTGGCCGACACGGGCCGTCGGAATCAGCTCCAGAATCGCGTCGAGCATGCCCAGGCCCGCACGCAGGACCGGCACGACGACAACATCCCGCGTGATGCGGCGCCCGGCTGCCGGGCCAAGCGGACTCTCGACGGTGACATCACGCGCCGGCACCTCGTGCGTTGCTTCGGCCGCGAGCAAGAGGCTGATTCGCACCGCCATGCGACGGAACAACTCGGGGGGCGTCGATGCGTCGCGCAAGGTGGCGAGCGCGTCGTGAACGAGGGGATGAGAAACAAGGTGCAGTGGCACGTGGCCACTATAAAAGGCAAAAGTCAGAAGTCAAAAATTAAAGTTGGGCGGCGAAGCGAGCCCGCAGCCAGAGTAAATCACGCAGACTGATACAATTCGTGGTTCATGCTGATGCGCGCGTGCGCGTGTGTGCTGATCGGCCTCGGCGCTCTTGTCTCCAGCCAGCCGCCGCGGCAGACGGTTTCTCTGATTCTCACCGGCGGAATCGTCGTCACCATGGATGGCGCGGGCCGCGTGCTGACGCCCGGGGCGGTCGCGATCGACGGCCGCGACATCGTGGCCATCGACACGCCCGCGGCAATCGCGTCGCGCTTCTCGGGACGCGACTCCATCGACACGGCCGGCCAGGTGGTGATGCCCGGACTCATCAACACCCACACCCATGCGCCGATGGTGCTCTACCGCGGCCTCGCGGACGACCTGGCGTTGATGGACTGGTTACAGAAATACATTTTTCCTGCCGAGGCAAAAACGGTCACGCCGGAGTTCGTCCGGGCGGGAACGCGTCTCGCGGCGCTCGAAATGATCCAATCGGGCACCACTGCGTATGCCGACATGTACTACTTCGAAGAGGAGATCGCCAAAGTTACCAAAGAGGCCGGTCTTCGCGGCGTGCTCGGCCAGACCATCATTCAATTTCCGGTAGCGGACGCGAAGACACCAGCCGAGGGCCTGGCGCGCACGGAGAAATTCATCAAGCAGTTTACCGGCGACGACCTCATCGTGCCGGCGGTGGCGCCCCATTCGATGTATACGCTCGACACGAAGACGCTGAAGGCGGCTCGGGCGCTTGCCGACAGGGAGCATGTCCCAGTCCTGATTCACCTGGCGGAGACGTCAGACGAAGTGAAGACCTCGAGGACGACCCACAAAGCCACGCCCGCGGGCTATCTCGAATCGATCGCATTCTGGGGGCCGCGCACGATAGCTGCCCATGGCGTCTGGCTGACGCCCGCCGACATGGCGATCCTGTCGCGGCGGCACGTCGCCGTGTCACACAATCCTGAGAGCAACATGAAGCTGGCCAGCGGCGCGGCGAAAGTCACCGCGATGCGTACGGCGGGGATTGTTGTCGGCCTCGGGACCGACGGCGCTGCGAGTAATAACGACCTCGACATGTTCGAGGCGATGCGGCAGGCGGCGTTTCTCGCCAAGCTGCAGACCGGCGACCCGCGCGCGCTGCCGGCTCGACTGGCCCTGCAGATGGCGACGATCGACGGCGCCCGCGCGCTGGGCATGGAGCGGACGATTGGTTCTCTCGAGACTGGCAAGCGTGCCGACCTGATTACGGTGTCGATGTCCGCCGCGCGTCAGAGCCCGATGTACGATCCACTTTCGCACCTCGTCTATGTCACCCGTGGAGACGACGTCAGGAACACCATCGTGAACGGCCGGCTGCTGATGCGCGATCGGAAGGTGCTCACGCTCGACGAGCCACAGGTACTGAATCAAGCCCGCGCGCTGGCGGAAAGGGTGAAGGCGGCTGTCCGATGAACGTTCTGCTGGATGCCGAGACGATTCAGGCTCGCGTCAAGGCGCTGGCCGGGGAGATCGAGGGTGACTATCCGGGTGACGAGGAAATTCACCTGGTGTGTGTGCTCAAGGGCGGGTTCATCTTCATGGCCGACCTGGTGCGTGCGATGAGCCATCGCACCTCGCTCGACTTCATCGCCGTGTCGAGCTACGCCAAGAGCACCAAGTCGTCCGGCGAAGTTCGCATGCTGAAGGATCTCGACTCCGGCCTCCAGGGCCGCCACGTCGTGATTGTCGAGGACATTGTCGACACCGGCCTGACGCTGATCTACCTGCAGGAGATTCTCCGCGCGCGTTCTCCGAAGTCATTGCGGACGGCGTGTCTCCTCAGCAAGCCATCCCGACGGCAAGTCGACGTCGTCGTTGAATACATCGGCTTCACGATCGAGGATCGCTTCGTCGTCGGCTACGGGCTTGACTATGCTGAGAAGTACAGGAACCTACCGTATATCGCGGTACTGAACGAGTGAGGGATTGTTGAACTGGTGTGGATTGGTGAATTGGTGAATTGGGAGCATGCAGCACTTCGACATCATCACTGAGGCCGACGCCCGGAGCATCGACATCGGAGCGACGGTCGAACTGACGGCGGGCGGTCACGTGACGCCGCTGGCGCGCGACACGTTGGCGGCGCGTCGCGTCACCGTCATTCGCGCTGGGTCGGCGGACGAAACGCTGCCCGGCGACCTGGCGCCTGTGAGCGACATCAAGCGTGTGGCGATTGGCAGCGATCACACCGGGCTGGCGATCAAGCGCGCCTTGATCAGTCACCTTCGCGGACGAGGCGTCGCCGTTCTCGATGTCGGAACGAACAGCACTGACCCGGTAGACTATCCGGATATCGCCGGCGCGGTCGCACGAAGTGTCGCCAGGCGCGAGTCCGATGCCGGCATCGCGATCGACGGCGCCGGAATCGGATCGGCGATTGCGGCGAACAAAGTTCGCGGCGTGCGCGCCGCTCTGTGTCTGAACGAAACGATGGCGCGGTACTCCCGCGAACACAACGGGGCGAACGTGCTCACGCTGGGCACGTCGCTGATCGACGGTAGCGATGCGGCCACGAGGATCGTTGACATGTGGATGGGGACGCCGATGCGAGAGGCTCGCTATATCCGGCGGCTCCTGAAGATTCGTCGGCTGGAAGACACCTTCACGCGAGACTAGAAGTGGTTCAAAACTGCATGGGCGCCTGGCGAACGAGCACACGGGTGAGCCCACGCGACCCGCCTTCGCACCGTCAGATCGACCGGTGCTACGGCGAGGCAAGGCGGCGCGAGGACGACGCGAGCGAGCGCAGCGAAGCGAGGCACGCGACAGCGCGTGTCGGGGAGTCCGAGGGGCGAAGCCCATCGGGGTGATAACGTGTTGAACCCGCAGGACCTGCAGCGTCTGATCGACATCATTACCGAGGAGGTGCTCTCCGCTCAGGCCTCGAGTCGCAGCGGCTCGTCGCGGTGCGCCTGTCACTCAGTGCTCCTGGATTGCTGCCCAGACAGGCTTCGCGGCGTCATTGACGCGGGGGCGACCCGGCTGGGAATTCACGCGGCTGGCGGCGCCGCCGGCAGCGTGTCGGGCATGATCGATCACACGCTGCTGAAACCAGACGCGACTCGCGCCGACATCGAGCGGCTGTGTCGCGAGGCGGCGGAGTTTCATTTCGCCACCGTCTGCGTCAATCCGACCTGGGTCGCGACCGCGGCTGCGCTGCTGCGCGGCAGCGGTGTCGGTGTCTGCTCGGTGGTCGGCTTTCCGCTTGGCGCGACGCCCGCCGAGGTCAAGAACTTCGAGACCAGGCGCGCGATCTTCGACGGGGCGACCGAGATCGACATGGTCATCAACATCGGCGCGTTGAAGTCTGGTGATCTCCGCACCGTCGAGCGGGACATCGAAGCTGTCGTCGAGCCCTGCCGTCAATGTGAGGTGACGAGCAAAGTGATCATCGAAGCGGCGCTTCTGACCGACGACGAAAAAATCACGGCCTGCACGTTGTCGAAGGCGGCGGGCGCTGATTTCGTCAAAACCTCGACCGGCTTTGCCTCCGGCGGCGCGACAGCCGCGGACGTGGCGCTGATGCGCCGTGTCGTAGGCGCCGAGATGGGGGTCAAAGCGGCAGGGGGTGTCCGCGATCTCGAGGGACTGAAGGCGATGGTCGCAGCGGGAGCGTCCCGCGTCGGCGCCAGCGCCGGCGTGAAGATCGTCCAGGAATCGAGAGGACAAAAGCCGGCGGTGCCGTCGGGCACTGGTTACTGAGGCTTTGGCGCGGAAGACGACGGCGTGGCGGTTGACTGCACGGGAAACGGGATACTGAATCCGTGTTGCACGAACGCCTTCACCAGTCGGCGCCGGAGCTCACGACCGATCACCCATTGTTTCAGCGGCACGGTCTTGATTCTCGCCTTCAATTTCAGCGACCACTCCGCGAACGAGTCGACGCCGAGCACGTCGATCGGTTCGAGGATGAACGGGCCAAACGCGGGGTCGGCCTGGAGCCCGGCGCCAACTTCGCGCACGAGCGCTGCGATGCGATCGGTATCGTCGTAGTACGACACGGATAAGTCGACGACGTAGTACGAGAAGTCTTTGCTGCGGTTGGCCAGCTTGTTGATGGATCCGTTCGGGTAGACATGAACGCTCCCTTCGCCGTCGCGAAGCACCACCGTCCGCAGATTGATCGCCTCGATGATTCCGTCGGCGCCGTTGATCGATGCCGCATCGCCGACGCGGATCTGATCCTCGAGAATCAAGAAAAAGCCGCTGATGATGTCGCGCACGAGGGTTTGCGCGCCGAATCCGACAGCCAGCCCCGCGATTCCGGCGCCGGTCAGAACGGGTGTGATATCGAGATCGAGCAGTCGCAACACCATCAGCAGCGCGATGCCGATGACCAGCGCCGTGATGGCGTTCTGAACGACCGAGCCGAGCGTGCGCGCGCGTTTGCCCCGCTCGATCGCGTCCAGATCGGTGCCCAGGCTCATCTCGTACTCGAAACGGCGAACCGCCAGGGATGTCATGCGGACGAGTGCGTAGGCGAGCAGCACGATCAGCGGGATCTTCAGACCCGCCTTGAACGCCCAGTCGGACAGATCTCGCAGATGGACGCCGGTACGCGGCTTCAGGCCCGCCATCTCCAGCGCTGGAAACAGGAGAACCGCCACCGTCAGCATGAAGGCGGTGCCTGAAATGATCCGAAGCGGTGTACGGACGTGCGGGCTGGAGGTGGAGACCGTGTCGCGCAACGCCGCCCTGAGGCCGGCAGCCGCGAAACGGCGGGCAAGGCGCGCAGCAATCCACCCAGCCACGCACGTTGCCGCCAGCGCGAAGAAGAGGGATTGGGCCTCAACCGGACCGGAAAAGAATCGTCTCCACATAATCAGCTCAAGATCTTAACCGCGCGGCGCGTGCCGCGGAAAAATCCTGGATCCCGGATCGCAACGCTAGGACGTCGCAGAGTGCGCCAGGTTGTCGGCGCGCAGTTGCGCGAGCGGCTGGAGTGGAACACGAAGGCTCGCGCGGCAGCCGGGGCGATCGTCGCGATTCTCGAGCAGCAGGCTGCCGCCGTGGGCTTCGGCAATCTGCCGGCTCAAGACCAGGCCGATGCCTGACCCGCCGGGCTTGGTCGTGAAGAACGGCACGAACAGATTCCCGGTGTTTGACAGCCCCGGCCCTTCATCCTCCACCCACAGCTCCATCGTCGGCGGTACCGACCCGGAGAGTCGCTGCCATCCAACCGTGACGCCGCCGCCCGTCTCCTTGACGGCATCGACTGCGTTGCGAATCAGGTTGATGAGCAGCTGCTCCAGCTGGTCGCCGTCTCCCTGGATCGTCAGCCGCGGCCCAGCGGCCACCGAGATATGGTGCGCCTTCTCGAGCGTGACGACCCGATCGACGAACGTACCGATATCGAGCGGCGCCAGTTTTGGCGGCGGCAGCTTGGCGAGGCGAGCGTACGCGTTCATGAATCGGCTGAGCGCTTCTGAGCGCGATGCGATGACGCCGAGCCCGCGCTGAACGTCTTCCCGCCAGTCTGCCGGAGGCGGGTCGCGTTCCACGATGGTGGACAGGCTCCCGGCAATCGACTTGATCGGCGCGAGCGAGTTGTTCATCTCATGCCCGATGACACGAATCAGCCGCTGCCAGGCCTGTCGCTCTTCTTCGCGCAGCGGCTGGCTAAGGTCGGACAACACGAGAAGCTCGTGCGGGCGGCCGCCCTGACGAAATGTGCTGCGGCGAATCTCCCATCGGCCGACGCCGCCAGGGAACGCCGTGTTGATGACTCGCGGAGCTTCTCCGCGGAGGCAGTCGCCGAGGTCGAGATCGGCGGCGCCGCGCCCAAGCAGACGCTCGGCAGGTTGGCTCAGCAGCCGCGCGCCGGCACGATTGACGAACGTCAGTTCCTGCTCTTCGTCGAACGTGAACACGGCGACGTCGATCTCCGCCATCACCTTCCGGAGCAGAGTGGTGGCCTCGAGCGCGTCGAGGCGCTGGTGCCGCAGCGTTTCGACCAGCGCGTTCACCTCGATCATCACTTCGCCGAGTGGATCGCCGCCGCGGGCGCCTCGCGCACGGATAGAGAAGTCGCCTTCGCCCAGAGCCGCGAGCAGGTTCGACAGGGTTTGCAGCGGCAGAATCACGCGCTCGCGGAGGGCGAACGCGAAGCCGAGACAGAAGGTCATGATCAGGACCGTAAGGGTCCATTGAACCTTCGGTGTGAAATCGCCCGTCCAGAGGAAGATCAGCGAAATCGCAGCCCCGGGCAGCGCCGAGGCAAACGCCATCAGCAGGATGCGTCGATCGTGGCTGAGGCGCGGCTCACGCTTCGGTGTGACCATGTAAAGTAAAAGTTAAAAGGCAGAAGTTAGAAGTAAAGGGTAGATCGCCTCCTCGCTTTTACTTTTAACTTTCTACTTTTTACTTTTAACTTTTAACTTTTAACTTTACAAACCGTACCGCTGCAGCCGCCGGTAGAGCGCGCTTCGGCTCAGGCCAAGGGCTTTGGCGGCCTGGCTGACGTTGCCGTCGAATCGGGTCATGGCCTTCTTGATGAGGAAGCATTCGACATCCTCGAGGCTCATGTCCTCCAACCGGCCGGCGCCGTCTCGCGCGGTTCTCAGCCCGAGGTCCGCTGGCTTGATGAGCGGGCCTGGAGCCATGAGGACCGCGCGTTCGATCGCGTGATCGAGCTCCCGGACGTTTCCCGGCCATGGATGCTCGAGGAGGATCTGCATCGCACCGCTCTCGAACCCGGTGAGGCGCTTGCGATAGCGCTGTGCGTGCTGCCGCAGGAAGTGCTGCGCCAGAAGCGGCAGATCTTCCCGGCGATCCCGCAGCGGTGGCAGCCTGATCTCGATCGTGTTCAGCCGGAACAAAAGATCCTGGCGGAAGCGCGCGGCCGTGACTTCGTCCACGAGGTTGGCGTTGGTCGCTGAGATGATTCGCGTGTCCACCCTGCGCGTGCGCGACGAGCCGAGTCGCTCGAATTCGCCGGTCTCAATCACGCGCAGGAGCTTCGCCTGCTGGCTGAGAGGGACGTTCGCGATCTCATCGAGGAAAAGCGTTCCCTGGTCGGCGAGTTCGAACCGCCCGACGCGATCGGCCTTGGCGTCGGTGAACGCGCCGCGCACGTGGCCGAAGAGCTCGCTCTCGAACACGCCTTCCGACACGCCCCCCGAGTTCACGATGACCATCGGACGCGACGCCCGGCTGGACACCGCATGCAATGCGCGTGCGACCACGCCTTTGCCGGTCCCGTTCTCGCCGAGGATCAACACATTCGCGTCCGACGGACCGATGCGGGAGATGACCTGGAGGACGCTCTGCATCGCCGATGACTCGGCGATCAGCTTCGGCATGCCCTCGCCGCGCAGCAGGGAATTCTCGGCCTCGAGCCGCTGCCCCTTGCGCAGCGCCTGGCTCAACTCGATTTGCGTGCGGATGATGGCGAGAAGCCGTGCGTTGTCCCAGGGCTTCTGCACGAAATCACGGGCGCCGCGCCGCATCGCTTCGACCGCCACTTCGACGCTTCCCCAGGCGGTCATGACGACGACCGGCAGTGTCGGATCGATGTTCTGGATCCGCGACAGGAGGTTGAGTCCCTCCTCGCCGGATGTCGTGTCGCGTGCGTAATTGAGGTCGATCAGGGCGACGTCGAATTCGCGGGCCTCGACCGCCGCGAGCACGCCGGCCGGCGACGACGCGGTCTCCAGTTGAAACCCTTCGGCCTTGAGCAGGAGACGCAAGGCTTCGAGCACGTCCGGCTGATCGTCGGCGATCAGGACGCGGGGTTCGCTTGACCGTAGCGGATGGCGGACGTTTTCGGCCGCTTCGTTACGGGAGTTGCGGAGGTGGTCGGTGATCAACATGGGCAGGGAGCTTTCCGCCGTCAGCCGTCAGAGAGACGCTCGCCGACTGACGGCGAAAGCCGCGTTCAGTGCGTGATGTCGAACCCGCTCTCCTCGAGTTCCTTTTCGCCGCGGTGCTTGCTGCCGTCTTCCTCGACGACGCGCCCGTCGAAGAGGTGAATGGAACGATCGGCGTGGCGGGCATAGCGCGGATCGTGCGTCACCATGCAAATCGTCGCCCCTTCACGATGGAGCTCGCGCAGCAGTTCCATCACTGCTTCGCCGTTCTTCGAGTCGAGGTTTCCCGTCGGCTCGTCGGCGAGGAGGATGGATGGCGAACCGGCGACGGCGCGAGCGACCGCGACGCGCTGCTGCTGACCGCCCGAGAGCTGGCTGGGGAGGTGCTTCGCCCGGTGAGCCATGCCGACCTTTTCGAGCGCGGCCATCACTCGTTCTTTGCGCTCCGCGGACTTCATGCCGCGGTAGGTGAGCGGAAGCTCGACGTTCTCGTACACGTTCAGGTCGCCAATCAGATTGAAGCTCTGGAAGATGAACCCGATTTCGCGATTGCGCACGCGGGCTCGTTCCGAGAGCGGCAGATCCGCCACCGACTTGCCGTTGAGGATGTATTTCCCTTCGGTGGGGGAGTCGAGCAGGCCCAGAATCGACAGCAGCGTCGACTTGCCGCAGCCTGACGGTCCTGCGATTGCGATGTACTCGCCCGTCTTGATCTCGAGGTGAATCCCGGCGAGCGCGTGCGTCTCGACTTCGTCGGTGAAGAAAACCTTGGTGACGCCGTCGAGATGGATCAGCGTAGGCGCGGACGTGTTCATCGTGGCTCCTTTTGATCAGCTTCCAGCTGCCAGCTTCCAGCTCCCTATCGGCCCGCTCCACTCGAGACGGGCCGAGCCGAAACGGACCTATCCTGAAATCCGTATGCGATCGTACGAATCCTGTGCCGACATGTCCGAGAGAATGACCTGGTCTCCCGGCTGCAGGCCCTCGACGATTTCGACCTTATCGACAGACGTCCGTCCGAGCTTGACGTTTGTCCGAATCGCTTCACCGTCGGCGTTGAGCTTGAACAAGCCCACGGTGCTGTTTTCCTGGCCAAACGCCGGCCGCCCGACGTAGATGACGTTCTCGAGTTTTTCGAGCTGGATGGTCCCGTCGACGCTCAAATCCGGGCGCGCGCCGTCGGGGAGTTTCCCGTCCAGGATGATGTCCACGCCGACGGTGCCGCCGGTCGATTTCGGATCAATCCGCGCGACCTTGCCTTTGACGACGCCGTTGCGCGTGTCGACTTCGGCGTATTGCCCGACGCGGATGTCCTTGGTCTGAGTTTCCGCGATCCGGAGCTCAGCCTTCAGGTTGGAAGGATCCGCAACCCGCGCGATGTTGGCGCCGGCGTTGACCTG
>JBKPNQ010000216.1:0-14292 GCA_046732715.1 Acidobacteriota bacterium | reverse complement strand
GAGATGGAGTTGCAGGTTCTCGTCGAGCTCGAGGGTCGAGACCAACCAGTGCATGCCGCGCCACGCCGCTTCGATCGATTGGAATTCTCGGTGGTGCAACACCATCCGCATCGACTCGGCGATCGTTGTATCGACGGCTCTGATATATGCCTGATCACTCGTCGAGGTGTCCGGCACAACATACGGCGCGACCACGTGATGGATCAGCGCGTCGATCTCGTTTGCTGGCGCCGTACCACCGGCACGCCCCGTCTCGGACCGAGTGCCGAGTAGTCGCTTGAGATCGTCGTCGTTCTGCGGCGACGGTTTGGTGCGGGCCTCACGAAGGGATTTGAAGACATCCAGTCTCGCGAACAACCGATCCGGGTGAAAGTCGTCGAGCTGCTGAAAGACAATCTCACCTGCCGGCGTGTCTATCCGCGGCGCGAGGCGGCGCATGACGTCATCGAAGTTATCGACATCGATGCGCTGCACCCGCCGGCTTTCTAGCGGAGCCCGCCCGGCCACTTCTTTACCCGTGAAGTCGCCCAGCACCACTAAACGCATCGGTTCGCTGTCGCCACGCCGGCGACCGTGAGGGCCGAAGCTGAGATCGAACCGTCCAACAGGCATGGCATGCTCCCAAAAACAATGACGGTGGTTATCTTACGCAAGTGTGACGAACGCGTGTGTTCGTCGTCTCTCGCGGCACGTCCCGCCGCCGGTACCACCTATTACACGAGTGATGACACGAGTTTCACGGTTATCGACAACTTCGGTCACAGACAATCCGTCAGAACTCTGAAAGGAGTTCATATGCGGAAATACAGGCGACTCGTCTCATCCTTCGCCGCGGTCGCGGCGATTGCCGCGGTTGCGCCGGCACAGGCGCAGCAGGAGATTCATCTCGTTGCCCGCGTGCCGTTTGCGTTCACCGTGGGTGCCACAACTCTCCCGAGCGATACGTATTATTTGTCCCGAATGAACGACCACCGGGACGTACTGTTGCTTCGCGGCGATCGAACGGGAGCGATCGTGTACACCAACGAACAACGGCTGCCCCGCACCGACCGGGAACCTTCCCTCGTGTTCCACCGCTACGGAGACCACTACTTCCTGCGGGAGATTCAATGGGAGGATACGGCGCGCCTTGATTTGCCCGAGACGAAGGCCGAGCGCAAGGCGGCCGAGACTCGCGCGGATCGCGCAGCCGTCCAAAAGGAGACGGTTACGGTCGCGGCTGGTCAGCGATAGTCGGCGCGTCGTTTCGCTCGAGATGCGCGAGGTACGGGTATTTCGACGTTCAACCGCTGACGTCTTGCTGGGGATGTCCGGGCCGTCGCTGAAACTTGCCCGCGACGTGCATTCGACAATACCCGGATCAACGCTTCGAGCTTCCAGCTCCGAGCCGCGCGGGTTCAAAGCTGGAAGCTGGAAGCCGGAACGTGTTTATTTGAAGTTGCCGCCGTCTAGGCAACCGCGCTGACCGTCCCTGTTCGCATAGCCGGTGCCGCCGTTGTACGCGGCATTGGACCAGTTACCCTGAACCTTCCATTTCGATCCGTTCGAAAACGTGAGAAGAGGTGTGGCGAAGGCCCAGGCGCACTTGTCGGAGTTTTCCTGGCCGTTCGAATCGTACCAGGCGTTGAGATGAGGATCGGTCAGCGCTTCGGACAGCTCGTGACCGCTCACGTTGGCGAGCGCCGCGAGCCCGGGTGAGTGCGTGCCGGACTCATCCTGAGGATCGCAGCCCGCATCGCCGTCAAGATTGTAGAAGAAAGCAAACTGCACGGTGACACCGTTGCCGCACGTGCCGGCGCTGTGCCACGCGCAGTAGGCGGAATGGCCGCGCGGCGTGTCGACGTAGACCGGGTAATAGCCGTTCTCCACGAACGTGCTCGCCTGGTTGCACACTTCGGTCAGGATCGTTGACGTGCGGTTACCGGTCTTCGGCGCCGCCGACGTATCGACATGGTCGGCGCCCACGGCGACGGTCGTGCCGACGTGTCCGGTGGAATCAGTGTATTCACCGTTCGTATCGGCGTAGGACGAATTGCTGAATCCTGCGTAGAACGATGCCAGTCCGGTCCGCTTGTCGCTGACGAATGCGTTGTTGCCCCACTTCGTACCCCAGTAGATCGCTTCGACGTATGCGCCCTGCGCCATCACCGGACCATTGTGATAGAGAAGGTTGGGCGATCCGCCTCCCGGCCGCGCCGCAGCATGATCGCGCGCCCAGTGAATGCCAGCCATTGGTGGCTCGGGCGCCTGCAGCCGCCCCTGCCCTCCGGATGAATGATCCTGCGACGCGCTGATGCTGACAGTGACTGCGCACGCGGCGACGGCGAGAGTAATCGCGATGGGTACCCGCATAATGAAGCCTCCTTGAGAGATCGTCACGGCTGGTCGCAGAATTACCTTACGGACGTCGGAGCGCTGAGTCAACGATTACCTTGGTTCGCCATGAAAGAATCGTGTGCGGTGAGATCGCACACGGCGCACACGGTCTGCTTCATCGCGGCGGGATTTGTCTTCGCGATCCAATCGCGCTCGGCCAGAGGTTGAAGTGTGACGCGATCGTCGTAAGATGCGGCAGATGCCAAACGCTTCTCGCGACATTCCGACCAGGCTGTTCGGTCGCACCGGCGAGCGTGTCTCCATCCTCGGCCTCGGCGGCTGGCATGTTGGTTTGCCGAAGACCGATCGTGCTGGCGTGCGGTTGATCCACGCGGCCATCGACGCGGGCATCACCTTTCTCGACAACGCGTGGGACTACAACGATGGGCTGAGCGAAACGCGGATGGGACAGGCGATTGCCGATCGTCGCGATCGCGTGTTCCTGATGACCAAGGTCTGCACCCACGGGCGCGACGGCAGGGTTGCGATGCGGCAGCTCGAAGACTCGCTGCGCCGCCTGCGCACCGACTGTCTGGATCTCTGGCAGGTTCACGAAGTCGTCTTTGACGACGAGCCGGATCGTCACTTTGCCAAGGGCGGCACGGTCGAAGCACTCGAGCGAGCGCGCAAACAGGGCAAGGTCCGCTACGTCGGCTTCACCGGTCACAAGTCGCCGGCGCTGCACCTCTCGATGCTGTCGCGTGGCTTTCGCTGGGACGCCTGCCAGCTGCCACTGAATTGTTTCGACGCGACGTTCAGAAGCTTCGAGCGTGACGTGCTGCCGGTGCTGGCGTCTCAGGGCATTGCTGCGATCGGCATGAAGAGCCTGAGCGGCGACGGCGGTCCGGTCAGCGCCGGTGTCGTGTCAGCAGAGGAGGCGCTGGCGTATGCGATGAGCCTGCCAGTAGCGACGGTCGTGAGCGGCATCGATTCCCCGCGCGTGCTGGCGCAGAACGTCGCGGTGGCGCGCGGCTTCACGCCGATGACCGCGAGGGCGCGCGACCTCCTCAGAAAGCGCGTGGCCTCGCTGGCCGCCGACGGCCGATTCGAGCTGTACAAGACGTCCGCGAAGTTTGAAGGTGTGGAGGCGCGCCGGGTTCACGGCCTGCCGCCCCACGAAGAGCTGCCGCTCTGATGCGCGAGGGCGCGTGGAGGGGAGTGAAAGCGAAGCGAGTCACACGACCGACGCGGCGATCGCAGGCCCGGGCCCCGGCTTCGCAGCGTCAGGATAACCATTACTACGGCGAGGCAAGGCTCCCCGAGAAAAGACGCGAGCGAGAGGAGCGAAGCGAGCCACGCGACCGGCGCGAGCCGGCGCAGCGGCGAGCGAGGGCGCGTGTAGGGGAGTCCGAGGGGCGAAGCCCCTCGGATTAAAACGGATAACGGGATTGAGCGATGGCTGCGTCGGCGATACGACGGCGCGCGCCGACCGAGTCCGCTCCCGGCTGTTCCCTCACCCGTGCGACGGTATCGGTCAGCGCATCGATCTCTTTCACGCGCCCTGCCAGTGCGCTCACGATTTGCTTTCCCGCGTGTGCGACGCGATCGACGGCATCGCTCGTGTAGATGCGAGCGATGTCGACGGCGATTGACGCGCGATCGCTGACACGAGCGCTTTCGATTGCGGGATCCGTGATCCGGGATCCCGGCCCCGCCATGCGAGAGCTGATTTTCTCGGCACGGCCGATGGCACTCTCGACGGCGTAGCAGTCAATGACGATGTTGGCGGCGTGGGCCAGCAGCTCTTGCTCCTCGCGCACCTCGGCGCCAAATGCCTGCGACACTGTAGCGAGCGCGGTCCGTGCCAGCCGTTTGAGGTGTATAAGCGCCCGACGGTCGGCCTCGAGCACGGAACCAGTTCCGGCGTCTCCGCCGGCATGGCCGACGAGCGATTCGGCGTTCTTCAAAAGCCGTGTCGCGATGATGAGTCGATTGATCTCATTCGTGCCTTCGTAGATACGCGTGATTCGCGCGTCGCGGTAAGCGCGTTCCACCGGAAATTCGCGCGAGTAGCCGTTGCCGCCAAACACCTGCACCGCCTCATCGACGGCGTAGGCGAGCGCCTCGCTGGTGGCGACCTTATTAATCGAGCATTCGGCGGCAAACATCTCGATGGTCTTCAGAATCCTGGACGTGTCCCCCTCGTCCACACCCTCGAGTGCTTTGTCCACCTCGCCGAGCGTGCGATACACCATCGCCTCGCTGACGAAGCAGCGCACGGCCATCTCGGCGAGCTTCTCCTTGACCAGGCCGAATTCGCAGATCGCCTTGCCGAACTGGCGTCGCTGCCGCGCGTAGACAATCGACTGGTTGAGAGCCTGCCTCGCTCCGGCGATGTTTCGCGTGCCAAGCTTGACGCGTCCGAGGTTGAGGATGTTGAACGCGACCTTGTGCCCTTCTCCGATCGTCCCGAGGACGTTCTCGATCGGGACGGGGACGTTGTCCAGCATCAGCACCGTCGTGGAGGATCCGTCGAGGCCCAGCTTCTTTTCGTCCGGGCCGCTCTCCACTCCCATGCCGCGTTCGACGATGAAGGCGGTGAACTTCTCGCCGTCGACTTTGGCGAAGATCGTGAAGAGATCGGCGAAACCGCCGTTGGTGATCCATGCCTTCTGTCCGTTCAGAAGGTAGTGCCTGCCGTCGGGTGTGAGCCGCGCCGTGGTCTTTGCCGCCAGCGCATCGGAACCGGAATGCGGCTCGGTGAGGGCGTACGCGCCGATTATCTCGGCGCTGGCCAGCTTGGGCAAGTACTTCGCCTTTTGCTCAGGTGTTCCGAAGTACACGATCGGCAGGGTCCCGATCGACACGTGCGTCCCGAGCGAACCGGCGAAAGAGGGATCGATCGCGATGTGTTCGCCAACATAGGCGGAGCTGACCTTGTCGAGCCCGAGGCCGCCGTAGGCGGTGGGAATCTCCAGCCGGAGCAGATCGAGATCGGCAGCCTTCGTCAGCAGCTCACGCGTCTTGGTCCAGTCGTGTGCGTAGAGGCTCGCCTGGTTGGGCAGCACTTCATTCCGCATGAACTCGGCGGCGGTCTGACCGAACAGCCGCTGTTCGTCCGTCAGATCCTCGCGCGTGAAGAGTTCATCCGGGTTCAGCGATCTGACCAGGAACGTTCCGCCGCCGGGCAGGTCCCGCGTCGACGGCACAGCGGCTCGAGTTGACACGCTCATCGGCGCTTCAGTATAAGCGGGCGCGCATGCCGTCAATCGAGGCTTTGTTCAAGCTGACGGATCGGGTGGCGATCGTCACCGGCGCCTCCCGCGGTCTTGGCGAGGAGATGGCCGAGGGCCTCGCCGAAGCCGGCGCGGCGTTAATGATCTGCGCCCGTCGCGACGAGTGGCTGACCCCGACTCTTGACCGCTTCAAGACTCTCGGCTTTCGAGCCGAGGGAATGATCGCTGACGTGTCCAGACCGGCGGACGTCCAGGCTGTTGTCGACAAAGCAATGGCCACTTACGGTCGCATCGACATTCTCGTGAACAATGCCGGCGTCACCTGGGGTGCGGAACCGGAAGAAATGCCGCTCGACAAGTGGCAGAAGGTGATCGACGTCAACCTCACCGGCGCGTTCCAGTTCGCGCAGGCGGCCGGCCGCGAGATGCTGAAGCGCGAGTACGGGCGCATTATCAACATTGCCTCAATCGCCGCGCTCCACTCCGCTGTTCGAGGTCCGCACTACGCGCCATATGCCGCATCCAAGGCCGCGCTGATCGGCCTGACGCGCGAACTGGCCGCGTCGTGGGGCCGGCGGAACATCCGGGTCAACGCGATTGCGCCGGGCTTTTTCCATTCCCGGATGGCCGATCCGATCCTGCCGCTCGCTGAACCGTCGATCAAGGACTCGTGTCCGATTCCCCGGATCGGCGCCGAGGGGGAACTGAAAGGCGTCTGCGTCTTTCTCGCTGCAGACGCCTCCAACTACATCACCGGCCAGACCATCATCGTCGATGGCGGACGGACGATTGGAGGATGAGCGCGACAAAGCTGCGCGAAGTCCTTACTTCGCCAACTCCACCCTTGCGATCGCCTCTAGGTGCACTTCGTCGGGGCCGTCCGCCAATCGAAGTGTGCGCGCGTGCGCCCACGCCCTGGCCAACGGAAAATCTTCCGACACGCCGGCGCCGCCGTGGGCCTGGATGGCCCGATCGAGTACGCGTAGGGCCATTCTCGGTGCGACGACCTTGATCTGGGCGATTTCCGACCGCGCCGCCTTGTTGCCAACCGTGTCCATTAGCCACGCGGCGCGTAACGTGAGCAGGCGCGCTTGATCGATTTCCATGCGGGATTCGGCAAGGTGCGCCCGAATGGTGCCCTGTTCAGCGAGCGGCTTGCCGAAGGCCACACGACTCTTGACGCGTGCGCACATCAATTCCACAGCGCGCTCGGCGACACCGATGAGGCGCATGCAGTGATGAATGCGGCCGGGGCCGAGCCGTCCCTGGGCGATCTCGAAGCCTCGACCCTCACCGAGCAAGATGTTCCGTGCCGGGACCCTCACATTGGCGAATGCAATTTCGGCGTGCCCGTGCGGTGCATCGTCGAAGCCGAAGATCGGCAGCATGCGCTTGACGTGCACGCCCGGCGTGTCGATCGGCACCAGGATCATCGACTGCTGTTTGTGCTTTTGCGCGTCGGCGTTGGTGCGCCCCATGAAGATTGCGATCCGGCACCGAGGATCTCCAGCTCCGGAGATCCACCACTTTCGCCCGTTGATGACGTAGTCATCGCCGTCACGCGCAATCGTCGACTGAATGTTGGTGGCGTCCGACGAGGCGACGTCCGGCTCCGTCATGGCAAAGCAGGATCGGATTTCACCGGCGAGCAGCGGCGCCAGCCATTGGCGCTTTTGTTCAGGCGTTCCATAACGCACGAGCACTTCCATGTTTCCGGTGTCAGGTGCGGAGCAGTTGAAGATTTCGGGAGCGAACGGCGTCGATCGTCCCATGATTTCGCAGAGCGGGGCGTATTCGCTATTCGTCAGCCCGGCTCCGTACTCGCTCTCCGGCAGGAACAGGTTCCACAGTCCTTCGGCGCGCGCCTTGACCTTGAGTTCCTCGACGACGGGAGCTGGCTGCCAGCGATCGCCTTGACCGATCTCGTCGAGAAAACGCCTTTCGTTGGGGTAGACGTGCGCCGCCATGAAGGCGGTCAACCGCGCCTGCAGGTCTTTCACCTTCGGTGAATGCTCGAAATCCACGCTGTCCCGGCATGATACCTTAGCGCCGCATGCCAGACCT
Organism: Acidobacteriota bacterium; assembly: GCA_046732715.1. Taxonomy (GTDB): domain Bacteria; phylum Acidobacteriota; class Vicinamibacteria; order Vicinamibacterales; family 2-12-FULL-66-21; genus JALZOC01. The sequence goes on along the minus strand of JBKPNQ010000216.1, from coordinate 6,676 downwards.
GGTTGGTTACGAGATCCGCGATCGGGTTGCCGTTGTCACCATCGATAATCCGCCTGTCAACGCTTTGGGCGCCGGCGTGCCCGAAGGCATCAGCACAGCGGTGGAGCGTGCTGCCCAAGACGCGGCTGCCGACGCCATCGTCCTGAAGGGCGGCGGGACGACGTTCATCGCCGGCGCCGATATCAACATCTTCAAGGAATTGAAGACCCGCGAGCAGTCCATCGAGCGCTCGGCGGCGATACACGCGCGCCTGAAGCGATTGGAGGACGTCGACAAACCCCTCGTCGCTGCAATCCACGGTCATGCCCTGGGCGGCGGTCTCGAGTTCGCGATGGCCTGTCATTACCGGGTGGCCGTCGCGGCCGCCAGGGTCGGTCAGCCGGAAGTTCAGCTCGGCATCATCCCGGGCGCCGGCGGTACTCAACGGCTGCCGCGACTGTGCGGGGCGGCGTTCGCGCTCGAGCTGTGCACCGACGGCAGGATGATAACCGCCGCGCGAGCGAAGCAGCAGGGCATTCTCGACGCTATCCTCGATGCCGATCTGCTGGACGGCGCCATCATTTTTGCTAAGGCGCGCGCCGCGGCGAACGAGAGACGCCGTACTCGAGACCTGCAGGACAAAATCGGCGATCGCGAGGCTGGTCTCGCCGCCTGCCACGCGATTCGCACGACGCTCGCCAAGACCTCGCGCGGCGCCCGCGCCCCGTTCGCAGCCGTTGATGCGATCGAAGCGTGCATCACGTTGAGCTTCGATGCTGGATCGCAGCGCGAAATGGAATTGTTTGCTGATTGCGTTCTCTCGACGGAATCGCACGCGATGCGTCATCTGTTCTTTGCCGAGCGCGAGGTCGCGAAGATTCCGGACGTGCCGAAGGACACACCCACGCGCGCGATCACACGAGCCGCCGTCGTCGGAGCCGGCACCATGGGCGGTGGTATCGCCATGGCGTACGCCAATGCCGGGATTCCGGTTCTGCTCAAAGACGTCGATCAGGCATCACTCGATCGCGGCATGTCCGTCATTCGGAAGAACTACGAGTCGACGCTGTCGAAGGGAAAGATCACGCCGGAGGCGCTGTCGCAGACTCTGGCTCTCATTACCCCGACGACAAACTACGACGAATTTGGCGACGCCGACATCATCGTCGAGGCCGTATTCGAGAACCTCGACTTGAAGAAAGGTGTTTTCGCGGAAATCGCGAGGGTGGCTCGTCTTGACGCGATTCTGGCGTCGAACACGTCGACGCTCGACATCGATGAGTTCGCCGCGGTGAGCGGCCGGCCGGAGCAGGTGGTCGGCCATCACTTCTTCAGTCCCGCCAACGTCATGAAGCTGCTCGAAATCGTCCGCGGTCGCGCGACCAGCAAGGAGGTGATCGCGACGTCGTTGAAGCTGGCGAAGCACTTGAACAAGATCGGCGTCGTCGTCGGCAACTGTTTCGGGTTCGTCGCCAACCGGATGCTCGCGTACTACATGCGCGAAGCGTACATGCTGCTCGAAGAAGGAGCCAGCGTGTCGCAGATCGACAAGGCGCTCACGGACTTCGGATATCCGGTCGGGCCGTTTGGCATGCAGGACATCGCCGGCATCGACGTCGGGTGGCGCATTCGTCAGTACTTGAAATCGGCAGGGAAGACACGCGCCGAGGGCCCGCAATCCGCTGTGCCCGATCGTCTCTACGAAATGGGCCGCTACGGGCAGAAAACGGGAGCCGGATGGTACCGGTACGAGCCCGGCAGCCGGACGCGCATTCCGGATCCGGTCGTCGAGGAGATTGCCGCGGACGAAGCGGCAAAGCGCGGCGTCACTCGGCGCGTCGTCTCTGACGAACAGATCATCGCCCGCATCATGACGGCTTTGGCGAATGAAGGCGCCCAGGTGCTCGCGGATGGATATGCGATTCGCGCCAGCGACATTGACGTCGTCTATGTGCATGGGTTCGGCTTTCCCCGGCATCGCGGCGGCCCGATGTTCTACGCCGACACGGTTGGACTGTCGACCGTGCTGGCGCGTGTGAACGAGTACCGCCAGCAATTTGGCGACTACTGGCAGCCATCGCCCTTGCTGGAGAGACTGGTGCGCGAAGGCCGCAGTTTCCACGGCGACACGCCGTGACCGTCATCGATGTCGTTACCCTCGGCGAGTTTGTCGGGCGAGAGATCGCGACCAGCGAGTGGATCGCCGTCAACCAGGATCGGATCAACGCCTTCGCGGATGCGACCGATGACCATCAGTGGATACATGTGGATGCCGAGCGCGCCCGGGGCGAAACGCCATTCGGCACAACTATCGCGCACGGGTTTTTGACGCTGTCGTTGATCAGCCCTTTGATGCGAAACGCCGTGTCGATCGGCAGTTCACGCATGACCCTCAACTATGGCCTCAACCGCGTACGGTTCGTGTCGCCAGTTCCTGCAGGCTCGCGCATTCGTGCGAGGTTCACCGTCGGGAAGGTTGACGATTTCGGAGAGAGCATTCAAGTGACGTGGGACGTCATCATCGAGCGCGAAGGCAGCGACAAACCGTGCGTCGCGGCCGAGTGGATCGTTCGCTACTATCCGACGATGACATCTGCAAGTTCGTCTCCGCATGAAGGCGCACAGCGGTAGTCGTGTAATCCCTACCAGATCTGTTCGCCCAAACCACGGGGGAAGGTGTCTGATTTCTGGCCGCTGGCCCCACCTCATCCGTTAACCCATTTATCAACCAATGTTTTACGGTGTGTAGTCGCCGGCGGCGCTGATGGTATGGCCCTTGCGCTCAACCCCGGCAGCCGGCAATCGTCATCTCCCGGAGGACATATGCATCGCTTCATTTTCGCGCTTACGGCATCCACCGCGTTGGTCGTCAGCGGCCCCGCATACGCACAGCGCGGACACGGCCCAGCCACGAGTCCGACTGTGCATGGTCAATCGACGACGCATGGAAGCAGTGGCGCGACGACGCATGGAAGCAGCGGGGCGACAACGCACGGAAACAGCGGGACGACTACGCACGGGCAGAGTGGTTCGCATGGGCCGGCGACGAAGCCGACCACCAGTACGACAACGCACGGCTCTGGCAACACGCACGCCTCTGGAGGCGGCAATCCGCACTCGACCGGCGGAACGTCCACGACCACGAAATCGGGTGGCACCGCGACCGGCACATCACCGACGACGACGACGGGAACGGGATCGACGGTGACGCTCACTCCGGTCCAGCAGAAGCTGCAGAAGAACACGAATCTCGCCGACAAGTTGCGCACGCGCCTGCCGGCGAACACGGATCTCATGGACGCGGCGAAGGGATTCAAGAATCTCGGACAGTTCGTTGCGGCGGTGAACGTGTCGAACAACCTCGGGCTGGATTTCACCCAGCTGAAAACCCGCATGGTGGACGACGGGATGAGTCTCGGTCAGGCAATCCAGACAGAGAAGAAAACGGTAGACGTCGAAACAGAAGTGCATCGCGCCGAGACCCAAGCGGACACGATGATCAATTCGTCGACGACGACAGCAACCCCGCAGCCGTTTCCGACGCCAACGACGACGACGAAGGCGAAGAAGACGAGCGGGAAGCAGTAGGCAAGTCCGATGCGGCGACATCATCGTTCAAGGCTCGCCTGTTTTGTCGCGGCGGTCGTGCTGGCCTTGCCAGCACGTGCCGCGGCGCAGGGCAACAGCGCCTTCGGCCACAGTCACAATGGCTCACGCGTGACCGCGCCATCGTCTACACCCTCGGGTTCGCCGTCTTCGTCGGCTTCGGTCACGACGAGTGAAGGACCAAGCTACGGTGTGGACGTGCGCAACTTCGGAACGTGGCTGGACGACGCGTCCGTGATGTCGGAGGGAAGCGGGTTCGTCACCCTCGGGTTCGCGTTTTGGCGTGGACCGGAATTCCGGGAATTCGATTTCCCGATGGTGGATAGCGGCGTAGCGATCCACCAGAAGGTTCAGGTCGGGATGAGCTTCCCGTATTACTACGCCGGGGCGCCTGGCGGTCCGATGACCCGGGGCATCGGCAACATCTACATGACGTCGAAGGTACAGCTGCGTGATCCGTCGTCTCATCCCGTCGGTTTCGCCGTCACGCCGATGCTGGAAGTGCTCGACACAGCACCTCTGACCGGAGGCAGTCGCTTCAATTGGGCGTTGCCGGCGAATGTCGAGTGCCGTCGCCAAGGCTGGCGTGCCTTCGGCAGCGGAGGCTACTTCTCGCGCGGCGCTCTCTTCGCGAGCGGTGCTGTCGAAGCCGCGTTATCAGAACGCGCGTGGTTGATGGCCAGCCTCAGCCAAACGTATTCGACGAAAGCGGATGAACTGACGGCGGCGCTTGCGTTGCCGCGCGGCCAGACGGACATCACCGGTGGCCTGACGGTGGCGCTGAATCCCAAGTTGGCGGTGTTCGGGACGGTCGGTCACACGATCTCCCACCGCGAGATCAATGCTGGCACGCTGAATCTCACCAGCGGCGTGTCCTTCAACTTCAGCCGATAAGCGCAGATCCGGTCGTACCGTCGTCCGTCACGACAAGTGGTTTCAAACCCGTACGACAGTGGCGAACGAGCGCGCGAACCAGCCCACGCGAGTCGCCTCCGCGCTCCGCGCTACGGCGCCCAAGGCGGAGCGGCCGATTGAAGAACATCTCGCGCTTGCCCGCCGTAGCCTTGGCGAAGGTGGGAACGAGCGTGTAAGTGAGTCCGAGGGGCGAAGCCCCCTCGGAGTAATAATTGGCCGCGACGTCATGGATGGCGACACTACACCAGTGCGTCAGGGCGAAGCGCTCGATTGGCCTCGATTGGAGTCGTGGCTGCGAGAACAGCTGCGCACGTCGGACAGCGTGCGGCTCGACGCTCGCGAGCCGATGCAGGTCGTGCAGTTTCCCGGTGGACATTCGAACCTGACGTATCAGGTCCGATTTGGTCCGATTGAGCTCGTCGTCAGGCGTCCACCATTCGGTCCAGTTCCACCGACGGCTCACGACATGGCCCGCGAGTATCGGTGGCTGTCGGCCATTCATCCCGTCTATCCACTGGCGCCTCGCGTCCACGCGCTATGTGAGGATCCAGCGATCGTCGGTTCGATTTTTTACGTGATGGAGCGACGGCACGGCATCGTCGTGCGCCATGAAGAGCCGAGCGGCATCCGTGACCGGCCCGATGTCCGACGCGACGTCAGCTTCGCGCTCATCGACGCGCTGGCCGATCTGCACGTCATCGACATTGCAGCCGCCGGCCTCGTGCACCTCGGCAAGCCCCAGGGGTTCGTCGAACGGCAGGTGCGCGGGTGGAGCGATCGGTGGACCGGCGCGAAGACGTGCGAGCTGCCCGAGATGGAATACCTGGCGCGGTGGCTGGTCGAGTCGCTGCCGCCCAACCCCGCACAGCCGACGGTCGTCCATGGGGATTTCAAGTTGGACAACCTCATGCTCGACGCAGCGGATCCGTCGACCGTCGTCGCGGTATTCGACTGGGAGATGGCGGCTCTCGGCGATCCGCTCGTCGATCTCGGCATCTTGTTGGCGTACTGGCTGCCGAACGCTCCGTCGGACCAACGCGATTCGCTCACGACGGTCACCACTCTGCCCGGATGGCTGGCCCGAAGCGAACTGATCGATCGCTACGCCGCTCGCACCGGTCGTGATTTGTCGCGGCTGAAGTTCTACGAAGTGTTTGCGCTCTTCAAAGTCGCGGTCGTTATCCAGCAGATCTACTACCGCTTCGTGAAGCACCAGACCGACGATCAGCGCTTCGCGAACTTCGGGGACCGGGTGACGTCCCTCGCGAGGCGTGCCGTGTCGCTGCTGTAATGTGTCGGCGTCATGGAGCGTAAGTGCGCGCTTCAGTGTCAAGTGGGAAAGCTGCAAACTGAGGGGGCACGGCGAAGAATCACTCCATTGGTACCAATCGTGGTCGATTCCGCCATTTGTCACATCTGTTTCACCATTGTCGACAACTTTCGCCACACTCGGTCCGTATGAACTCTTAAAGGAGTTCATATGAAGAAGTACAGCCGACTCGTCACAGCCTTCGCCGCGGTTGCCGCGCTTGCCACCGTCGCGCCTGCCGTGGCGCAGACGGACGTCCATCTGGTCGCGCGCGTGCCGTTTGCGTTCTCCGTGGGCAATGCGAACCTGCCGCGCGACACGTATCGCCTGTCGCGAATGAACGGGCATCGCGAGATGCTCTTCTTGCGCGGCGATCGAACCGGTGCGCTCGTGCGCGTCGACGAGACGCGCTTGCCGCGTACCGACGCAGAGCCGTCGCTGGTGTTCCATCGCTACGCCGATCAGTACTTCCTGCGGGAGATCCGTTGGGAAGATACGGCGCGTCTTGATTTGCCCGAGACCAAGGCGGAGCGTAAGGCCGCCGAGGGACGAGGCGACCGAGCATCGGCGCAAATGGAGCAGGTGACCGTCGTTGCCGCCAAGCGATAACGGCCACAGCGGGTCAACAGTCGGCGTCCTGATGCAGTTCGGAGTTCGCCGCAGGTGAACGGGCAGCAATCGGCTGTTCGTTCACCTGCGTCATGCGGTGCCACAGCGCAACCAGCGGTCACCGTACTTCTGAACTGACTTATTGTTTCGCCAACCGCTCGATCTCTGCGGCGGACGCGCCGGGCCCAAGGATGCGACGAATCGCCGCTTCGAGCACCTCGTCGCGGCCGTTGCGGATGCCTTGCACCGTGGGTCGTG
>JBKPNQ010000215.1:0-26920 GCA_046732715.1 Acidobacteriota bacterium | reverse complement strand
GCATACGAGATATGCCGACCGGACTCGTGGGCTCGGAGAAGTGTATAAGAGACAGCATCAACCCACCAATGCACCAATTCACCAATTCCTGAGTGCTGGCGTAAGATACGCCGTCATGAAGAGGTTTCACCTGCCTCACTCGCCTGTGGCGACGGCCACGTTGCTTGTTTTCAGCGTCGCCGCTTCGGCCGTGGCTCAGGCGCCGCCGACCAAGCTCCGAACGAAGTGGGCGGCGGAGGTGACGCCGACTCGGGTATTACCTGAATATCCGCGCCCAGAACTGACGCGTCCAGGATGGCAGAATCTGAATGGCCAGTGGGATTACGCCATTCTTGATGCAGCGGCGCCGAAACCGGCGACGTTTTCCGGCAAGATCCTCGTTCCCTTTGCCGTTCAATCTCAACTGAGTGGCGTCGCCGCACCAGTCACCGACCAGCAACGGCTCTGGTACCGTCGCACTTTCCGCCCAGGTGCGACCGCGCGAGGCTCTCGCGTGTTGTTGCACTTTGGCGCGATCGACTGGGAAGCTCGCGTCTTCGTCAACGAGAGAGAGGTCGGAACGCACAGCGGCGGATACGATCCCTTCTCGTTCGATATCACGTCGGCGTTGAAGGGCACGGGCGATCAGGAGCTGGTGGTCAGCGTCTGGGATCCGACAGACAGAGGACCACAGCCGAGAGGGAAGCAAGTGCTCGAGCCCAAGAGCATCTGGTACACCGCGGTCACCGGCATCTGGCAGACGGTCTGGCTCGAGACGGTGCCAGACGCATACATCACGAATCTGGAAATCGGAACGGACGCATCGACTGGGACGATCACGGTGACTGTGAGGTCGAACAGCGGTGCATCCGGCAATGCCCAGGTGGCTGTCAGCGATGGCGGGCGACCGGTCGGAAACGGAACCGGCCCGGCCGATCAACCGATTGTGGTGCGCGTGCCGCAACCAAAACTCTGGTCACCCGATCAGCCTTTCCTCTACGACCTACGCGTGAAGCTCGGGCGCGACGAGGTTCAGAGCTACGCCGGCATTCGCTCGATCGCGGTCCAGCGCGACTCCGCCGGGGTGAATCGCCTATTCCTGAACGGGAAGCCGCTGTTCGAGTACGGACTGCTCGATCAGGGATGGTGGCCGGACGGTCTCTACACCGCGCCAACCGACGAGGCGCTTGCCTCCGACATCGAAGCGACCAAACGGCTTGGGTTCAACCTGATTCGCAAGCATGTGAAGGTTGAACCAGCACGCTGGTACTACCATGCCGATCGACTTGGCGTGCTCGTCTGGCAGGACATGCCGAGCGGCGGCGATACGACACCGCAGAACCGCGACATGTTCGCCGCGGAGCTCGAACACGTCGTCGACGCGCTGCGGATCCATCCGTCGATTGTGATGTGGGTTCCGTTCAATGAAGGATGGGGACAGCACGAGACCGAGCAGTATGTCCAATGGTTGAAGCAGCGGGATCCGAGCAGGCTGGTGAACAACGCGAGCGGATGGAACGACAAGGGCGTCGGCGACGTGTCCGATGTGCATTCGTATCCATCGCCGATCCGACCGCCGCTCGAGGACAAACGCGCCGCGGTGCTCGGCGAGTTCGGCGGACTCGGTCTTCCGCTCGAAGGCCACACGTGGATCGAGAAGGGCAACTGGGGCTATCGCAGCTACAAATCCACCGAGGATCTTGGTCAGGCGTATCGCGACCTGCTGTACCAGCTGCGAATACTTGTCGGGGAGGGGCTCTCGGCCGCTATTTACACGCAAACGACCGATGTTGAAATCGAGGTCAACGGCATGCTGACCTACGACCGCGCCGTCGTGAAGCTGCCGCCCGATACGAAGGAGCTATCGGCGAAGCTGGCCTCTCCGCCAGCGGTGCGCGAGCTGGCTCCCACGTCGGAACGGTCTCCGCAGGCGTGGCGCTACACGACGTTCACGCCGCCTGACGGGTGGTTCGGCGAGGTCTTCGACGACAGCACGTGGACCCAGGGGAATGGCGGGTTTGGCCGCCCCGGTACCGCGCACGCCACTGTCGGGACACCGTGGCAGACTGCCGACATCTGGTTGCGCCGCGAGTTCAATCTGCCGTCGGCAGCTCTCGCCAACCCGCACCTTCGTGTGTTTCATGACGATGATGCGGAGGTGTATCTGAACGGCCAGAAGATCGCGACGCTAACGGGCGCCGTGAGCGGCTACTCCTTTGTGCGGCTGGATGCGGCAGCCAGAGCACTGTTGCGAAGCGATCGGTCCAACACCCTCGCCATGCACGTGAAGCAGGTTCGCGGAGGGCAGTACGCCGATGCCGGGCTCGTTGACGTGATTGAGAAGTGAGAGTCTTTCGCGGTTCGCGGTTCGCGGTGAGTTAATCCAGACATTACGTAAGCTATCGGCTCATGGCTGATTAGGTAACCCGGATGCGTGTAGGTATTCTGATTGTGGCGTTGATGGTGCAGATCGGCATGAGTGCACACGATGAGCAACAGCGCGGCGCGAGCGAGAAGGGGACGCGCGGCGTCAACCGCGAGCCGTTCGGCAAAACACGTGATGGCCGTCCGGTAGAGGAGTACACGCTGAGGAATGCGAATGGTCTGGAGATGCGCGTCATGACCTATGGCGGCATCATCACCAGCCTGAAGGTTCCGGATCGCTTCGGCCAGTTCGAGGACATTGTTCTCGGCTTCGACGCGATCGACGGGTACCTCAAGGATCCGCCGTACTTCGGTGCGATCGTCGGGCGTTACGGGAACCGGATTGCCAACGCCCACTTCACGTTGAACGGTACGACGTATAAGCTCGCAGCCAACAATGGACCGAATCACCTCCACGGTGGCGTGAACGGTTTCGACAAGATGCTCTGGAGCGCGGTCCCGGGCGATACCGCAGAGGGCCTTAGCGTCACCCTCAGCCGAACCAGCCCTGATGGCGAAGAGGGCTACCCCGGGACGCTGCAGGCGAGCGTACGTTATACGCTGACCGACAAGAACGAACTGGCGATTGATTATCGTGCGACGACCGACAAAGCGACGCCGGTCAACCTGACACAACACAGTTACTTCAATCTTGCTGCGGATGGCGGCGATATCCTTGGTCACGAGCTGACGATTCATGCCAGTCGATATACACCGGTTGACTCCACCCTCATCCCCACCGGCGAACTCGCCCCCGTACCAGGGACGCCGTTCGATTTTCAGAAAGCGACACCGATCGGCGCGCGTATAGACGCCGACAACGTCCAATTGAAGAACGGAGGCGGGTACGATCACAACTGGGTATTGGATCGCTCCGGCAGTGGTCTTCAGCCGGCCGCTCGCCTCGTCGATCCAAAGAGTGGACGAACACTCGATGTCGCGACGACGGAACCGGGTCTGCAGTTTTATTCCGGCAACTTCCTGGACGGGACGATCACAGGGAAAGGCGGCCGGGTTTACAAGCATCGATCCGGGCTGTGCCTCGAAACGCAGCATTATCCGGACTCTCCGAACCATCCGACGTTTCCATCGACGATTCTTCAGCCCGGTCAGACGTATTCGTCGAAAACCGTGTTTACCTTCGGTGTCCGGAAGTAGGTCACGGGCGTGAAGCAACCGGCAACCCGTTTCGCGACGATGATGGCGGCCGCGCTCCTCGCTGCGAGCGTGACCTGGCCGAGTGTCGCCCAGAACAACGCCGACTCCAAGGTATCCATTCAAATCAACGCCTCGGCTCGCCGCGGACCGATGACGACGATGTGGGCGTTTTACGGTCACGACGAGCCGAACTACACCTACATGACCGACGGCCGGAAGCTGCTGTCCGAGTTAGCGGCGCTGAGTCCGGTGCCGGTGTACGTCAGGGTGCACAACCTGCTCTCGACCGGCGACGGCACACCCGCGTTGAAGTGGGGATCGACGAATGCTTACACGGAGGACGCAAACGGCCGCCCAGTCTACGACTGGCGGATCATCGATCGCATTTTCGATACCTACATCGAACGCAAGATGAAGCCGCTGGTCCAGATTGGCTTCATGCCGAAGGCGCTCTCGACGAAGCCCGATCCGTATCAGCACAACTGGGCGGCTGGCGTCCAGGGCCGGCCGCTCTTCACCGGATGGGCCTATCCGCCGACCGACTATACGAAGTGGGCGGAGTTGGTTTACCAATGGGCTCGTCATACGGTCCAGCGATACGGCGCGAACGAAGTGAAGACCTGGTACTGGGAAGTGTGGAACGAACCCGACATCGGATACTGGCAGGGCACTCCGGAAGAATTTCAGAAGCTCTACGACTATGCCGCTGATGGTCTCAAGCGTGCGATTCCGGAGGCCAGGATCGGCGGTCCCGAAGTCACCGGTCCTAACGGTGCACGAACGCAACAGATCCTGAAAGACTTTCTCGAGCATTGCGTCCGAGGGATGAACAACGCCACCGGCAAGACCGGAGCTCCGATCGATTTTGTGACCTTCCATGCCAAAGGAGCGCCCCGTGTGTTCGAGGGCCACGTGAGGATGGGTATCAGCAACCAGCTCAGGGCCATCTCCAACGGATTTCAGATCGTCTCGTCCTATCCCGAACTGCGAAACACGCCCATCGTCATCGGCGAGTCCGATCCTGAAGGCTGCGCCGCCTGTTCGATGCGCACCAATCCCGAGAATGCCTATCGCAACGGGACGATGTATTCGAGCTATACGGCGGCGCAGATCGCGCGCACGTTCGAGCTCGTCGATCTTCACAAGGTCAATCTGCTCGGATCCGTGACATGGGCGTTCGAGTTCGAGAATCAGCCGTACTTTGCCGGATTCCGCGATCTGGCAACGAACGGCATCGACAAGCCGGTCCTCAACGTGTTTCGCATGCTCGGGAAGATGCGTGGGGACCGCGTCGCAGTAACGAGCACGAGCGCCGCCGGCGTGGAGTCAATCCGTGACGACGGCGTCCGCGGACGCAGTGACGTCTACGCGCTCGCTTCGCGCAGCGAGAAGGGGATGGAAGTGCTCGTCTGGAATTACCACGACGACGACCTGCCGGCCGCGCCAGCTGAGATCGCGATCAGCATCGAAGGGCTGCCTGCGGGGAATCCGACCGTTACGCAGTACCGGGTGGACGACAGTCATAGCAACGCGTACGAAGCCTGGAAGACGATGGGCTCGCCGCAATCGCCTACCGCGGCGCAACGGGCAACCCTCGAAAAGGCGGGCCAGCTGCAGACGATCGGGTCAGCCTTGCGTCAGCGAATTTCAGACGGACCGATTGTGCTAAACCTCTCGCTGCCTCGCCAGGGCGTGGCCCTCTTTACGATTGCGTATTAAAAGTGTTTTCAAACCGGTTTCAGGCTCGGGTCCTGTCCGCGGCCAGCCCCACCGGGTGCTCGGCCGAAAAGCACAGTCACGAGAGACGTCCTGCGCGCCCGACTGGGCGCCCGTCCGCGGCCAATCGCTATCCGGTTTGAAAACGCTCTGTCCCCGGCTTCGTCATCAGACCCAGCAGCCAGAAGCCAACAGCCAGGAGCCACTAGCCGGATCACGGATCCCAGGCCACGGACTCCGTCGAAGAATCACTCCTCGCGCAACGCGATAATCGGATCCGTTCGTCCCGCCCGCAACGCCGGCCAGACGCAGGCTTGAAGTCCAGCCGCGAGCAGGACGAAAGAGACGACGGCGAAGGCGAGCGGATCAAACGGCGACACATTCCACACCTGACGCGCCAGCAGCCTCGCGCCGATGATGCTGGCGACAAGCCCAATGGCCATTCCGGCAAGAAGCAACCGGCAACCTCTGGTGAGAATCATACCGGCGATCGAACCCGAAGATGCGCCGAGCGCCATGCGGACACCAATCTCCTGTCGCTGCTGCGCGACGGCGGCGGCCATGACGCCGTAGACGCCGACCACCGCCAGCACCAGCCCGACCGCTGCGAAGACCGACAACAGGATCAGGTTGAAACGTGGCGTCGAGAACTCATCCTCTGCCAGCACCCGGTCGAGCGTTTTCACATTCGCGACCGGTTGACTGCTGTCGATGGCATAGACCTGTGACGACACCGCTTTGATGAGCGAAGACGGCTCCAGCGTCGTCCGGACGATAAGAATGTTCGACAGGCCGGTCAGCGAATACGGCAGATAGATCTCGGGCATGACCGCGTTCGCAAGCCCGTTGTTCGCAACGTCGTGAACGACGCCGACGACCTCGAACGCGTCGCTTGCCAGATTGAACGGTCGCTCCTTAGCTTGAGGCAAGTGGACGATTTGCCCGAGCGGCGGTCGTTCGTTGAAACGGGACCGTACAAAGCGTTCGTTCACCAGCGCGACGGGACGCCGATCGAACACGTCGATGTCGGTCAACAGTCGTCCCGCCGCGAGCTGGATGCCGAACGTGGACGGATATCCAGCGTTGACCTGATGGACGACGACCGGTTCAGTATTGGCCGGCGTGCCGGCGACGTCAGCGGTCGTCCACATGTTGCCCAGCGGGTGGAGGCCGGTATTGAGCGCCGACCCGGCAACACCCGGCACCGTCGCAACCCTCGACAGCAGATCCTGGTAGAACGCGACGCGTTTCTCTCTATCAGGGTATCGCTGCGGCGCAAGCGGGATCCGCATGGTCAGGAACCGATCCGGCTGATATCCGAGATCGACACCCCGCATGGCGATGAACGTTCGGATGAGGAGGCTCGATCCGGCGAGCAGCATCAACGACAGCGCGACCTCTGCGACCACCAGCGACTTGCGGAGCAGGGCCTGTCCGGAACCAGCCGAGAGCGAACGGCTCACTTCCCGGATGGACGAGGCCAGGTCGCGTCGCGAACTGTGCAGCGCGGGTGCAAGGCCGCACAAGACGCTGGTGAGCGCGCAAACACCCAGCGTAAAAAAGAGAACCGACTGATTCAGCGCGATTTCCGACTCGTCCGGGATCATTCCAGGTGGAACGATCGCAAGGATGGCAGGCAGGCCGGCGTAGGCCAGCACCGAGCCAAGCGCGCCGGCCATGAGCGCAAGCAGCAGACTCTCGGTCAGCAACTGACGGATCAGCCGGCCGCGGCTGGCGCCGAGCGCCACCCGGACGCTCATTTCCTTCTGTCGAGCAGCCGCCTTCGACAGCAGCAGATTCGACACGTTCGCGCACGCGATCAACAGCAGCAGGGCCACGGCGCCGAACAGCACCCAGATGTCGCGGGTGATGCCGCTCGGAAACGTCTCGGTGAATCGCAGCAGGCTCACGCGCCAGGTATCGGGAAAGTCGGTGGGGTATTGCTTCTTCAGATCCGCGATGATCGGCTGCAGGTCGGCCTCGGCCTGCGCATCAGTGACGCCTGGCTTCAGACGCGCCAGGAGATGAACAGACCGGACGCCTTCGAGCACCTTGCCGCGTTCAAACCTGAGCGGCAGGTACACGTCGGCGCCGCGCCACATGAACCGCTTCGGCATCACGCCGATCACGGTTCGCACCGTGTCGTTCAGCCGAAGTTGACGGCCCAGGATGCCACGATCGCCGCCGAACTGCCGCTGCCAGAACCGATAGCCGAGCACGACCACAGGTTCGGCGCCGGCCCGCGCATCGTCGGATGTCGGCGTCCGGCCGAGAAGCGGCGGAACCCCCATCACGTCGAAGGTATTGAAGGTGCCGTGGTTCCCGCGCAGCCGCTGCGGTTCGCCGTCGCCCGTCCACAGCACATCGCTGATCGTGGACGCGATCACACCTTCGAAGACGGTGTTTCGATCAGCGATTTCCAACAGCTGATCGACGGAGTAATTGAGGCGGCCGCCGCGGCCCGCCGGATTGAAGACCCTGACGCTCGTCAGGCGTTCGATGTCCTTGTACGGAAACGGGTCGATGACGACCGCGTGGAGCACACTGTAGATGGCGGTTGTCGCCATGATGCCGGTGGCGAGCGACAGGATCGCAAGCAGGCTGAATCCCGGGCTCTTCAGCATGCTGCGAACGCCGTATTGAATGTCGCGAGCGAACGCGTCGAGCCACGTCACCATGAGCCGCTCCTGCTGAAAACCGCGTGTCCCGCTCTTAGACGAATGACCGGTCCGGCAAGTTGGGGGCAGGCACTGAAATCGGCCGGACCTAACGTAAGATATCTCGATTGCGGTCTCTCAGCGCATGATCACGGCACGCGCCATCGTTCTGGCACGGGGGCTTGGAACGCGGATGCGTGCATCCGATCCGGCGACGCGGCTCACGCCCGAGCAGCAACGTGCTGCCGACGCTGGCCTCAAGGCCATGATCCCGCTCAATGGCCGGCCATTTCTCGACTACATTCTCGGTTCGCTTGCCGATGCCGGGATTCGACACGTCGCGCTCGTTGTGTCTCCCGACCATCAGGCGCTCCGAGACTACTACTCAGCGTCGCCGCCTGAGCGCATCCGGCTCGACTACGTCATCCAGAAGAGCCCGCTTGGGACGGCCGACGCGGTGCGGGTTGCCGAACCGTGGGTGAGTGGCGAGGCATTCCTGGCGATGAACGGCGACAATCTGTATCCCGTCCCTGTCTTGACGCAGCTCGCGGCCATGTCCGAGCCGTCGCTGCCGGTTTTTGAGCGCGAGGATTTGCTCGCGTCGAGCAATATTCCGGCACAGCGCATTCGATCGTTTGCGTTTGTCGATATTGACGAGCAGGGTTATCTGACGAGGATAGTGGAGAAGCCCAATAAGGAGCTTCCTCAGAAGCTTCCGCCTCAAGGCGGAAGGATCACGGCGAGCGACATCAGCATGAATTGCTGGCGCTTCGATCAGCGAATCTTTCAGGCCTGTCGCGAAGTTCCTCTCTCAGATCGGGGAGAGTTCGAACTACCCGAGGCCGTCGGCGTTGCCGTGCGGCAGGGGGTTCGGTTCAGGACGTTCGCCGCCCGCGGCCCTGTGCTCGATCTGTCGACACGGGCCGACGCGACCGACGTCGCGCAACGGCTCGCCGGAATCGTCCCTCGCCCATGAACAGCGCGGCCCTTGCCGCGTCGCTTGTCGAGCGCGGCCTCGATCCGTCCGAGCGCAGCGCGAAAGAGGCGCTCTTCGAGCACACGCTCGCGCGCTTCTCAAACATGCCTTCGTCGTCGGTTCCGAACGGAAACGATTCAGCGATGGCCCGCGACGAGCCCCGGGCGTGGTGGGTGCCTGGCCGTCTGGAAGTATTCGGGACACACACCGACTATGCCGGCGGGCGGACGCTCGTCTGTGCGGTGCCGCGCGGTTTCGCAGTCATCGCGCGTCCCAGATCCGACGGCGTCCTGCACGTCATCGATGCCCGCCGGGATCAAGACGTCGTTCTGCGTGCGTCGGATGTCGAGCGCTTTCTGCAGTCGTCCTCGGCAGGATGGCGACGGTATGTCGCGGTGGTCCTGCGCAGACTCGCGCGAAACTTCCCAGAAGCACCCCTGGGAGCTGACCTGGTCTTCGCGAGCGATCTTCCGAGGGCATCGGGCATGAGCAGCTCGAGCGCGCTGATGGTTGCTGTCGCGACCGTGCTCGTTACCGCTGGCGGTCTCGGCCGCCGGGTGGAGTGGCGAGACAACATTCGCAGCAGTCGAGACGAGGCGGGGTATTACGCGTGCATCGAGAACGGGTTGTCGTTTGGCACCTTGTCCGGAGATGGCGGGGTAGGCACCCACGGCGGCAGTGAAGATCACGCCGCCATCCTCACCGCGAGGCCAGGGCAGCTGTCGGCGTTTGCGTTTGTGCCGATGGTGGCGCTCGAGAGCGTGGCACTTCCGACCGCGTGGAGGTTCGTGGTGACGCCAAGCGGCGTCCCGGCTCAGAAAGCCGGCACCGCCCGCGAAGCATATAACCGGTTGTCGGAAGGCACGCGGATCCTGCTCGACCTCTGGAATCACCGGTCGGAACGGATCGCGTCTTCCCTCGGCTCAGCGTTGATCGCAGAAGGGATCACGCTGGAGTCCGTCAGATCGTCACCCGCTGTCGATCGCCTGCGTGCGTCGGTTCGCCAAGCCAGCGTTCCCCGTTGGTCCACTGCGGAACTGGAGACGCGCCTCGAACATTTCATTCGTGAAGATGCTCGGATCGCGGGGGCGGTGACGGCGTTTGCAGCGGCGGACGCCGTCGGGCTCGGGCAGCTTGCGGCCGATTCGCAGCACGATGCGGAGACGCTGCTCGGCAATCAGATTCCGGAGACGACAACACTGCCTCGAACGGCGCGCACGCTTGGTGCGTTTGCGGCACGAAGTTTTGGCGCCGGATTTGGCGGAAGCGTCTGGGCGCTCGTCGAACGCGAGCAAGCAGAGGAGTTCGCGGGCCGGTGGTCGTCAGAGGCGTTCGTGGCAACGCCGGGGCCGCCGTTGCTGGAGTTGTGACGACGACGAAAGTTACGGAGCTAACGGAGTTCACAACGAAGAAACGAAGCTAACGGAGGCGAACGAAGCGAACCAATCATATGAATTCTTCTTCGTTCGCCTTCGTTTACTTCGTTCCTTCGTTGTGAACTCGGTTACTTACCTCCTTATGAACTTCGCTCCCTCTTACCGCGGCGCCAGCGACAGGATGTCGTTCAGAATTCCCGCCGCAGTGACCGCCGCGCCCGCGCCGGGGCCGCTGACCACGAGCGGCTCAGTCCGATAGCGACGCGTCGTGAACGCGACGAGATTACGCGTGCCGGTCAGGGCGCCAATGGGACTGTCAGCAGCCACGGCCACGAGCCGTGCGGAGACTGACTTCGCGGTTGCACTCACCACATATCGAAGGACGCGTCCGCGACGCGCTTCGCTTTCGGTTCGGGCGGCCCACTTCTTGTCAAACTCGGGAAGCCGCTTGATGAACTGCGCGGACGACAAGCCCTTCAGCGATCGCGGCACGAGGTCGTCTGGCTTGGGTGCGGGTCCGCGGTAGCCGAGCAGGCGGGCGAGGATGAGCGCTTTTCTCCCGGCGTCAGCGCCGGACAGATCGTCGCGGGGATCCGGCTCAGCGTAGCCTCGCTCGACGGCCTCGCGAACCGCCTCCGAGAATGGGCCGCCCGCCGACACGGCTGAGGCGATGTGCATCAGCGTGCCGCTGACGCAGCCTTCGATCTTCAAGACACGATCGCCGGTCTCGATCAACTTTTGATATGTGTCGATGATTGGCAGGCCCGCGCCGACCGTTGCTTCGTATTTCAGCCTCGGGCCGCCTGGCTTGCACGCCGACATCAACCGCTCGTAGCCGGCCCATGAGTGCGTGAGCGGCTTCTTGTTCGCAAGCACGACGTCGAATCCCTGACCGAGCGCGGTGTAGAGCAAATCGGCGGTTTCGCCGCTGGTGACGTCGACGATGACCGGGCGCGACACGGCATGGCTGGCGATGGTGGCCAGCGCCTCCTGAGCCGAGGCGCGACGGCCACCGAGCGACGCGATCAGGGCGCCCTCGTCCTTCTCTCGCGTCAGCGTCGACAGCCGTCTTCTCGACAATCCTCGTGGTTCGAAGATGTAGCCGGATCGATCCATCAGGCCAACGACCTTCACACCCGAGTCGCTGTTCGCAGTCGCGATGTGATCGGCGAGCGCCCGTCCGACATTGCCGAAGCCCAGAAGGACGACGTCGGTTCTCGGCGCGGTGAGCGGGCGGCCGCCGCCAATCTTCGACAACTGAAACGCTGCATGGACAGCCCGCGCGGCCTCAGCCGCATCGCCGGCGTTGATGGCGAATGAAATATTCCGTTCCGATGACCCCTGCGCGATCGCGACCACGTTGATGCTGCGGGCGGAGAGCGCGGAGAACACGCGGGCGGCGATCCCCGGCGCACCGGCCATGCCGTCACCGACCACTGCCACCACGGCCATCCCCGGCGTCGCGCTGACGTTGTCGATGACACCGCTGGCCAGCTCTTCGCGGAACGCCGTGCGCACGGCGCGGACGCCGCGCGCCGCTTCACCCTCCGGAACGGTGAAACCGATCGAGCTTTCAGATGACGCCTGAAAGATCGTGGACACTGACAGGCGCTCCGCGTCGACGGCCGCGAACGTTCGGGCGGCGATGCCATGGACGCCGACCATCCCCTTGCCGGCGACGGTGATGATCGCCTGCCCGTGGACGATGGCGAGCGCCTTGACTGGATACTCTTCCAGCGCGCGTTGCGCGGACACCTCTGTTCCTGGCGAAGACGGATCGAGAAACGAACGGACGTGCAGGATGATGCGCGTGCCGGCGATGGGGATCAGCGCGCGCG
The DNA here is from genome assembly GCA_046732715.1 of Acidobacteriota bacterium. GTDB lineage: Bacteria > Acidobacteriota > Vicinamibacteria > Vicinamibacterales > 2-12-FULL-66-21 > JALZOC01. Next base: position 14,796 of record JBKPNQ010000215.1, on the reverse strand, counting down.
GATGCAGCACCTTTGCCCCGTAGTGCGCCACCTCCGCCGCCTCACGATGGTGAAGTCGCGGCAGCAGTCGCGCATCGGGGACCATGCGCGGATCGGCGGTCAGGATGCCGGGAACGTCCTTCCACAAGACGACCTGCCGCGCACCGAGCGAACGGCCAAGCAAGGTGGCGGTCAGATCCGAACCGCCGCGACCCAACGTGGCGACGCTTCCGTCGGGCGATCTGCCGATGAAGCCTGGCACCACCGCGATCGTTCGACGTGCCAGGAGCGGTTGCAGGATGCGACGGGCCGCGCGCTTCGTTCGCGCGAGGTCAGGCGCGGCGCCGCCGTGTTGGCCATCCGTGGCGACGAAGTCGGTGGCATCGACGTAGACCGCGCGCCGGCCGGCCTGCGAAACCGCTTCGGCGAGAAGCGCCGCCGACAGCCGCTCGCCCCGGGCGACGAGCAGGTCGAGCGTTCGTGGCTCGAGGTGTCGAAGCACCGATACGGCCGCGCACAGATCGCGGTACTCACGCGCCGCTTCGTCAACCCGCCCGAGCAGCGCCCGCCGGCGTTTCCCTGGCGGCAACAGCGTCTTGACCGCCTGGCGATGTCGCTGCAGCAGCGCCGACGCCTGTGCCGCCGCATGCCCCGATGCATTCGCCGCCGCGTGTTGTGCGCCGCCGAGCAGCAGATCCGTGATCCCCGCCAGCGCCGAAGCGACGATAACGAGAGGGCCGTCGTGCGCGGCGATCAACGCCGCCGCTCGCTCGATGGCAGACGCGTCCGCCAGGGAGGCGCCGCCAAATTTCCACACCTGGAGGTCACTCTTCATTCGAGGTTTTTCCACATCGACTGGATGGCGCGCCGGCGGGAACGGAGCGGACGAAGGGAACGGGGTGCTCGTGTCCCTTCGTCGTTTTGGTCTGGTCGCTCATTCGAGTTGCAACGGCTCGGGCTCGTGGAGATCCGGGACCGGCTCTGGTAGTTCCATCAGCAGCCGGGCGCACGCGTTCCATCGAAGCAACGAATCATCGTTGTGTGGCGGCCTGACCGCTTCGGCCCGCTCATAGCAGGTCATCGCCTCCCGCAACCACTCGACGGCCACCGTCGTCGCACCGAATCGATCGCGCTGGAGGATGGCTTTCGCACGGCGTTCGCGGATGATGCCCGCGTAGTAGGCCCGATCGTAGGCGGTGCCGAGGCTGGCGGCGAGGTCGTTGGCTCGCGCCACGGTCTTGGACGATGAATCGTGCGGAAACTGATCGGTCAGCGCGAGGAGCATGATGACCAGCGCGTCCTCGTTATGCGGATCGATCTCGAGAATGTCGAGGCAAATGCTTTCTGCCTCGGTGGGCTCGTTCAGGAGCCTGTACCGTTCCGCCTTGGCCAGGGCCGAGGGCACGGCATCCTTCGACATGGGTTTCAGGGCGAACCTGTCCATGCGTCACCTCACGTGCGAAATACTCGCAGGAGTTTCGTGAGCGGATCATAGAAGCGATCCACGACCCGTTCCTTCAACGGGATGATGGCATTCTCCGTGATCGTGATGTGTTCCGGGCACACTTTGGTGCAGCACCGGGTGATATTGCAATAGCCTATCCCATGCTGTTCCCGCAGCGCTGGGACCCGGTCTGACGCGTCGAGCGGATTCATCTCGAGCGCCGCGGCGTAGGTCAGGAAGCGTGGACCTATGAACTGATCGTGCAGTCTGTGGTCGCGCAGGATATGGCAGACGTCCTGGCAGAGAAAGCATTCGATGCACTTGCGGAATTCCTGGACGCGATCGATGTCGGCCTGCCGCATTCGCCAGGTGCCGTCAGGGGCATCCGCCGGACGAGGCTTGAACGGCGCGATCGTTTTCTTGACCTCAAAATTCCACGAGACATCGGTAACAAGATCCTTGACGAGCGGGAAGCTGCGCATCGGCTCGACGGTGACGGGCTCGTCCGGCGGCAGCGTGCTCAAGCGGGTCATGCACATCAGCTTGGGGCTGCCATTGATCTCGGCCGAACAGGATCCGCACTTTCCTGCTTTACAGTTCCAGCGCACTGCCAGATCCGGTGCGTGGGTCGCCTGGATCTGATGAACCGCATCAAGCACGACCATGCCCGGCACTACGTTCACCGGGTAGTCGCGAAACCCGCCGCCCTGGGCCCCTTCACTCCGCCAGATCCTGAACGTCGCGCTGCTCATTTCTGTTGATCCTCGATGATCTGCTTCAATTCCGGCGGAATCGGCGGAATCGGCACACGCCGGACCGACATCGTGCCATCCGCCGCCCTCGCGGTCACGATGTTGATGCTGCCGAACTCGGTGCCCTTGTCGGGGAAGTCCTCCCGGAAATGGCCGCCGCGGCTCTCCTTGCGTTCGATCGCGGAGCGCGTGATCGCCTCGGAGACGGTGAGGAGATTCTTCAAGTCGATCGAGGTATGCCAGCCGGGATTGTATTCACGATGGCCGGTCACGCCGGCCTTCGCGGCCCGTTGCATGAGCGTCGTCAGCTCCGAGAGCGCCTGTTGCATCTCGGATTCCGTTCGGACGATCCCGACGAGGGTCTGCATCATCTCCTGCAGCGCCGTCTGCACGGCATACGGGTTTTCGCCGGTTCCGTTGCCGTGTTCGAACGGCTTCACGGCCTCGTCTACCGCCGACTGCACGTCGGCCGCGTCAATCGTCGCGGGAGCGTTCTGGCTCGCAAATTCAGCCGCGTACTCCCCGGCGCGCTTCCCGAACACGAGAAGGTCCGAGAGCGAGTTCCCGCCGAGCCGGTTGGCGCCGTTGATGCCAGCCGCGCATTCACCTGCAGCAAACAGCCCGGGTACGCTCGACATCTGCGTATCGCTGTCGACGCGAACGCCACCCATGATGTAGTGGGTCGTCGGGCCGATCTCCATCGGCTCCTTCGTGATGTCGATGTCGGCCAGTTCCTTGAACTGGTGGTACATGCTTGGGAGTTTTCGACGGATGTGCGCTTCGGCATCCGGCAGACGCTTCTTGATCCAGGCGATGTCGAGGAAGACGCCGCCTCGTGGGCTGCCGCGTCCGGCCTTGACTTCGCGCATGATGCAGCGCGCGACGTGATCGCGGGTCAGCAGTTCCGGCGGGCGTCGCGCATCCTTATCGCCCTGCGTGTATCGCCATCCCTCGTCCTCGTTGTCGGCCGTCTGGCGGCGATAGTTTTCCGGGATGGAGTCGAACATGAACCGCTTGCCCAGGTTGTTCAGAAGGATGCCGCCCTCGCCGCGGACACCTTCGGTGACGAGGATTCCCTGCACGCTTGGCGGCCAGATCATGCCAGTGGGATGGAACTGGATGAACTCCATATCCATCAGTTCGGCACCCGCCTGATAGGCGAGCGCGTGCCCGTCGCCGGTGCCTTCCCAGCTGTTGCTGGTGATTTTGTATGCCCGGCCGACACCGCCCGTGGCCAGGACGACCGCTTTCGCGCCGAAGACCTTGAAGCGGCCTCGATCGCGCTCGTATCCGACCACGCCGGACGCACGGCCCCCGCTCGTCAGCAACCTGACGACGGTGAATTCCATGTGCACATCGATGCCGCGATGGACCCCCTGATCCTGCAGCGTCCTGATTAATTCGAGACCAGTCCGATCGCCGACATGCGCGAGACGCGGATATCTGTGACCGCCGAAGTTGCGCTGCAGGATCCTGCCGTCCGGAGTGCGATCGAACACCGCGCCCCAGGCCTCGAGCTCACGGACGCGGTCCGGCGACTCCTTGGCGTGAAGTTCGGCCATGCGCCAGTTGTTGACGTACTGGCCGCCACGCATCGTGTCGGCGAAGTGCACTTTCCAGCTGTCGCGGTCGTCAACGTTGGCGAGCGCAGCCGCGACGCCGCCTTCGGCCATGACGGTGTGCGCCTTGCCGAGCAGAGACTTGCAGATCAGGCCGACCTTGACCCCGGCCGCCGACGCTTCGATCGCCGCACGCAGGCCGGCGCCGCCCGCGCCGATCACCAGAACGTCGTACTCGTGTCTCTCGAAGTCCATTTTTATCAATCCGAGGGACTTCGCCCCTCGGACTCCCTACATCGTCGCTCGCGGGGGCCCCGTTGCCCCGCTCCGCTGCGGTGGCTCGCTCGCTGCGCGTCGCTCGCGTCTTTCTCCGCTCAGCTTGGCCTCGCCGTGCACCGGTCCAAACTCACCCGGTCGAAAGCGGTCGCGTGGCTCGCTTCCCTGCGCTCGCTCGCGGCGCTGTTGTCGACGCTTGCAGATGTGTGAGACAGGTTCTAATCAAGTGTTCTACAGGGTGCACAGCGCTCGTCCGAAGGATGACGTCACAGGAGCCGGAAGTCGGTCCAAATGCCCATCGAGCAGAGGCGTACGTAGAGGTCGGCGAAACCAACCGAGAAGAGGCTGAGCCACGCGAAGAGTTGGTGCCTTCGATTCAGGCCGGAAACGCACGAGTAGCAGGACCAGCGCAGCCCGGACGTCGAGATTTCGTCTCGACCGCCGCCGACCAGGTGACGCAGCGAATGGCAGCTGAACGTATAACCAGCAAGCAGCGCCGTGTTGATGGTCAGGATCAGGCTGCCGACGCCGATGCCAAACCGCCCCGCGCCGGTGCCGTCGGTGAACCAGTAGGACTTCAGCGCGTCGACGGTCAGGATGCAGATGAAAATCAGGCCGAGATACAGGAAATAGCGGTGCACGTTCTGGAGCACCAGCGGAAACGATCGTTCGCCGAGATATGTCTTTCGCGGTTCGCCGACGGTGCAGGACGGCGGATCGGCCCAAAAGGCCTTGTAGTAGGCGCCGCGATAGTAATAGCAGGTGAAGCGGAACCCGCCTGGCGCCCAGAGAATAAGCAGCGCGGCTGAAAACGGCAGCGCAGCCGGCCACCACCCGGGTTGGGGTCCGAACCAGGCATGATGGCTGTCGCCAAAGAGCAGCGGGGAGTAGAAAGGCGACAGATATGGGCCGAACTCGAAATGATTGCCTTGGAAAGCGGCCCAGGTCGCGTAGACGATGAACGTCGAAAGAGCCAGAAAAACCAGGAGCGGCTGAAGCCACCACGCGTCGCGACGAGTTGTTTCTCCGAACTTACGCTGGGTCAAGGGCCACACGGCCTGCGCCATCGACGATCCTCCGAAGGGTTCAGGTTAGTTCAGGATGTCCAAAACCATACTTGGCGTGCCAATAGAATTGCAAGCGGGCCGTGTTTTTCCGCGGCGGCCCTGTGATAAGACCGCGGCGCATCACCTCTGTCGCGTGTTCTGCTCTTCAACCGGGCGCTGACGGCGGGTCTACATATTCCACCCGCCGCAGCTCATCCAGCGGAGCGGAAGACGCTTTGCAATAGAACAGGCGTGTCCGACGATCAAGCCGGTCCGGCGGCTGAAGAGCTCAGCAGCGAAGAGAAACGAGAGAACGTCATTCGTCTGGCGTTTGGCGGAGACGAGCGGCGATTCAACGAGTTTGTCGATATCGTGCGGACCGCCATTCCGCCCGGCACTGGAGTCGTCCTTCGCGGCAGCGCCGTGACGGGCGAACGCTGGAAGGACGGTGCCCCATTTGATTCTGAGGGGCCAGGAACGAGCGACCTCGATCTGACGCTCGTCGGCGGCGACGAGGTTATCGGGCTGTTCAAGTCGACCGGCTTCTGGGTTCCTGGGATTCACTCCCGACCTCTGAGCGACATCGACCCCGACATCGCCCCCGAACTGATCCCGCTGCGCGAGCGGCTGATGGCCATCGTCAATCGCCCGGTGAATATCCAGGCCTCGCGCGACATCGTCCTTTACTTCCGCGGTGAGCTGATTGGCCAGCCGTATCTCGTGCTCATCGATAAGCCCGAGACGAAGTGACGTGCCGCTCCGCGTCCTGACGTACAACATCTGCCGTGGCGGATCGGGGAAGGAAGATCAGATTGCCGCCGTCGTCGCGGCGATCGAGCCGGACATTACCGTGTTCCAGGAGGCGACGGTTCCCGCGGTGGTCGAACGGATCGCCACACGCACACGCATGCCGCAGTGGGCGTCGTCGACAGGAGAGTCGCTGGCCTTCATGAGCCGCCGGCCAGTGCGGCATTTCGAATGGCATCATCCGCGGCTATCGCGGCATGCGTTTCTCGAGATCGATCCGGGACCAGGCGAGCTGCGCATCTTCGGGCTGCACCTCAGCGCGCTGTACTCAGCGTGGACCGAACGGCACCGAGTCATCGAGCTGCGTAATCTCCTGTCCAGCATTTCGCGCCATCAGCATGGATTCCATCTGCTCGCCGGCGACTTCAACACGCTGGCACCCGGCGACATGCTCGATTTCCGCAAGCTGCCGCGCCGCCTGCGGGCGCTGGTCTGGTTGAGCGGCGGAACGATTCGGTGGAAGACGATTCGTCTGGTGTTGGATGCCGGCTATGCCGACGCGTATCGCCTCACGCACGGTGCCGAGGTCGGCCATACCTACCCGTCATGGGCTCCGCACGTCAGGCTTGACTACTTCTTTACGCCCTCGGGTTTTTCGCAGCGCATTCATCGCTGCGATATCGTCCACCACCCTGCCGCCGCTGTCGCCTCTGATCATCTGCCGCTCGTGGCGGAAGTGGATTTTGAATGACTGTACCGCTATTGGTTTGTGCAGCGCTGCGAGTAGGCTCGTCGGCTGGCGCCGCTCCGCATGCCGGGAAGCGCTCGCGGCCGTCCGCGGGAGCAAGAACGAGGTGCACGTCGCTGGCGGAGTCGGGATGTCGAGTCGCGCCCTATTTGGTGTCACTTGACGCGGTTGATTTTGTCTGCGGCTTCAGCGCGTCTTCGACGGCCGCCCACGACGGCGGGTTCAGGCCGAGCAGATAGCGCACGAAGAAGTCATATCGTTTGTGATCGCCGTACGCGCCGCCGGAGCCGTGATCCATGCCGGGGACGACGAGCAGATCGAAATCCTTGTTGTGCTTGATCAGCTGATTCACTACTTGCATCGTCGACGACGGATCGACGTTGTGATCCATTTCGCCGACGACGAGCAGGACGCGACCCTGTAGCCGGTAGGCGTTGTCAACATTGGACGACGCGGCGTATTCCGGCCCGAGTGGCCATCCCATCCACTGCTCGTTCCACCAGATCTTGTCCATGCGATTATCGTGGCATCCCGCAAATGAAACCGCGACCTTGTAGAAGTCCGGATGGAAGAGCAGCGCGCCGAGCGAGTTCTGGCCGCCGGCCGACGTCCCGTAGATGCCGACGCGCGTAATGTCGTAGTACGGATACTTGGCCGCGACCGCCTTGTGCCAGAGGATCCGATCGGGAAACCCGGCATCCTTGATGTTCTTCCAGGCGACGTCATGAAACGCCTTCGACCGGTTGCTCGTTCCCATTCCATCAATCTGCACAACGATGAAGCCCAGCTCCGCCTGCGCCTGCATCTGGTTGAAGCCGGCAAAGGACTTGGGCACGAACGAGCTGTGCGGCCCGGCGTAGATGTTCTCAATCACCGGGTACTTGTGAGCCGGGTCGAAGGCCGTTGGCCGATAGATGACGCCCCAGATGTCTGTTTGCCCGTCGCGTCCTTTCGCCGTGAAGATCTCAGGTGGAGCCCAGCCCGCCTTGACGAGCGCGGTGATGTCCGCTTTCTCGAGCGCCATAACCAAGCTTCGGTCTGACGTGCGATGCAGTTCGGAGATCGGCGCCGCATCGACGCGCGAATAGGTGTCGACGTAATACTTCAGATCGGGAGAAAACGACGCGTTGTGATTGGCATCGATCGTCGTCAACGTTGTCAGTCCGGTGCCGTCGAAGTTGATCCGGTAGTAGTGGACAAAGTATGGATCCTTGCCCGGGTACATCCCGCTGGCGCTGAACCAGAGTTGTCGCTTCTCTTCATCCACCTGCACGACCGATCGGACGGGCCACGATCCTTTCGTAATCTGATTCTTGACCGTACCGGTCGCGCCGTCATACAGGTAGAGATGATTCCAGCCATCGCGCTCCGACATCCAGATGACTTCCTTGCCATCGGCGATGTCGCGACGAAATTTCTTGCCCGAATAGCAGAAAAACGTCTTGGCTTCTTCATTGATAATCGCGCGCGCTCTGCCGGTCGCCGCAGCGATCTCGATCACGCGGTAGACCTGGTGTCCGCGCTGGTTGTACTCAAAGGTCACCGCCGCGCTGTTCTTCCGCCACTGGAGGCGGCTGAGGTCGTAGGCGTTCGGAAACAAGGTGTTGTCGACGACATGCACGCTCTTGTCGATCACACTGACGACGACGGGCCGCTCGACGTCCAACACGTCGCCGGGCTTGCCATACTGCATTGTTGAATCGTGGGGCTGCAGCTGATCTTCTGGCGACGATTCGACGTAGTGGATATACCGACGATGGCCTGGTACCACCTTGTAAATCGCGATCCACGACGCGTCCGGCGACCAGGTCAGCGACTCGGGATCGTAGTAGTTTCCTTCCGACCCGTCAGTCGTCAACCAGGTCAGCGTGCGAGCGCCCGTCGGACGAATCGCCACGTTGTAGTTCCGGACGAGGGCTTCGAGCTTGCCATCAGGAGACTTGCTGGGCTCCGTGGCATTGACGTCAAACGCTGCGCGGACCGGTCCGGCCAGGCTGCCACCGCCCCGGCCGCCTCGGCCGTCGGTCCGCGATTCCCGACACGTATATGAATCGAGCGTACAACGCCACGTCACTCCGCGCGCGACCGGTGATGGGGGTGGGCTGGCGCCGCCCGGCGTGAATTCGATGGCGTGATCATCGTCAACGAACGAGAAAGTCGTGAATGGGAGTGTGACTGCCGTGTACTTCGTTCCCATCGCCGCCGAGAGGCTCTCGCCGAGTTTTGCATGATCGAAGGCGGGCATTTTGGTTTGAGCGTCGGGGTCGACCAGTACGAAGGCATTGCCTCCAGGAACCGACTTCCTGTACCAGAACCGATTCGTATTCCTGACCCACTGCACTTGGTCCGGAACGTCAGTGGCGATCCCCTGATACCGGTCGCGGAGCGTCATTGCGCGCTGATAGTCCGAGACCGTTCCCTGAGCCAATGCGGGGCTTAAAGGCAGCACCGCCACGACGACAATGAAGAGTGCGCTCGAGAGGAAGAAACGTTTCATTCGGCTCTCCATGGTGCAGAAAATGCAACGGGATTGTAGCGCGGGAACGGCCATGGATGGGTTTCAGGGTCGACATTGAACTATGAACGCTGACGCAGCGGATTCGACTCTGTCTGAAAAGAAGGTCGTGGTCTTCGGAGAGCACGACGACAAGACACTGGCGCAGCTCAAAGACGTCGCCGGCCGAGCCGAGCGTGCTGCGCTCATGGCGGATGGGCACCTGGGATACGTGATGCCCATCGGCGGCGTGGCGTCCTACAAGGATAGAGTGTCGGTTGTCGGCGTCGGATTTGACATCGCGTGCGGGAACGCGGCGATCCGGACCGATCTGACCTTTGAGAAGAACCTCGACCTGATTACCCGGCTGCCGTCGGTAGCCGACGAGATTCAGGATGTCATCTCGTTCGGAATGGGCCGGAAGAATCGCGCGAACGACGCGCCGATCGATCATCCGCTTTTCGAGAACCCGTCGTGGGACGCGATTCCTGGCCACGCACGCGACGGCCTGCGGTCCAAGGCTCGGAAACAACTCGGCACCGTGGGCAGCGGCAATCATTACGTCGATGTGTTCGTCGACGAAACCGGCACCCTCTGGGTCGGGGTGCATTTCGGCAGCCGCGGCTTCGGCCACACGGTGGCGTCCGGGTTTCTCGCGCTCTCGCAGGGAGCGAAATGGGGCGCCCGCGTGCCGGAACGCGAAGCGCTCCTGCCGCTGGGCCAGCCGCTTGGCGACGACTACTGGGCGCTGATGACGCTCGCCGGCGACTACGCGTACGCCGGTCGCGAATGGGTCGCGCGCAAAGTCGTCTCGATTCTTGGTGGCCACGAGATTGAGCTCGTTCACAATCACCACAACTTCGCGTGGCGGGAGCAGCACGACGGCGAGCGCGTCGTCGTCGTGCGCAAGGGAGCGACGCCTGCATTCCCTGGACAGAAAGGATTCATCGGCGGCTCGATGGGAGACGATGCGGTGATCGTGCAGGGAACGGCGTCCGGAGATCCTGGCGTCGAGCAGTTGCAGCGCGCCGCCCTGTACTCGACCGTCCATGGAGCGGGGCGGATCATGTCGCGGACCCAGGCGGCGGGAAAGCGCAATTGGCGCACCGGACAGGTCCTGCAGCCCGGCGCGGTGTCACGCGAGATGATGGAAAACTGGGTTCGCGAGAAAGGCGTAATCCTGCGAGGCGGCGGACTCGATGAGAGCCCGCACGTTTATCGCCGCCTGCCCGACGTCCTCGCTGCGCAGAAGGGCACCGTCGAGGTCCTCCACACCCTGCGTCCACTCATCGTCGTCATGGCGGGCCCAGATCAGTTTGATCCGTACAAAGACTAGTTTCCAGTTACCAGTTACTAGTTTCCAGTTACCAGTTTCCAGTTACCCGTTTCCAGTTACCAGTTACTACTTACCAGTTACCAGTTACCAGTTTCCTGTTTCCTGTTTCCTGTTATTGTCTTTCGCCAGCTGCCAGCCGCCAGCCGCGGATTGCGAGACTATTTGATCGCAAAGTCGCTGAGCCCCTGCTGCGCCATCAGCTTCTCGATCGCGTCGATCTCGACGGGCACGAATGCGGACAGATTCTCGTAGCCGGACTCCGTCATCAGAATCATGTCTTCGAGGCGAATGCCGAGGTGCTCGTCCTCGATTTGCATGGCTGGTTCGATGGTGAAGATGAACCCGGGCTCCAGGGTCGGCGTCGTCATCCTGACATCGTGGACTTCCATTCCGACCGAGTGACCCAGACTGTTGGAGCGGTCGCTGCGATAGCGCTCGACGAAGGCAGTCGCCGCATCTTTGATCTTTGGATCCGAGAACTTGAATGACGCCATGACCGCGTCCATCTTCGTCACGGCATCCTTGATGATCTCGCGCGGCGCGGCGTGAGCCTTGATTGACGTCATCAGCGCCTGGTATAGCTTCAGATAGATGGAGTAGAACTCGCGCTGCCGCGGCGTGAATTTCCCATTGGCCGGAAACACTCGCGTCACGTCCGACTGGTAATACTTGTAGTCAGGGGCGTAGTCGAACTGGACGAGATCTCCCTCCTGCAGGCGGGCGGTGTCCTTGTGGTAGTGCGAGTAATACGTGTTCGGCCCGGTCGCGATGAGCGCGAAGTAGGACGGTCCATATGCGCCGTGCTTCTTGAACACGAATTCCGCGTCAGCCTGCAGCTCATATTCGAACATTCCAGGCCTGGCGTCGCGCATCGCTTCCATGATGGCCAGCCCCGTCATCCGCGTCGCCTCGCGAATCAGCCCGATCTCGCGTGGGCTCTTGATCTCGCGCAGCCGGTCAAGAATCGGATCGAGATCCTTGATTTCCGACTGCGTCGCGATCGCCCTGAGCTTCTGAATGAACTGTTCTTCCCGCGACATCCGGCCGTCCCAGGGATCGTTCTTTGTCGCGTTTGCCAAAGCCCTCGGATCGCTGGACGATGATTCTCCCAGGACCTCCGGCCGCATCGGTGTGTAGATGGTGCGGCCATCACGGACCAGGTCCGGCAGCAGCTTCGCGAATTCCTCGCGCGCGAGGCCCGCGTCCACGCCGACGGCTCGGACGGCGTCCGCCGCGTGCAGGCTCGGTCCGTACATTCGCTGGTCGCGGCGTTCTGAGAACGGCGGCAGGAAGATCGTGGTCTTCTTCGTGCGTCCGTCGATGACCGCTATCGCTCGAGGCTCGACGACGCCGGTGACATAGAAGAACTGATTGCTCTGGCGGAACGGCTGTTCGCCGGGCCGTTCGGTGGTGCCCTGCAGGATGGCGACACCGTCGCCGATTTCGGCGAGCACTTGTGCGCGCCGAGCGGCGAACTCCTCGGGTGGGAAGATCTCGGTGCCAGTGAAGACGGGCTGAGCGAAGCTCGTCATCGGGCACATGAGGAACGACAGCAGCAAGGCGAGCGGCGTCCGACGGATTGGCATGTGAAGTCGATCAACAATCAGCAATTCAGAGTTTCCACCCTTCACGATACTCGCGCGTCAAGTACTGATTGGACGCCGAATTGTTGGTGACCTCCATCTTTGCCGCGTCGTAATACAACTTCGAGTTCGCGCGCAGCGACACGATGCCGAGAAGCATCGTCTCGGTCAGCTTTGCCGCATAGTCGAACGGGCACGAGATCTGATCCTTGCCTTTGATCGTGTTCACCCAGTTCATCTCGTGCTCTTCGTGCGTGATGCGCGAGAGCTGTTCTTTCGGCGGCCCATAGGAATTGTGGCGCGCGACCGGCAGCAGACGCGGTGGCGCCGAGCTCTCCTGCAGCAGCTTGCCCTTCTTTCCGACGTAGAGAATCCCACCAGCTGGATTGAGCTTCCCGCCCTCGAGCTCGGGCGGATCGGACGGCATCAGTCCTCCGTCGTACCACTCCAGCGTCACCGCCGGAAGGTCGCCGCGCTGCGGGAACTCATAATGCGTCGTCGTTGCCTCGGGGTAGGTGACCCCGTTGAAGGGTGTTGATTCGGTTTCAATCACCGTCGGCAGACCGAGATTGAGCGCCCACATCGGGAAGTCGATCAAGTGCGCACCCATGTCGCCGAGCGCACCCTGTCCCCAATCGATCCAGCCGCGCCAGTTGAACGGGTGATAGATCGGGTGATAGTCGACCTTCGGTGCGACGCCAAGGAAGAGATCCCAGTTGAGACCCTCCGGGACGGTGTAATTTCCTTTCATTGCCGCCGCCAGCCGCTGCGCAACGCCACGGTTGTCCCAGCCAAGTTTCTCGGTGTCGACGGCGGCGGACGCCGGGCGCGGGATGCCCTGCGGCCAGTAGCCCCAGGGCCTGTTCGTCCAGACATGTACTTCGCGGACCTCGCCAATGGCGCCCGCCAGCACGTACTCGACGCCCTGTCGCTGATCGTCGAGTGAATGCCGTTGATTGCCCATCTGCGTCACGATCTTCGGCATCGAAGCCGCCTTCTTCGCCAGGTGACGAGCCTCGTGGACCGACCAGCAGAGCGGCTTCTGCACGTAAACGTGCTTTCCGGCCGCCATCGACGCCGAGGCGATGATCGCGTGCATGTGATCCGGCGTGGCGACCATCACGGCGTCGAGGTCCTTCTGTTTGTCGAGCATCTCGCGATAGTCCTGGTATTTCTTCAATCGCGGGATCTGATTCTTGACGAACGCCTGCAGCCTGTCGTACGGATCATCGGCTGGCCAGCGCGCGTCGGCGGCGAGCTGGGCTTTCGAGCGCGGCCAGGTTTTGAACGTTTCCGGTGTCGCTGGCGTGGCAGGCGGGCGGGGCGTCGGCCGCTGAGCGCGGGACCACTCGGCCAGCTTGCCGTCGAGCAGGCCGAGGTCGCAGTCGCAGATCGCGACGATGTTCTGACTCATGACCGCCTGGGCGTTGGCGGCGCCCATGCCGTTGATGCCGGCGACGGCAATGTTGAGCGTGTCGCTGGGCGCCTGGAAACCCCGGCCGAGCACGCGGCGCGGGACGATGAGGAGGCCGGCACCGGTGGCGGCGATTGTGGTGACGAACTCACGTCTGGACAGACCAGTGCCGCACGCGGCAGTCTCCTTGGGCGTCTTGTTTTCGTTCATGGGACGGCTATCCTAAAGCAGGTGGATCCGGCACCGCCGGATTTGTGGAGTCAACTGGAGGACTGATGAAGCCATCGACCGTGTTCCTCGGCGAGATGACGAATCCTGAAGTCGAGGCCTTTCTCAAAACGCATCATACGGTGATCATTCCGACCGGCGCAACGGAGCAGCACGGCCCGCACGCGCCGCTCCTGACCGACGTCCTGATTCCGAACGAAATTGCCAGGCGCATCGCGCCAAGAATCGGCGCCGTCGTCGCACCGCCAATCAACTACACGCTGTCGTATCCGCACGTCGGGTTCACCGGCCTCGTCCACATTCGCATTCCGACGTTCATGGCGCTGATCGAGGATCTGTGTGTGGCGTTTGCCAACTCTGGATTCAAGCGGATCGTTTTCCTGAATGGCCACTACGACAACACCTATGCGATTGCCTACGCCTGCGCGAACGCGGCCGACAAGATGTCGAAGGAAGTGAAGGCATTTCCCGTGAACTACTGGGATGCGCTCACCGCCGAGGAGGTTGACGAATTCTCAGGTCTGAAGAACGGCCTGCACGCGAATCTGGCCGAGACATCCGCGGTCTTGGCGATCAATCCACAACTGGTGGATCTCGAACGCGCCAATGCCGAGTTCCCACCGTTTCCTAAGTACACCATTCCGACCGGCCCGGTTCACACGGCGTTCTTTTTCACGGCACCGGGATCGGTGTACTGGGCGACCAAGTCCGGCACCTGGGGTGATCCGCGAAAATCCACGCCGGAAGCGGGGGAGCGCTACCTGGAGGCAGGCGTGCGATCGACGCTTGCGCTGCTGGAGAACATCGAGAATACGTTCGCGGCGATGCCGCCCCGGTGAGCTGGGTAAGTTTCCAGTTGCCAGTTGCCAGTTGCCAGTTTCCAGTGGCGTCGCCTTGGCGGCTGGCGAACTACGAACCGCGAATTGCGAGCCGCGAATAGCGAATTGCGAACCGCGAGCCGCGAATAGCGAACTACGAACTACGAACCGCGAACCGCGAATAGCGAATAGCGAATAGCGAATTGCGAACCGCAAATTGCGAATAGCGAATTGCGAACCGCGAACCGCGAATAGCGAATGATATGCACGATCTGACATCCGTTCCCCAGACCAATCCCGTCGACATCTATCGCGTTCGCGATGCGATCTACGCGCCGGACATGCTGCTGACGGCGCTCGTGCATCTCGATC
>JBKPNQ010000214.1:0-11976 GCA_046732715.1 Acidobacteriota bacterium | reverse complement strand
TCGTGTTGCTGACCGGTTCGTACTTCGCCTTCTTGCCCTTGTCCTTGTCATTTCCAGAGGGGCCCGCGTACAGCGTGCTGGACACGAGGAGTCCGGCGATTGCCATGCACAGCGTCCGATTCATGAGTGACCTCCCGGCCGGGGCTTGTATCTCACGCGTACGACCGCAAGGATCCTGCCTGGAATTCGGAGTGGCTGTGTGCGCGGTAATCAACGCCGCCTCAGTTACTTGCACACGTTGTGAAGACGAGATCCGGCCCGTTCGAACGACAGGAACCGCTCCTCGCACCACAGGATCGTAATGGGGGTCTGACCCCGGTCTGACCCCGGTCTGACCCCAGTCTGACCCCAGTCTGACCCCGGTCTGACCCCATCAGGCGATCTCAGCCAGCGCTTCGAGCAGGGTGCACGTGTCGCTGAGCGGATCGCTGCGTCTGATCTCTTGCGCCCAGTGCTGACAACGCTCAGCCGTCCGAGGATCGGCCAGCAGCGTGGACAACTCGCCAGCCAGGCGTTCGCCGGTGAACTTGTCGGGGACGACCCACCGGCCAACTCCCAGCCTCCAGAGACGGGTTGTGTTGTCAGGCTGATCGAATCCCAGAGGCATCGTCAGCTGCGGAATGCCAGCGGCGAGCCCCTGCGCACACGTGCCGATCCCTGCGTGGTGGACGATGGCTGCGCAGCGGGGGAGAACCTGCGAAAAGGGGACGTATCGCTCGTGGTGTACGTGCGCACCCAGGTTCGACGGTAACTGATCGGGATAGCCGGTCAGAAACAGCGCACGACGACCGAGACGCTCGCTCGCGGCGAGGGCCGCGGCAAAGAATTGTCCGGCCGCTCGATTCGCCGACCCCGGTGTAAACAGGATCGGCGGCGGACCTGAGTTCAGAAACGCCTCGAGGTCGGCGTTCGTGGCGTGAGCGTCAGCCTCGTCATAGAGAGGAAACCCGGTGAGGCGGAGTTGAGACGGCCAGTCGGGTTGGATCGGTGCGAACCATTCTGGAAACAAGCCAATCGCCCGACGTGGCGAGTGCAGCCATTGGTTGAATACCCGCGACACGGGTGGAAGACCAACGTTCCGGCGCAGCTGATTCAGCGCTGGCGCGATGTGCGGATCGATCAACCAGCGATCGACGCTCCACATCGCGACACGTTTCAGCCAGACGGGCCATCGCGACAGGTCCATGCCGGGAATGTTCGTGGGCGGCTGACACTTCGATCGGAAGATGGACGGCGCGAGATGAATGGTCGCGGCCGGCGCGCCGTGCTTCTCTTCGAACACACGCGCGGCAAAGGCGAGGGCATGTGCCACGAGGACGGTTCGTCCAGGCTCGTACGCCGCGTCGATGAGCGCGTAGCTGTCTTGCACGTACGACGCGACCGCCTGCAGGACGAGCGTCAATCCCTTCCGGCTGTGCCAGAGATCGGGATGGCGCGTCATTTCGTCGAACTGCGCCTGCGATACCGACTGAATGAAGTGCAAGCCGGCGCGCTCGGCTGTCGTCCGGAATGGCGCCGCCGTGATCATCGTCACATCGTGGCCGCGACTGCGCAGGACACGACCGATGCCTAAGAACGGATGGACGTCGCCGCTCGAGCCGATCGGCGTCAGCAGGAAATGCGCCACTCGCCTTAATCCGAGCTGCTTCGCCCCTCGGACCCCCCTACACGCGCTCTTGCGCGCCGCTTCGTCGGCGCGCTTCCGCCTCCGCGCGAGTCGCTACGTCGAGACCTCGCCGGAGCCTCGGCGAAGGCGGGCCGATCGCGTGGCTCACTCGCCATGCTCGCTCGCGCCTTGCCAACCCGCCTCAGGTTTATGAGCTGCCCTCTACGAAAGGCTCGGCGCGCCACGCGAACTTCGCGGGTTCTCCCTATCCCGCGTGACGGCACGATCGAATCGCGCAGCGAGAGCGGCAAAATCGTCTCTCGGCCCGTTCCATCGCAGCTGCTCGACGTCATCGAACAACGGGATGTCCGTGCGAAGCGTGGCCAGCGTACGAAAGAGCAGCGCGTCATTTTTTCGTTCGACCAGCGTCCTTGCCAGCGCGGCGGCGTTAAAGGCGTTGACGCGCCAATCACGCGCGTCTTCGGGGATGGCGTCGAGGTGAAGAAACTTCGCAAGCACCGCTGCTGACGACTTCGCGCCCCAGCCAGGCAGGCCCGGATATCCGTCGGCGGCATCGCCGACGAGCGCCAGATAATCCGGGATCGACTCCGGCGTGACGCCGAATTTCTCTTTCACTCCCGCCTCATCACGCATGACGCGGGTCCGCCGATTGAGCTGAACGACGCGGCCACCGCTGACGCACTGCGCGAGGTCCTTGTCCGGCGTGCAGATGACGACGCGATCGACCCGGGGATCGCGCGCGCACGCCGTCGCCGCTGCGGCAAGCGCGTCATCGGCTTCGAATTCGACCATCGGCCACACGACGATTCCCGCCGCTTGCAGGGCCGCTTCGAGCGGCGCAAACTGCGCCAGCAAATCGGGATCGATTCCGGCGCCGGTCTTGTAGCCAGGCCACAGATCGTTGCGGAACGATTCAATCACGTGATCGGTTGCGACCGCGACATGTGTGGCGCCGGTGCTGACCATCTGGAGCACGGACGTCACGACACCGCGCACGGCGCCAATTTCGTCCCCACTATCGTCCCTCGCCGAGGGAAGCGCATAAAAGTAGCGAAACAGCTCATACGTCCCGTCAATTAGGTAAACTTCCACGCGTTGCTCCACCACAACCCTATAGGACGCGGATGTTCTCGATCAAATCGATGGACCGACCTGTCCATGAAGGACGGATATGAGCTCTCCTGCTGATTTTCGTTTCGCGCTCCGGTCGCTCGCCCGAGTCAAAGGACTGACGATCACCGTCATCGTAACGCTGGCGCTGGGTATCGGCGCAAACGCCGCCATCTTCAGCGTCGTGCGTGGCGTGCTGCTGCGGCCACTCGTCAACCGCGACGAGAGCCGTCTGATCTACATCCGCCAGAGCGCGCCGGGCGTGGGGGCGGTGAACACGGCTTTCTCGGTCCCCGAAATACAGGACTTGCGCGGACGCTCCCGTTCGATCGCGGCCTTCGGCGAGTTCTCGACGATTGGGTTCACGATGGTCGGCCTGGGCGAACCGCGGATCGTTCGCGCCGGCGTGGTCGACGGCGCCTATTTCGACGTGATGGGACTTCACCCCGTCCTCGGCCGCCTGCTCGGCCCAGGCGACGATGGGCCGAAAGCCGAAGGGGCGGCGGTGCTGACGTATCGATTCTGGACGACGACGCTGGGCAGCGATCCGTCGGTCATCGGCAAGACCGTCAGGCTTGGCCCGCGGTCGGCGACGATTGTCGGCGTGCTCGAACCATCCGTGCCCTACCCGTCGGAAACGGAAATCATCGCCAACATCGTCACCAGCCCGCATCATCTGTCGGCAACGATGGTGACCGGGCGCATTCACCGGATGACGCAACTTTTCGGCAGGCTCGCGCCGGGCATCGATCTGGACGCCGCACGTGCCGAACTGCGAACGATTCACGGCGGCATCGTTCAGGAGCATCCCGAGTCGTACGCGAAGAACGCGGACTTTCGCATCGATGCGGTCAAATTGCGCGACCAGATTACGTCGCCGGCGCGAACCGTCCTGCTCGTGCTGCTGGCTGCCGCCGGACTGATCTTCGTCATCGCATGCTCGAACGTCGCCAACCTCATTCTGGCTCGCTCGGTCCGTCGTGAAGGGGAGCTGGCAATCCGCGCCGCGCTCGGTGCCAGCGCCGGAGCATTGCGCCGCACGTTACTCGCCGAAAGCCTGATCCTGTGCGGCGCGGGGGCCATTCTCGGCGTGCTCATTGCTCGCCCCATGGTGGCGATCCTCGCACGCTACGCGGCCCGCTTCTCGGTCCGTGCACTCGATCTCACCGTCGATGCCAGCCTGCTCTGGGTCGGCGCCGCGCTCGCGGTCGCCTCCGCGGTTCTGCTCGCCTTCGTTCCACGGCTGCCGTCAAGCGATGCGTCGAAGGGATTCGGGCTCTCGAACGGATCGGTGCGGATCACGACCGCTACGAACCGCCGACTTCGGCTCTTCGCGATCACGCAGATCGCCGCATCCTTCGTGCTCCTGGCGGGCGCCGGGATGCTGCTGACGACGCTCCTCGCACTGCAGGCGGCGCCGACCGGGTTCAACACGCATAACGTCCTCGCCATCAACGTGCCGGTGATGTCGTACGGCCGCACCCCGGATCAAACCGTCGCGTTCTACACGGAAGTCATCCGGAAAATCTCGGAGCTGCCCGGCGTCGACCGGGTTGCACTGGGCACGGTTGTCCCGTGGCGGGAAGGTGGCAACTTTGGTCCCGGGTTCCAGTTCAGTCCCGAAGGATATGCCAAAGCCAACGGCGAAGAGGAACCGAGAGCGCAGCTGCGAACCGTCACCCCTGGTTTCTTTGCGGCGCTCGGCGTACCGCTCATCGCGGGCCGGGACTTCGACAACACCGATCGTCGCGACGGCGAACCGGTCGTCATCATCAGCCAGAGCGTGGCGCAGCGGTTCTTCCCGAATCAGGAAGCCGTGAATCGGCACCTCAGCTGGTCCGATCCGATCATGAAGTTCATCGACGTCAGCACCGCACCGAGGCGGATCGTTGGCGTGGTGGCGGATCTGGACGATCAAAACATCGTGCCCGGTCCGGCGATGAACGTGTATCACCCGTTCGAGCAGGAAGTTGGAGGAGGCCGCCTCTTCGTTCACGCGCGATCCGATCCCTACACGCTCGTCACGCCTATCCGGCGTCTGATCCGTGAGTTGTCCGCTGACCAGCCGGTCGAACGAGCGGCGACCCTCGACGACGTTCGCGCGGAGGTGCTGGCACCGGATCGGCTCAATGCGCTTGTCTTCGGAGGGTTTGCGCTCGTGGCGCTGTTGATCGCGGTGGTGGGCGTGGCCGGCGTGCTCGCGTTTTCCGTCAGCGCGCGGACGCGAGAGTTCGGCGTCCGCATGGCCATCGGGTCGGCTCCGCGGCATCTGCTGGTGCGCGTGCTGAGTGAAGGTGCGGTCATCGCCATCGCCGGTATCCTGGCCGGAGCGATGACCGGCTACGTGCTCGCCCGGTTCGCTGGCAGCTACGTGCAGTCGGTTCGGCTTCCTGGAGCGATGCCGATTGCAGGAGCCGCCGTGGTGCTGATTGCGGCAGCCGTCCTCGCGTCGCTGATGCCCGCCGCACGCGCGTCGCGAGTCGATGTGATTCAGGCGTTGAGATCCGAGTAGATGTGGCCGCCACTCTCGAGTGGCGGCGTCCTGCCGCAGCCGCTGCGAAGGCGGACTACTGCTTCTGCTTCTCAATCTCGGCGCGGAGGCGATCTTCTTGCGCGCGCATCTCCGGCGTGAATTCGGGACCGAAGTCCTCACTCTCGAAGATCTGGCGGATTTCGATCTCCGATTCGCCAGGATGCGGGTTCGGGCAGCGCTTCACCCATTCGATCGCCTCTTCCTTGGATTTCACCTTCCAGATCCAGAATCCAGCAATGAGTTCCTTGGTTTCCGGAAACGGCCCATCGGTCACCGTGCGGTTCGTTCCGGAGAACTTGACGCGCGCGCCCTTCGAGCTCGGGTGGAGCCCTTCGCCCGCGAGCATCACGCCAGCCTTGACGAGCTCCTCGTTGAATTTGCCCATATCCACCAACAGCTTCGGATCCGGCATCACGTTGGCCTCGGAGTCCTTCGTCGCTTTCACCAGAACCATGAATCGCATTGGTATCTCCACGTCATTTCAGTTGAGGCGCCCGGCCGGCGCCGGCTGAGCACGAACGGCGCTCACTCAATGGTCGAACGATGGCCGCCGAATTCGACAGGCGGTCCAGCATCGGCTGGGGGATTGGGATCGGGTTGAACATCGACCGGTGACCCTTCAACATAGTCGAACAATGGAACGGCGAGTACTCGGCAGTTCCGCTATCGAAGCCCCAACGGTTGGGATGGGGACTTGGCGCACCTTCAACGTGTACGGCGCAGGCGCCGAGACGCGCTCTGCTCGAATCGTGCAGACCGCGTGCGACATGGAGGCGAACCTCTTCGATTCATCACCGATGTATGGCAACGCGGAGCACGTTCTCGGGCACGCCGTCGCCGACCGACGGGACGACGTCATCATTGCGACGAAGGTCTGGGCGAGTTCAGTTGGCGAAGCTTCCGAGCAGGTCAGCAACGCGTTGTCGCTATTCGGCGGACGCATTGACCTCTATCAGATTCACAATCTTGTCAGCTGGCAATCGCATCTGCCGATGCTCGAGCGATTAAAAGACGAGGGCACTGTGAGGGCCATCGGCGCGACGCACTACAGCGAATCGGCGTTCGATGAGCTGCGAACGGTGATGAAGACGGGACGAATTGCCGCAATCCAGATTCCGTACAACCCGGTCGAGTGCGCGGCCGAGCAGGTCATTCTCCCGTTGGCGAACGACCTGGGGCTTGGCGTGGTCGTCATGCGGCCCTTCGGCGAAGGCTCATTGGTGCGGCGCGCGCCATCCGATCGCGCACTGGAGCCGTTGAGGCCGTTCGGCGTGACGACCTGGACGCAGGCGCTGCTCAAGTGGTCGCTGAGCGATCGTCGTTGTCACGTCGCGATCCCGGCAACGAGCCGTGAGGACCACATGAGGTCAAACGCCATGGCTGGCGATCCGCCATGGTTCGGATCTGAAGAGCGGGCCTACGTGAAAAGACTGGCACGAAATGCCGGTTCGAGCGTCTAAAGACCCAACCTTCCCTCACGCTTGCCGAGGACCGCGTGAGCTACGGCTGGCAAGCCGCCCGAAGTGGACCGGAGGCAGACACATGGACCGACGAACGTTCCTGACGATCGCTCTTGCCACACCGGCGTTGAGGCAGGGGCCGAAAAAGGCCACACCAGCAGCCAAGCCGGCGCCGAAGGCTCCGCCCCCCACGCCGAGCCCGGCCGCGCCGGCGTGGACGCAATGGGGCGGTCCGCACCGGAATTTTCACACTGAAGCGACGGGTATCAAGGAAACATGGCCGGCGGGCGGGCCCAGCGTGATCTGGAAGCGGCCCCTGGGAGAAGGCTACTCGTCCCCGGCGGTTGAAAACGGTGTCCTCTACACGATGTATGGCAAACCCCGCGAAGAGGTCGTGTTGGCCGCCAGCGCCGCAGATGGCAAAACGCTGTGGGAGTACGCGACCCCGATGACTTTTCAGAGCGACGCGCCCGAGATGGGCAACGGTCCGTATTCGACCCCGCTCATTGTCGGCGACCGGTTGTTCACTACTGGCGTTGCCGGCCGCTTTCAGTGCTTCGACAAGAAGACCGGCAAGCTCCTCTGGACCCAACAGCTGTGGAGCGATCATCACGGATCGCGCCTGATGTACGGCTACGCCTCGAGCCCGATCGCGTTTCGTGAGCTTGTGATCGTCCCGGTCGGCGGGTCTGGGAAAGCCGTGATGGCGTTTCAGCAGGCCGACGGAAAAGTGGCGTGGAGCCAGAACAACTACGGCAACGTCTACTCGTCGCCAATTCTGATCGACGTCGACGGGCTCGAGCAGCTGGCGTTCGTGATGGATGGCGCCGTCATCGGTGTGAATCCGCACAATGGCGATCTCCAGTGGGCGGTGCCATTCAAGGCGGATTACTCCATTGCCGTCGCCACGCCGGTCTGGGGCCCCGATAATGTGCTGTTCGTGTCATCGGAGTACAACGCCGGCTCAAAAGGGATCGAGCTGAAACGGAACGGACAGCAGACGACGGCGACGGAGCTGTGGAGTTCGGTGCGGCTCCGGTTGCACCATGGCAACGCGATGCGGATCGGCGACACGATCTACTTTTCGAGCGGCGGAAAGGGGAGCCAGGCAATTCTGAGTGCGGTGGATGCGCGCACCGGCAAGATTCAGTGGCAGGAACGCAGCATCGAGAAAGCGACATTCGTCTGGGCGGATCAGAAACTGATCACGCTCGATCAGGACGGCAATTTGATGATCGCGCACCCCTCGCCGAAGGAATTCAAGATCGCCGCGAAGGCGCCGCTGCTGTCGCGCTTGTCGTGGACGCCGCCGGTCCTCGTTGGCACGCGCCTTTATGTTCGCGACCGACGCAGCCTGATGGCAGTCGAACTCGGTTGACATACTACGCACCGTAACTCAGGGACCTCGTTATACTAATCGGGCTCTTTGGAGGCTCCGTGGTTGCAGTGGTGTGGCAGTTCGACATCCAACCGGAAATGACGGCCGATTTCGAGCGCCTGTACGGCGCCGACGGCGACTGGACGAAGCTCTCGCGCCGCAGCCGATCCTTCCTTGGCAGCTCCTTCCTCCGTGACATCGGCACCGAAAACCGGTATCTGTTGGTTGAGTACTGGGGCGAAATGGTCGTCTACGAGAAGCACCTCGCCGATTTCAGCGACGAGCTCCAGGCACTCGAGAAGGAACGAGAACGGCTGGTCGAGCGGATGGAAACCATTGGTGTGTTCACAGCGCTCGACGTACCCCAGCGCGCAGGTCCGACATGGTCGCAGCGCTCGGGCAGGTGAAAGTGGATGAACGTTCATGCAGAAGGAGTGATTTGATGACACGCGCATTGACCGCTGTGGCGGTGACTCTGGCTACGGCGCTGACGCTCGCGCAGGCGTCGCCGAACTTCGCTGGCAAGTGGACCGTCGTCCCCGATCCCAATGCCGCAGGCGGCAGGGGAGGGATGGGCGGCGGCCTTGGTCAGGAAGCGACCATAACCCAGGACGCATCGACACTGACCATCAAGCGGACGACGCAGATGGGCGAGTTCACGAGCACTTACAAACTGGATGGATCGGAGAGCAGGAACACGCTCAACATGCAGGGCAACTCAGTCGATCAGCTGTCCACCGCAAAGTGGGACGCCGGCAAACTGAACGTCCACACCAAGATGGACTTCGGCGGGAACGTCGTCGAGACCAGCATGGTGATGTCGCTCGATGCCAGCGGCAACCTGATCGTCGAAACGACGCGCCCCGACTTCCAAGGCGGTGGTGCGCCGATCACGACCAAGATGACCTACAAGAAGAATTAGGTTCTGCGGGGTTCGACGCGGTCCAACAGGGTTCTGCTGGGCTCGTTCTGGGTTCTACCTTCGAACGTCGGGGAACCTGAACGAACCCTGTAGAACCATGCAGAACCTTGTAGAACCCTATCAATGTCGGGTTTCAGCGAGCGGCCGGACTTCAATCGTCCCCGTGAGGGCTGACGGCAACCGCTCCGCAAGCGCTATTGCCTCGTCCAGATCGCTGGCCTCCACGAGAAAGTAGCCGCCGAGCTGTTCGTGTGTTTCCGCGAACGGCCCGTCGGTCACCAGCCGCTTTCCATTTCGTACCCGGACGCTCGTCGCGTTGCTCGTCGCCTGCAGCTGCGATCCGGATATGAACTGGCCGGTTGACTGGATCTCCGTCGAGAATCGGCGATACGCCGCCATGATCTCCTGACGATCTTCCTCGCTCAGCCCCGCCCAGGCCTGCTCGCTGTCATGAATGAGCAACATGTACTTCATAGCGCCTCCTTCGATCTCAGTCGAACGGCGCGCGCCTGGATCGACACCCGCCTCGATCGCCTGAACAACAGCGCGGCGAGTTCATTCAGGTGATGACCGGTCAGCGTGTCGTCCTTGCCAAGGCCGGTTCAGAAGAGTTTGAAGGTCTGGCCGCCGCCGATCGAGAGCCGGCAATGGCGCGGTCCTCGGGTTTCTTCGAGACCTTGTAGGGCTTATCTCGCCCGGGCACGACATCGGCGCCACACGTGCTGCGCGGGAAGTGCGCGCTACGGTGACGAGTCAGCATCCGGAATCTCCATTTCGAGGAGGGCAGAGCTCAGCGACTTGCCGTGAGCGTCGAGGGCGAGCGTGCGCGTCACACCCCCTCCGGCCATGCCGTGCACGACGAAATTGAGCGCGCCGATCAGCGGCAGCTCGTATCTGACGACGTCGCCGTTTGCAAGACCCGTGAAGTACTCCTTCACGCGCGCGGCGGTGACGTACCGGACCAAGGCCGGATAGTGCCGCGGCTCGAACGCGATGAGCGAGACGTTGACGATCGTCCCTTTGTCGCCGCTGCGTGAATGGGCGATCGTCCGCAGCTTCACGCGACCTCCAGTCGGACGTCGCAGCGCACGAGTTCACGCGGAATGTAGGTCGACATCAAAGACACCACTTCTCGCGCGGATTTCGTCGCGCCGCCGCCACCCGCCGGCCCGTTGGTATACAACGACTCCACTTCGTTCGCGACAGCGTGCGCCGCTGCCAGCGTGTTCGTTCGAGCGGCCACGCGCAATCGGACCTCGTAAGGACGCACAGCATCTGCCAGGCGCGAACCATGAAGTGCGTTCACGCCGATGAGATCGACGCGGACTTCGCTCGTCGCAACGTTCATGCGTCGAAGGCGATGAACGACGACATCTGCGGCAAGTTTCGCCCGCTCGGCACTCCCCGAGCCGGCATACGAGATCTGGCCTTCCCCGATGAAGCCGTCCCGGCAGGCGAGGGAGACCTTCAGCGTGTCCGGTCGAGCTTTTCCGGTCGCACCGTCAACAGCCACACGGTCGGGCCCGGCCTCGTGAACGCGCACGCCGCTGAAGTCGGCGACGACATCCGGCGTCACGTAGGCGGCGGGATCGTGAAGCTCGTAGAGCAGCTGCTCCTTGCACGTTGCCGGCGTGACCGCCCCTCCCGACCCAGGCACCTTCGTGATGATGATCGGCCCGTGCTCAGGAATCTCTGCGATTGGAAATCCCAGGTCGCTGAGACCGTCGACGTCCTTACAGCCCGGATCCGCAAAATATCCGCCGGTGATTTGCCCCGCGCATTCGAGCAAGTGTCCGACCAGCGTCGCGCGGCCGAGTTGCGGCCAGTCATCCATGGACCACCCGCGTTCATACGCGAGCGGCGCGACGAAGAGTGAAGGATCCGCGGCACGGCCCGTGATGACGACGCCAGCGCCCCGAGAGAGCGCCTCCTGGATAGCCAGCGCACCGATGTAGGCATTCGCGGAGACCAGCCGATCGCCAAGGTCACGAACGGACTCACCGGTCTCGGCAACGACGAAGTCTCCCGTCTCCATCAGGTGCCGTACGTCGTCGCCGGTCACGGCAGCAACCGAAAGGCCCGTCAACCCAAGCCTGCGCGCAATCCCACGCACCATGTCTGCCGCCGCTGCCGGATTGGCCGCTCCCATGTTCGTGACGATCGTCGTCGCACGCTTGCGGCACTCTCCGAGCACCGCCTCCATTCGCGCGACAAGCAGCGGATCGTAGCCGCCCATCGGATCGCGAGATTTCGCCTGCTGTGCGAGGGCAATTGTTCGTTCGGCAAGACACTCGAACACGAGATAGTCCAATTCGCCGCTGACGGCGAGTTCCACCGCGGGTTCGATACGGTCGCCCGAGAATCCGGCGCCGCAACCGATCCGAATCGTCGTCACAGCGGGAAGACTCCAAACGCAACGCAGGCGAACGTCATGATGACTGTGGCGGCAAAGAGATACGGCGCCGTAAACCGTTGGTGTTCCGCGAGCTCGAGGCCGGTGAGGCCGACGACGAGGAACGTTGCCGGGGTCAACGGGCTTACCGGAAAGCCGGTCGTCATTTGACCGAGGAGTGCCGCCTGGCCAACCTGGATGGGTGGAATGCCGAACGTCTTCCCGACCTCGGCCACCACCGGCAGGGCGCCAAGGTAAAACGAATCGGGATCGAACAGCAGGCTGAGCGGCATCGATGCGAGGCCGAGGACAAACGGAATGTGCGACGCCATCGAAGGGGGAACGGCATGTACGGTGGCGGCAGCCATCGCTTCCAGCATGCCCGATCCCTTCATGATCCCGGTGAACGATCCGGCGGCCAGGAGGATCGCTCCCATCATGACGGCCGCCTGGGCGTGGGCGTCAATGCGCGCTCGCTGCATGTCCGCGGAAGGGTAGTTGACGATCAAGCCGATCGCCGTGCCCAGCATGAACATCACCGCGGGATCGACCAC
>JBKPNQ010000213.1:0-59402 GCA_046732715.1 Acidobacteriota bacterium | reverse complement strand
GTGCTCCAGGGATCCAAGGGCGAGGGCATCCGCGTCCGCTCGACCGCTAACGTCGCAACGTCGCAGACCGGCTCCGCCGCTGGCTATGTGAGAAGCAACACCGTCGGCAGTCCGGGCGTCGCCAACTCCGGCTCCTCGGAGGGATCCGGAATCTTCATCATCGGCGACGGCGGCGGGGACCTGACGGTGGTTGTTGCCAACAACAGCGTCCATCAGTACAACAATTCCGGCATCCGGATAGATTTCGGCGATGAAATCTTCGACGGTTCGGTATTCAATGCGACCGTGACGGGCAACACGGTGAGCAACCCGGGCAGTATCAACACGGACTTCAATGCAATTCACCTGAACAACGGCACCGTGGGGGCGACCGACAATTTCACGTCATGCGTCGATATCGGGGGCGCGGGCGCGCTCGCCAACAGCGTGTCGGCCGGGGGATCGGGCACGATTCCACCCAACAACGCCGATATCCGGCTGCGGCAGCGTCAGTCCACGACGGTGCGCCTGCCGGGCTACGCCGGCGCCAGCAGCGATGATGCGGCAGCCATCACCTATCTGACGGGTCGCAATAGTCTGACGACGGCAGCTGCGTCGAACACGGTGCCGACCGGCGGTGGATTCATCGGCGGATCCGCTTGCGCTGTGCCACCGTTCTAGACTAGTCCGACGTCTCCACCGCAGCGTCTGGTGGGTTCTTCCCACCCCGATTGCATGAGCCGGGCAATGGCGATACGCTGCCACTGATGTCACACCGCTCTCTCTCGCGCCGATCATTTCTCCAGACCGTCGGCACGGCCGCGGCTGTTGGTCCGTTTCTATCCATCGGCGCTCGCGCGGCAGCCCCCATGCTGCGCCACGCCAGTATCGGCGCATCCGGTCAGGCGCTGGGCGACTTGCTCTCATTTGCCAAGCATCCCTCGTTCGACCTCGTCGCCGTTGCCGATGTCGACCTCGCGCGCTTCGACCGCGTGCAGGAGCGTTTCCCGAAGGTCCGCGTGTATCAGGATTGGCGCGAGCTGCTCAAGAAGGAACAGAAGAACATCGACTCGGTGAATGTTTCAACCCCCGACCACATGCACTGCCTCATTGCCCTCGAAGCGATGAAGCATGGCAAGGCCGTCTACGTTCAGAAGCCGCTCTGCAACACCCTTCATGAAACACGGCTGCTCACCGAGTACGCGCGCCGCAAAAATCTGACGACGCAGATGGGGATTCAGGTCTCGTCGAGCCGATCGCAGCGCTTCGGTGAGGCACTCGTGCGAAGCGGGATCGTCGGCAAGATTCGCGAAGTGCACACGTTCTCGAACAAGAGCTGGGGAGACGACAAGCCACTGCCGACCGAAACGAGTCCGGTGCCGGCGCCGCTCAACTGGGATGACTGGCTCGGCGTCAGCAGTGAACGCCCCTTCAAGAAGACGGTCTATCACCCGGGACAGTGGCGGCGGCGGATAGGATTTGGAACGGGCACGCTCGGCGACATGGGTTGCCACATCTACAGTCCACCCTATCGCGCGCTCAACCTGACGTCGCCAATCTCAGTCACCGCGTACGGTCCGTCGCCCACTGCAGAGAGCTGGGCGACCAAGGCGCGAGTCAAGCTGACGTATCCAGGCACCCAGTACACCGCCGACAAAACGGTTGATGTGTGGTGGTACGACGGCGGCGAACTACCGCCCGATGCTGTTCGCGAGCCGGTCGGTTCCCGCTTTCCAGAACAGGGCAGCATCGTCGTTGGCACCGACGGCATGATCGTCCTGCCGCATGTGACGGCTGAACCCTTCGTGCTGCCTGATTCCAAGATGGCGGCACTTCCGACCGTCGAGCTGACGGATCGCGATCACTACGGCGAATTCATCGATGTCGTGCTCGGAGGTGGGAAGCAGAAGTGTTCGGCCAACTTCGACTACTCTGGCCCGCTGACCGAATCAGTGATCATCGGCAACGTCGCCGCTCGTTTTTCTGGTGAGACGTTGGCCTTCGATGCCCGAACACTGGCGTTTCCCGGAAAGCCCGAAGCGAACCAGTACCTCACTCGCGATTACCGAAGCGGCTGGAAGATCAAAGCGTGACGCCGGGTTCACCACTCCCCGGACTCCCATTTCAAAAGTCGATGTTTACCGTGATGGTCACGCACCACGGCACTGCGCGTGAGTCGACGACGAGCGGTTCGTATTCCCACTGACGGATGCCTGCGACGATCGACTCATTGAACGGTGGGAATGGCGGCGTGAGCCGAACCTCACGAATCGGCCAGACCTGAGACACTCTCCCTTTCGTATCCACGAGCGCCTCGCCGATCCAGATCCCGCTGACCGTCGTACCCTCCGGTAGATCAGGGTAGCGGGGCGTGGCGCTGCGAGTCCTCCTGGGCGACTGGATGTTTTTGCCAGGCACGACGGGTTTCACCCCGGCGATCTTCGCGCCTTCGCGTTGGCACACACCAAAACGGGGCAGCTGAGGTGAGTCTGCAGCATGGTCTGAAAAGGGTGCGGAGTGCGTCCATGTCAGACCCAGGATGGCCAACAGTATCCGCGCATTCACAAGCATCGACGCTGATTAGACACCGCCGGCGGGCAAATTCCGCCCGATTCAATCCGTTATCAATTGTGGTCGCGCAGAGCCTGTTGACGATAACATCTGGCGTGCCCGACGACGTGCCGATGAGCTTTCTCGGAGTATCCGTTACTGAATTCTCCGAGTGAAACGTTTGGGACCGGGTGACGGTAATTAGGCCAGAGGTTGGATCGGATATCCGGGTAAACAGGAGGCTTCATGTCAGTTCAGTGGAAGTCAGCGGCACGGACCGTCGTGTGCGTCGGCGTGGCCGCCATCGTCGGTGCGGCGCCGATTGGTATGGGCGCGCAGGCGCCTCCTGCTGGCGCCCAGGCACCGGCGCCAGCTGCCGGCGGCCGAGGGGGCCCTCCGATCGCTCCCCAGCTGTTTACGATTTTTGACAACAACAAAGACGGTTCGGTCACGGCGGGGGAGCTGAAAACCGCGTTCGACGCGTGGTACGACGCTGCCGATACGCAGAAGTCAGGATCGGTCTCGCAGGAGCAGCTCTCGACGGCGCTCAATGCCGCGCTGGGACCGCCAGCGGCGCCAGCAAGTGGCGCAGGCGGACCCGGAGGCGGATTCGGCGGCGGGTTCGGGCGTGGCGGACAGACCGAGTTCGTCGCCGGCGCGCCGACGCCCGGCCTGAATGAGCCGTGTGGCGGCCGCAGCCAGCACCCAACGGTTCCGTGCCCGAGCGACGTCGAGCAGATGATGGCGGCGTTGCCGACGGCCGCGCCGGCCAAGCCGGTGAAGGCGCACAAGGTCCTAATCTTCTCGCGCATTCCGTCTTCGGGATACCAGCACTCGTCGATTCCGCTGGCTGCGAAAGCGGTCGAGGAACTTGGAAAGAAGACAGGCGGCTGGACCTCGGAGACGTCGTGGGATCCCGCCGTCTTCACCGCCGAGAACTTGAAGCAGTACGACGCCATCTTCCTGTCGAGCACGACCGGCTGCTTCCTGGATAAAGCCGGAGACAAAGCTGCGACTGATGCTCGACGTGCGGCGTTCGTCGAGTTCGTCCGCAGCGGCAAGGGCGTGGCCGGCATCCACGCGACCGGCGATTCCTATCACTCGCCGTGCCCGAACGACGAGAACACAGGCGGCGGCCGCGGCTTCGGTCGCGGCAACGCCAATGGACCCGGTGGGACGCTGGCGTCGGTGATCCTGCGCTGGTCGTGGGGCCTCAGCGAGAAGAAGCTGCAGGCGAACGACATGACGTTG
Organism: Acidobacteriota bacterium; assembly: GCA_046732715.1. GTDB lineage: Bacteria > Acidobacteriota > Vicinamibacteria > Vicinamibacterales > 2-12-FULL-66-21 > JALZOC01. Next base: position 55,622 of record JBKPNQ010000213.1, on the reverse strand, counting down.
ACCAAGGCAGACATGGACGCTGTCAGCGCTGCCTGGTACAAGCAGCTCGATCCAGGCAACGCCGGCAAGGTCCTGCAGCCGGCGTTCATGAACGGCATCGTCCCCGTCGCGACGCTGGACAACAGGTACGTCGGCACTGCGGGTCGCGACAACGGCCGCGGCAGCTGGCCCGACTGGGACAACATGATCGGAGGCTGGTTCAAATTCCACTGGCTCAACCCGCAGCACATCGTCGTCAAGATCGACGACAAGACCAGCCCGTTGACGAAGATGTTTGCCGGCGGCCAGGATTTCGACGTCTACGACGAAACCTACACGTTCAGCATCAACTCGTTCTCGCGGGAGAACGTGCACGTGCTGACCAGCATCAATTACGACAAGATGAGCTTCATGGACAGGCTGAAGGAGAGCAATCCACGTCCCGATCACGACTTCGGTCTGAGCTGGATCAAGCGTGACGGTCAGGGCCGCGTGTTCTATATGGCGCTCGGCCACGACGAGCGGATCTACGCCATCAAGCCGATGATGGAGCACCTGCTCGCGGGCATGCAGTACGCGCTCGGCGATCTGAAGGCGGACGACTCGCCGAGCAAGAAGAAGTAGCCACCTCACATCGCAATCGTTCGGCCCGAGTCATCAGCTTTGGCTCGGGCCCGACGAACGCGCCATCACGGGCTGCCCGCCGCAAGCGAACCGGGATTGACCACGTGAATGGGAGTGCCTGCAGCGTAAGCAAGAATCTGATCGAAGATGTCCGCGAATTGCAGGTCGTACTCTTCGCGTGTGACATATCCGATATGCGGCGTGCAGACGACGTTCGGCATGCCGAGTAAGGGATAGCTCGGATCGGTTAGCGGCTCCTGCTCGTAGACGTCCACCGCCGCCATGCCTGGACGGCCGGCCCGCAAGGCTTCGACCAGAGCGCCGGGCACGACAAGCCCGGCGCGGCTGGTGTTGACCAGCAGCGCCGTAGGCTTCATGCGCGCCAGGTCCGCCGCGCCCACGATGCCGCGAGTTGCCTCGATCAGCCGCATGTGCAACGAGATGATGTCGCATTCCGCAAAGAAGGCGTCCTTACTCTCAGCGACGTCGTATCCATCTTCGCGCGCACGGACGCGGTTCGCTTCGCGCGACCACACGGCCACGTTCATGCCGAACGCTCTGCCGTAACCGGCCACGACCTTGCCGATTCGCCCGTAGCCGTAGATGCCGAGTGTCTTTCCGCGCAAGGTCGCGCCCACGCCGATTTGCCACGTGCCTCGCGCCAGCGCCGAGACCTGCGCCGGTATCTGCCGCATCGCCGCGAGCACGAGCGCCCAGGTCAACTCGGCGGTCGCATAGGACGGCGTGTCCGCGTGCAGATTCGACGAAACAATCACGTGCTGTTGGGTGCACGCGTCGATATCAATGTGGGGATACACGCTGCGCTGGCTGATGAGCCGAAGCCTGGGAAGCCGCGCCAGAAGCGGCGCCTGAATCTTTGTCCGCTCGCGGATCAGTACCAACACTTCGGTGTCTTTCAGCCGTTCGGCGAGCACGTCGATGTCCTCGACGTGATCGTTCCAGATCGTGACGTCGAACGGCGCCAGCCTGGCGAAGCACGGCAGCGTGTGCAGCGTGTCGAAGTAGTCATCGAGGATGGATACCGTAATCGGGCTGGCGACGTGTGTCGATGGTTCGATGTGACGCATACGGATCGGTCCTTAACGTGATGACCGCGTCCGGTGATCGCTTATTCCACGTGGTTGAGGGTTGGCTCGTGTTGCCAGAACGTCCTCGACCCATCGCTCGATCTCAGGCCAGACATCACCGCGAAGCGATTCGTTGTGATGTGCGCCAGGCACGAGGATCAAACGCTTCGGTCCCGCCAGTGCCGCCAGCACGCGGCGAGAATGATCCGGTGAGGTATCCGCGTCAGCAGACCCGTGAATGAGCAGTACTGGAATCTTGACCTTCGCTGCTGCCGCTTCCGGGCTTACCGCATCCACGTCGAACTGACCCTGTTGCTCCGCGATCTGAAAGGCATGCGCGATGATACCGGGCGTAAAAAAGAACGGCGCCCGCTTGGTCGCGACCGTCCGAAGATCGGCGAATGTTTCGGCGGCGATCACCGTGGTGATTCGTGTATCCGCCGCTTCCTGCAGGGCAACCGCCGCGCCGAGCGACGTGCCGATCAGGATGATCGGCCCGGAGTCCACGCTATCCAGGACGCGGTGAAGATCCCGTTTCTCGAAGAATCCGTACGTGCAAATGTCACCTGGCGATTCGCCATGCCCACGGCTGTCGAACGCGACCACGTCAAACCCGCGCCTGCCAAAGCGGTCAATGACTCCCACCGCGCTTGTGCGGTTGTCGGCGACACCGTGAAGATAAACGATCGTGCCTCGGCGAGGCGCGGATCCACGGCATCGCCAACCCTTTAGATCGAGTCCCTCACCAGAGAACGTCGCGTCTTCGCACGTGGGTGGTGCGGCCATGCTGACGCGATGACGTGCAGGGTGAAGCAGACCGCCTGCTCCCGCAGCAGCTAGCTGTCGCGGGATCACAGCCAATGTGAGCAGGAGGATGGTAACTGCGCCAATCAGGGCCAGCGATCGTCGAACAGTCATCCGAGTTTGGATCTACGGTCCCACATCCATGCAGTTGCACCGGCGATCACAGCCATCGTCGGCGAGTATCGCACCGACGATGGCCGGCGGCGATCCTGAACCTTGGTCGGCCGCCGCCAACGACATTGACTGACCAGATTATCGGGGAGATTGAGTGCGGTTGAGCGACGATCTGCGAAGAGCGTCGATTCAGGAGACGGGTCTGGCGGTCACACGGGTCCACGATGTTCCTACCGATCGTGGACCCGAGGATGAATGTGTGTTGCGGGCCGAACTTACTGCTGTCCGCCGGCCTTGACCAACGGGCCGGCGATAGGGCCGGCCGCCGCGGCGGCGGCGCGCAATGCTGCAGGATACCCGTAGACGAACTGCTTGAACTCGGAGTGCAGGAAATCAGCGCCGAACTTGAACTGCTTCATTTCTTTGAACGCCTGATCCGCAGTCCAGCCATCGTGGTTGATTCGGTAGGCCGCCGTCATCACTCCTGTTCGATGTCTCCCACCAACGCAATGCACGTAAACCGGCTGACTGGTGGCATCATCCACCACCTTGAAGAACTCGGCGAGCTGAGCAATGGTCGGAACGGCATGCGTCGTCATCGGAATCTGCAGATACTTCATCCCGGCCTTCTCGACCATCCCCTTTTCGTCCGCCGACGCATCGTCGCTCGTGAGATTAATCACCGTCTTGATGCCAAGCGCGGCAAGGTCCGCATAGTCGCGGCCCTGCGGCTGAGCACCGCGATAGAAGGCGGCGTCGATACGGCCGAAATTGTCGATATGAATGGACGGGACGGCAGCCGAACTCTTTTCGGGTCCGGCAAACGCGTACTGGGCACCAAGGGGACCCAGCGACAACGTCAGAGCAAGCACAACAGCAGATAGACGTGCAGAGTTCTCTACAGGCACCTGGCACCTTCCAGAAAGAGCTTAGAAAACTTAAGGTTAAGACGCCGAAGGCGTCACCTTGGTCTAAGGCAAGTCAGGTACCAGGCCGAAGGCTGGCTTTGCGGCGTCTTTAGCTGCTGAGCCGTCCGAAATGATGCTCCTGAAGAGTCACTTTCGAAGTCATCCGCCGAAATACGGTCAACCTCTACAGTGTTAACCTATGCCGGCGCAGTCGCTTGAAGGAACACCACTCGGCCGAACAGCAGGCCGCGATCGGTGAGGAGCGTCGTCTTCTCGAACCCGGCTCCGGCCATCAGCTCAAGAATTCGCGCGTCCACGTTGTCCTTCATCTGGCGATTGGAATGGATGAGTCGACCCAGGAAGCTATGCGAATGCGCGCCCGGATTTGCGATATCCAGGAACTCGAGACGTCCCCCCGGACGAAGCACGCGCCGGATCTCCCGCAGCGACTGTTCCTTGTCACCGCGGGGTATGTGATGAAACATCAAAGACGAAAACACGCGGTCGAAGGTCGCGGCCGAGTATGGCAGCGCGTCAGCGAATCCTCGATCGAATCGCACGGACACACGAGTCCTGGCCGCTTTGCGCTCGGCGCGCCCCAGCGCCTTCGGATCGGGGTCGACGGCGGTGACCTCTACCGCCGGATAGAGCCGCTTGATCAGGACCGCCAGGCTGCCCGTGCCACAGCCAACGTCGAGAACCCGATGGTGCGGCTGAAGGGAGGCCTGGTCCAACAGCGTCATGCGCAGGCTGTCGATCCCGAACAGTTTGGTGAACGGATCGTAAAGCGGCAGGAACGCGTCGCGTCCTGCCGCTGGAAGGTAGTGTCGTTCGCTATTGGAGATAGCCATATCAGTTTCCAGTTACCAGTAGCCAGTTACCAGTTACGAGTAGCCAGTTTTCCAGCTTCCAGCGCCCAGTTCTAGAACCTAGCAGCGAGCGCCAGGAGCCAGAAGCCCGCACGATTCTCCGTTTTAGAACGTCGCCTCTGCGAGGTCTCGGGCCCGGCCCACGGCTGTCTCGTCGTCCTCGACGGGAACCACCGCATGCGAGCGTGCAACGAGCACGTAGATCGACGGCACGACGAACAACGTGAACAACGTGCCGATGATCATGCCGCTGACGAGCATGATGCCGATGCTATTGCGCGCACCGGCGCCTGGACCGGTCGCCAGGATCAACGGCGTGTGCCCGACAACCGTTGCCGCGGTCGTCATCAAGATCGGGCGCAACCGTGTTCCCGCCGCTTCGATGACCGCGGCGAGTTTGCTCAGCCCCGTCTCCTGCAGGTGGTTCGCGAACTGCACGATGAGGATGCCATTCTTTGCCACCAGCCCGACGAGCGTGATCAGCCCGACCTGACTATAGATATTGAGCGTCGTCAAGCCGAGGAACGAGAACAGCAGTGCGCCGGACAATGCCAGTGGCACCGACCCGGCCAGGATGATGAACGGATCGCGGAAGCTCTCGAACTGCGCGGCGAGCACCAGGTAGATCAGCACCGCCGACAGGAGGAAGACTCCGAGGAACTTCCTGCCTTCGGTGCGAAGCTGACGCGACTCCCCCGCGTAATCGATGTTGAAGCCCTGCGGCATGATCTTACGCGCTTCCTCTTCGAGGAACCCGAGCGCCTGATCGAGCGGCACCGGCGGCGGGATGACTCCCTGGATGCGAACCGCGTTCAGCTGCTGGAACTTCTTCAGTTCGCGCGGTTCCGTGGTCGTACGAAGCGTCGCAAATGTCGACAACGGCACGAGCTTGCCGGATCCCCCGGTGATGTACATGTCCGACAGCTGATCGGGCGTGAGCCGGCCGGTTCGCTTCACCTGCGGAATGACCTTGTAGCTGCGTCCCTGGATGCTGAAACGATTCACGTAGTTGCCGCCGACCAGCGCCGACAGGTCGCGCCCGGCCTGGCCGAGGTCTACACCTTGCGATCGGAGCTTGTCGCGATCGAATACCACCTCGGCCTGCGGCTGATCGAACTTCAGGTCGGCATCGGCGAACATGAACATTCCGCTCGCGAACGCCTTCTGCACGAGCTTATCTGCCAGATCGCGAAGCTGCGTTGGTTCAGCCGACGAAGCGATCACGAGATCGACGGGGAAGTCTCCGCCGCCTGGCAGCGGTGGTGGTGTGAGCGGGATCACGCGGACACCAGGAATCTTCGACAGCGGTCCCATCGATTCCATCAACAACTGTTGCGCCGTCTTGGTCCGCTCACTCCACGGCTTGGTGACCATCCCGCCAAATCCGCCATTCGGAGACGTGATCTGGAAGATGCTGGCCGCCTCAGGAAACGCGTGATAGACGTCGTAAATCTGCTTCGAGAAGAGCGAGGTTTGATCGATCGTCGCGTTCGCGGACGCCTGAACGACGCCAAACACGACGCCCTGATCCTCAGCCGGCGCGAGCTCCTGCTGCGAGAACATGTAGAACGGCACGATCAACACCGCGACCAGAGCCCAGAGGACGAGCACCACCGGCCGATAGCGGAGCGTGCTCGTCAGCGTCCGTGTATAAAACGATCGCACTCGATCGAACCGGCGGTTAATCCAGCCAGAGAAGCCGCGCTCGCTGTCGCCCGCACGCAGGAGCTTCGATCCCATCATCGGTGACAGCGTCAGTGCGACCACTCCAGAGACGACGACCGCGGCCGCGAGCGTGAAGGCGAATTCGCGGAACAGCGTCCCGGTCAGGCCGCCCTGGATGCCGACGGGTGCGTAGACGGCCGCCAGTGTGATCGTCATCGCGATGATCGGCGCGACCAGCTCGCGCGCGGCTTCGATGGCGGCATTCAACGGCCGCTTACCTCCGTGCAGGTGGCGCTCCACGTTCTCCACCATCACGATCGCGTCATCCACGACCAGGCCGACCGAGAGCACGATCGCCAGCAATGTCAGGAGGTTGATCGTGAAGCCGGCAGCGAGCATCAGGAATGCGGCACCGACCAGCGAAATCGGAATGGCGACGACCGGAACGATCAAGGCCCGGAATGATCCGAGGAACAGGAAGATGACGACGATCACAATGAGCAGCGTTTCGGTCAGCGTTCGCAGCACTTCGTTGATGGCGTCCTGGATGTACTCGGTCGAGTCGTAGGGAATGCCAACCTTCATCCCGGCGGGCAGCTGCGCCTGGATTCCCGGAATCTCGTCACGCACTTTTTTGATGACGTCGAGCGTGTTTGCCGTCGGCAGCACCCACACGCCCATGAACGTCGCCGCCTGTCCGTTGAAGCGGACCTCCTGGTCGTAGTTCTCCGCACCGAGGACGACATCGGCGACTTCGCCGAGCCTGACGATGACCCCTTTGTCTTCCTTGACGACGAGCTGCTTGAACTCCTCGGCCGTGCGCAGATCGGTATTGGCCACGAGGTTGACCGAGACCATCGATCCCTTGGTCTTGCCGAGCGCGGACAGGTAGTTATTCTTTGCCAGCGCGTCCTGCACTGCAGACGGAGAGATCCCGAGCGCGGCCATCTGTTCCGGCTTCAGCCAGATTCGCATCGCGAAGGTGCGGTCGCCGAGGATGTCTGCGCGCTGCACGCCGCTGACCGCGCTCAGCTTCGGCTGGACGACCCGCGTGAGGTAGTCCGTGATCTGGTTCTGATCGAGGTCGTTGGACGAGAACCCGAGATACATCCCCGCGAACTGCGCGTCCGCGGTCTCCATCTCGATGACCGGCGCCTCTGCTTCTGGCGGCAGCTGGTTGCGCACCTGCGCAACCTTGGCCTGGATCTGGGTCAGCGCTGCGTTCGTGTCGTAGTTCAGCGTCAGGTGCACGGTGATCGTGCTGATGCCCTGCGCGCTGGACGACTCCATGTAGTCGATGCCGTCAGCGCTGGCGATTACGCGCTCGAGCGGCGTGGTGATGAATCCGCGTACGAGGTCCGCGTTGGCGCCGACGTACACCGTTGCGACCTTGACGACCGCGATGTCGCTACGTGGGTACTGCCGGACGCTGAGCGCGCGGATTGATTGCAAGCCGGCAATCAGGATGACCAGGTTGACGACGATGGCCAGTACCGGCCGTTTTATGAAAAGATCTGTGAACCGCATTGTGAGCGTTCCCTTTTAACTTTTAACTTCTGACTTTTACGTTTACTTGTCTTCCGTTGTCGGGGTCTTGCTGTTGCCCGGCTGCACGGTGTTGTTCACCTGGATCGGCACGCCGTTGCGCAGCTTGAACACGCCGGACGTCACGATTTCTTCTCCCGCCTTGACGCCTGACAGGACGGCGACCTGATCGCCGCGTGCGGCGCCCAGCTTCACGACCTGCTGGCGCACGCCGCGATACGACCGGCCCTCCGGGTTCTTCAAATCCGACACGACGAACACGGAATCGCCGTAGGGCGCGTAGTTGATCGCCGATGCCGGCAGGGCGATGACGTGTTGCGCTGCGCCCAGCATCACCTGCGCCTGGACGAACATCCCGGGACGCAGTTTCGCGCCGGGGTTCGCAAGCGTGGCCTGCACCTGCACGTTCCGCGTGGTCTGATCGACGACGGAGTCGACGGCGCTCACGCGGCCGGTGAATTCGCCGTGGCCCAGCTCGCCCACCGTGATACGGACGGTCCGGCCGATCCGCATGTCCGCGGTGTCCTGCTGCGGGACCGCGAAGTTGACATAGATCGGATTGAGCGACTGCAACGGAACCACCGGATCGCCGCCGGTCAAGTACTGACCGAGGTTGACCTGACGGATACCGAGCACGCCCGAGAAGGGCGCGCGAATCGTCTTGCGTTCGATCGTCGCGCGAATCTCTCCGATCCGGGCGTCGGCCTGCTTGTAAGTCGCGGCCGCCGCGTCGTACTCCGCACGCGACACCGCGTCCTGCTTGACAAGCCCTTGCATGCGCTCGTGATTCAAGCGCGCGAGTTCCCGGGCTGACTCGGCGCCGGCCAGCTGTGCCTGCTCCTGCCGCGTATCCAGCTGCACGAGCACCTCCCCCTTCTCGACAGTCTTGCCGGAGTCGAACGCAATGCGATCGACGACGCCGGGAAGATCGGCGCTGACCGTCACCCCCTGCACCGCGGCGACGGTGCCAATCGCGTTGATCGTGTTGGGCCATTCGTCTTCCGCCGCCACAATGGTCGTGACCGCGTCGGGTGGCGGCTGCATCGCCGCAAACTGTTCCGCCATGGCCTGGAACTGCCTGAACTTGATGAAACCCAGACCCGCTATGAAGGCGGCCATCAGGGCCACCATGACAATCATTCGCTTCGCCATTTCGTTGTCTCCTAGCCGACGTTAACTCTGCTTCGTCCACCCACCACCGAGCGCGCGATACAGCTGGACCAGCGACGACAGTTCTTGCTGTCGTAACCGCGCGAGATCGAGTTCCCCCTGAAAGAGATTTCGCTGCGCATCGAGCACTGGCAGATAGCTGTCGAGTCCTCCCTGATAGCGCTGCGTCGCCAACTGCGACGAGGCGGTGAGGGCTTCGACCAGCCGCTCCTGCTGCGAACGTTGCTCGGTGGTCTTCGTGTACGACGCCAGGCCGTCCGAGACGTCGCGAAACGCGCTATAGATCACGCGCTGGTAGTTCACGAGCGCCTCACCGTGAAGCGCCTCGGCGAGCCTCACGTTGTTGCGCGTCCGTCCCGCGTTGAACAGAGGCACCGCAGCGCCGAGTCCCGCGCTCGCAAGGACGGCCGGTCCACTCAACAGATCGGCGAGCTGGCGGCTCTGCGCTCCAAAGAATCCGGTCAGGCTGATGCGCGGGAAGTAATCGGCCTTGGCCGCGCCGATCTGCGCATTCGCCGCAATGAGTTGCTGCTCGGCCTCCCGAATGTCGGGCCGGCGTTCCAGCAGCGTCGACGGCAGACCCGCTGGAACGGTCGGCGGGACCTGGAACGACTCGAGCGTCCGCCCGCGCGGGATGTCTTCCGGCGCGTGGCCGAGCAGCAGGCTGAGTGCGTTCTCCGCGAGGGCGCTTTCCCGTTCGATGCTGGCGATCTGACCGGTCGCCGTGTACAGCAGCTGTTCGGCCTGGCGGACGTCGAGACCGCTCGCGACGCCGCTCGCGCGCCGCGCTTCGACGAGCCGCAGGTTGTCGTTGGCGGCGTCTCGCGTGCGCTTCGCGATTTCGAGCTCGAGATCGAGCGCACGCAGCGCGAGATACGTCTGGCCGACGTCGGCGACGAGTGTCGTGATGACGCCACGCCTCGCTTCTTCCGTCGCCAGATACTGGGCGCGTCCGGCTTCACTGAGCCGGCGCAGCCGTCCCCAGACGTCCAGCTCCCATGACAGGCTGAAGCCCGCCTGTGCGTAGCTGACGTCGGTGTCAGCTCCCGCCGGTATGCCGGGCGTTGCACCCACCTGCGACGACCGTGCGGCGATGAGATTGGCGGACGCGTCGACCGACGGCCATTGTCCCGAACGAGTAATCCCGTATGCCGCTCGTGCTTGCAGAACACGCTGCGCCGCGATTCGCAGTTCGAAGTTGTCCTGGAGCGCGGTTCTTACCAGACCGATCAGCGTATCGTCGCGGAACAATTCGAACCATTGAAGATCCGCGAGCGACGCGGCTGACGGCTGACCGGATGCGCCGCGATACGTAGACGGCGTCCGAACGTCGGGTCGCGCATAGTTTTTCCCGAGCGTGCAGGACGCCGTCGTCGCGGCGACGACCAATATGAATGAGATATGTATGAGTCTGAACACCGTTTTACTCCTTAACCATTCCGAGAGGCTTCGCCCCTCGGACTCCCTGACACGCTCGCTCGCGGGGCCGGGGAAGCCCCGCTCCGCTCGCGTGGGCTCACTCGCGCGCTCGTTCGCCTGTTTCATTTGGTTTTGAAACACCGCTACGCGCTGCGCCGTGAGAGGTCCTCCGCGCCTCGGTTGCCGACCCACAGATCGTTCTGCGCGGATTCAGCAATCTCGCGAATGAGCACCGGCATCACGCATCCCTTGGCGACGAGGTGAGCGCCGGCGCGATGAAGCGCCTCGAGCATTTCCCGACCCGCGGCATCCACTCGCCACAGACCCGTGAGATCGACTTTGATCAGCGCTCCCGGTGCGGTCGAGACGACTTGATCCCAGCAGATTGCGAGCTCCTGCACCCAGTCGCCTGTGAGGTAACCTTCAAGTGTCAGCACCAGCTCGCCATCAACCCCGTGTGTAGTAATTCGGAACATGGAACTCACCCTGTTATTTCCTAGACGTTGGCACCGACCTGTTTTCGACACTCCACCAACAGCGACGATCGTGCCGGCAATACGCGGAACCTCACGTCGCGCGATAACGTCAACAAACAGCAGAACTTGCCGTCAGCCACTCCACGAGTTACAAGAGAAGGTGCCAATGCCTGACACGCTAGCAGGTTGGCACGCTGCCAACGGGCTGGCACCTTTTGCGGCCGCGAGCGTCTTAGGTGGAGTGGGATCGAAAGGTTAAAGAGAAGCGTTATGAAGAGCGTCAGCGATGAGTTTGATGTCTTCGATGAGAAAGCGCACCGGGTGGCGGACGTCGCGAGCGTCCTCGCCTCGAACGCGCACCTCACCGACCTCTTGACCGTTCTGGAGCGCGAGCGCGATCAGCTCGATCTGCTTCTCGACGTCACCAACGCCGTCGTCACACACCTCGACACGCGCGAACTGTTCCGCGCGGTCGCGCCGGCTCTGCGGCGCTGCGTGAGCGCGGACGTTGCCGCGTTGAGCCTGTACGATCCCGACGCCGGCGTGCTGCGCCACCACGTCTGCGATGCGCCGGATGACTTCTGTAGCCGGTCCAATGTGCCAATGGCCAGTGAGAGCACGCTCGACGGATCTGCCTCGGGCCACGTGTTCAAAACCGGAAAGCCGCGCGTCTTTTCGCCGGCCGATCTCGACAGCTTTCCCGAGAGCGCCTTCATTCGCGCGCGCGGTATCAACTCCGCCTGTGCCGTTCCGCTCGCCACCGTCCACGGCGTTCTCGGAACGTTGAACCTCGGGGCGTTCCAAGCGGATGCGTTTTCGCCCAGGCAGTTTCCGCTGCTGACGCGCGTGGCGGGACAGATCGCGATCGCGGTACGCAACGCGGTGTCGTTCGAGCGCATCGAGGAGCTGAATGCCCAGCTCGCACGCGAAAAGCTGTACCTCGAGGACGAGATTCGCAGCGATTATCAATTCGAAGAGATCATCGGCCGCAGCAACGCGCTTGCTCGCGTGCTCCGCGAGATCCAGACGGTCGCACCAACCGACTCGACCGTCTTGATTTCCGGCGAGACCGGATCGGGCAAGGAACTCGTCGCACGGGCGATCCATCAGCTGAACGCTCGCCGTGATCACGCGTTCGTGAAGTTGAATTGCGCGGCGATTCCCACCGGCCTGCTCGAGAGCGAACTGTTCGGCCACGAGAAAGGGGCATTCACCGGGGCGATCAGCCAGCGGATCGGTCGATTCGAGCTCGCCAACCGCGGAACCGTCTTTCTCGACGAAGTCGGCGAGATCCCGATCGAACTGCAGCCCAAGCTGCTGCGCGTGCTGCAAGAGCGCGAGTTCGAGCGGCTGGGCAGCACGCGGACGCTACGCACCGACGCTCGCCTGATTGCCGCGACCAACCGCGACCTGTCCGCACTCGTCGACGAGCAGAAGTTCAGGCAGGATCTGTTCTATCGCCTCAACGTGTTCCCGATTACCGTGCCACCGTTGCGCGAACGGCGCGAAGACATTCCGATGCTCGTGCGTCATTTCGCGCAGCAGTTTGCCCGCCGCATGAAGAAGAACATCGAGACCATCCCGAGCGAGACGATGGATGTGTTGACACGGTACGACTGGCCGGGCAACATCCGCGAGTTGCAGAACCTGATCGAACGAGCCGTCATCCTGTCCACCGGGACAACGCTCGGTGTGCCGATCGAGGCGTTGACCGGTCGGCGAGCGACGTTCTCCGATTCGCTTCAGGCGCGGACACTCGAGGATGCGGATCGCCGTCACATCGTCGCCGCGCTCGAGCGCGCGAACTGGGTGATTGCCGGCCCCAATGGGGCGGCGGCGAGCCTTGGAGTCAAGCGATCGACGTTGCAGTTCCGCATGCGCAAGCTTGGTATCGTCCGCCCGGCGGCGCAGCACTGAATGATCCGCGGGGCTTCGCCCCTCGGCACGCCTCCGCTGAAGCTTCGGCGATGTCCGCCGTAGCCTCGGCGAAGGCGAAACTCCCCGACACGCTCTCTCGCTCGCCGCTCCGTGGTTCGACTATCGGCTCTTACGACGTCGTAATTGGTCGACCTTTTTTGAGCAAGGCAACTCCTGACCAGATATGAAGAGCGGCGCTGCAGGCGATGCGTTCGCCTGATTTGCCGCTCTTTTCCCGCCGTTTCAGTCGGAAACCTGCGGAGTGGCCCGGGCACAAAGCTTGCGCTCATCCGATGACGCAATGCGGCGGGTTTCTTTATCGATTGCAGCGCTCGTGCTGTTGTCCGTGACGGTCATCGCAACCACGGCCTCAGGAACCTCAGACCGTCCAGCCCCTCCACCGCCACCCGCGAAAGCTGACGCAGGATCGAAGACGGTCGACGCCTCGCCGGTTCTCGTCAAGAACCTGCTGGTCACGTGGTACGGCAATCCCTGGTCAGGCCGTATGGGAATCCTGGGTCGCCTCGATGACGAGGCGCTGGTCGAGGGCTTGAAGAAGCAGGCGGCTGCCTACGCGGCGGTGACCGACAAGCGGGTCGTTCCCGCGTACGAACTGGTCGCGATTATCGGGCAGCCGCAACCGGGACGCGACGGCATGTATCGCCGTCGCGAAAGCTACGCCGTGATCGATCGCATGCTGCGCGCGGCCCGAGCCGCCGGCTTCAAGCTGATTCTCGACGTGCAAACCGGCCATTCGAGCGTGCTCGCCGAGCTCTCGTATCTCTCGCGGTATCTTCAGGAGCCGGACGTTTATGTGGCGCTCGATCCTGAGTTCTCGATGGGGGACGGCGGCATTCCGGGCACGCGCATCGGCACCATGCGTGCCGATGAAGTGAACGACGCGATTGATATTCTCGAGTACGTGCAGGAACGCTATCGGCTTCCGCGCAAGGTTCTCATGGTGCACCAGTTCACCATGGCGATGCTGCCGGACAAGGAAAAGATCTGGACCAGCCCGTCGCTCGACATCGTTCTCGTTGCCGATGGCTTCGGAGGTCCAGCGTTGAAGCGGCACACCTACTCGATGGTGCTCAAGCAGCACGCGCTCGCGTACAGTGGATTCAAGCTGTTTTACATTCAGGACACCGACCTGCTTCAACCCGCACAAGTTCTGTCACTGACGCCGTCGCCGTCCGTCGTCATCTACCAGTGAGTTGTGGATCCGGCGGACCAGCGCCCAGGGGTGCGGCGCAATCTCCTGACGCTTACACCGGCGCGTCTTCCGGCGCGCGCGACGCGTACCGCAGCGGCGTGGTCCAGAGGCTTTCCAGTCCTTCGAGGATATCCGAGGCCCAGCTGAACACGTTTCGACCGGCGACGACACGTCTCATCGCGCGCATGCGCAGACGGCGTTCATCGGCCGACATCTCCACGGCTCTCGTCAGCGCCGCGGCAAACGCGTCGACATCGTAGGGATTGATGAGGAGCGCGTCCTGCAACTCCTGCGCGGCTCCCGCCAGCCGGCTCAGCACCAGCACGCCATCCTCGTCGTCGCGCGCGGCGACGAATTCCTTCGCGACGAGGTTCATCCCGTCGTGCAACGAGCTGACGATGCAGAAGTGGGCGAGGCGATAGAGTGCGACCAGGCTGGACAGTTCGAGGGCTCCGCGGTGGTAATGCACCGGCAGAGGGTGGTCGGGAATGCCGTGCCGCGCGTTCAGTTCTTCGACCTTCTGTGAGATCTCCCACTCGATTGCGCCATAACTCTCCAGGCTCGATCGCGACGGCACGCCGATCTGGAGAAACGTGAGCCGGCCGCGTAGATCCGGCCGAGTCGTGAACAGGCGATCGAGAGCCTCCAACCGTTCGGGAATCCCCTTCGTGTAGTCGAGGCGATCGACGCCCAGTCCGAGAATCGGGGCGTCGAGGGCGAACAGCTGTCGGAGCCGTTCCTGCTCCCGGAAGAACGATCCGTCGCCGCCGATGGACTGGATGCGATCGTAGTCCACGCCAATTGGCGCTGAGGCGATGGTCGTGACGCGGTCGCCGACTCGAACCCGCTCACCATCGGCCTCCACTTCGAGTCCGAGTTCTTCGCGCACCGCCATGACGAAATTGCGGCGATCGCGGTCCAGCTGAAACGCGAGAAGGTCGTTCGCCAGGAGCCCCGACAGAAGCTCGTGGTGCCACGGACAGATCCGAAGGCGGTCCGGATATGGCCACGGAATGTGCCAGAAGAGCGCCGTACGAACCGTGGGCCGCCGTTTTCGCAGCTCTCCGGCGACGAGCGCGAGATGGTAATCCTGGATGAATACTGGCGTCTCGACTGTCGGCAATTCCTCGTCGATGGCAGCCGCGAAGCGCGAGTTGACCGATCCGTATGCTGCCCAATCCTCGCCGCGGAATTTCGGTCGCACGTCGACAAGATGACAGAGCGGCCACAGCCCTTCGTTCGCGAACCCGCCGTAGTACGCGTCGTACTCCTGTCGATCGAACCAGAGCCGTCGAAGCTGATAGGCAGGGTTATCTGGCGGCACGAGCAGCTTGTCGCCGGCGTCGACGAGCACTCGGTCGGCGGTGCCATCCCCTGACGCGATCCAGACACCGTGCCGCTCGCGCATCAGGGCATCCAACGCGACCGCGACGCCGCCGGTTGCCGGCGTGCAGGTGATCGTGCCGTAACGATCGTAATTGTGCAGGTATGGTTCCCGATTCGAGACGACGATCAGCGGCCGCGTCGAGCTGGTATCAATCTCGCCGGCACGCGCCAGCCCGACGCGGAACAACGCCGGACCAATCAATTCGTCGATGGCGATGAGCGAGATGAGCAGCATCTGGATCTGGGCGCCCCAGGTCGGGAATTCCGCGGCGAGCACCGACGACAGGCCGACGGTGATTCCGGCCTGGGAGACCAGACCCATCCAGACATAGGTTCCCGCCTGACGGTCAATCCCGGAGGACGACATCCCCATCGCCACGCCGAATCGGATGAGTGCCATGCGCACGGCGGCAAGCCCTATCGCCACGAATCCCGCCGCCGCGAGCACGTCGAGCCGCAACGATGTCCCCACGGAGACAAAAAACACTACGAGTACAGGCAACGCACCGCGCTGAATCGCGACCTTCAACGCGTCGCCCTGAGGAACGGCGACGTTCTGAATGACGAGGCCTGCCGCCATGGCAGCGACAAGCGGTTCGAATCGCTGCGAGGCGCCGACCTGGCTGAGCAGCGCGCACACGCCGAGCAGCACCAGGGTCACGTCGCGACCCCAGTAGCGGAGATACAGCGCGAACAGCGCGCCGACCAGGCATCCGAACGACGCTGCGCCGCCGATCTCCCAGGCAAGTTGCGCGAGCAGGTTGACGTCTGACGCCTCGGTCAGGACGCCGCGCGCCAACTGCATCGCGAACGAAAAAAGAATCAGGGCGATGAAGTCCGCCAACACGACAATCGCGAGCACCAGGTCGCTGAGCCGTCCACGCGCGCCGGTTTCCGCGATGACCGCCGCCGTCATCGTCGGCGAGAAGCTGATCGTGACGATCGTGACCAGCGCGACCATCGCGATTTTCGCCAGGCCAGAGGCCTCAGGCGCAATCGGGAGCCACGGCCAGGTCAGCCAAGCGACGGCAAACAGGCCGAGCATGGCAACCAGGAGAATCGCGGCAAGCATGCGCGTGACGCCCGAGATGCGATGAGAGATCCGCTCGAAGTTCAGCGTCAGGCCGGCAATCAACGCGATCAGCGACGTTGCAATCCCGTTGATCGTGTGCAGCTGGGCGGCCATGTTGCCGGTGATGACGTTGCCGATGTACGGGCCAATCAACACGCCAAACAGCAGATAGCCGGTCAGACGGGGGAATCGGAAATGGCGGAGGAACTCGCCGGTGACCAGCGCCAGGATCAGCGTCAAGCCGAGCGCGAGCGCGGTGGTTGACGGCTGATTCGCATCGCCGGGACCGATCAGTCGGACGCCAACGACTGCGGCAACAAGCAACACGACGGCGACCAGTCGAGTCATGCTACTGGCTCCCGTTCTCGAATGAGGAGCGAGGCCAGGTCTGAGGCGAACGACCCGACGACGACAATCGTGAACAGCGTCGTCGCGACGTCGTCGTGTCCTCGAACCTGCACGACATTGAGCGCAAGCGCCAGTCCGACGATGCCCGGCGAGAGAGGAGACGGCTCGTCGAGCGCCGTGTGTTTCGCCAGCCGTCGCGCGAGCAGCCTCCCCGCCAGCTTGCCGGCGATCCGGCAGAGCACGTAGAAGGCAATGAATCCGATCAACGTGATCGGGACGTGCAGTTTGGCGCCGGCCACCAGCAGTAGCAGCCCCACGACAGGTCGCTGGAGATAGGCAAGATCCTGCGCGATGCGATCGCGGACATCAGAGCCGGCGGCACGCCAGACGACACCGGCCGCGAAGCCAGCGAACAGCGACGATGACGAGAGATAGGCGGCGGCGCCGCCAAGCAGCAACAGGCCGCCGATCGCAAACACGCGTTCCTCGGTCACCGACGATGTTTTCGACACCAGCAGCCAGCAGGCGACAGCGACGGCGAGCACAACCAGTGCAAAGCCGAACGTGAGCGTCGCGATCTCCGCCGGCGTCTGCGCCCGCATCGCCGCGAGCGCCGGCAGTCCGAGCACGATCGGCAGGACGTCGTGAGAGCCGCCAAGTGATGGTTCATCTTTGACAGGCGATGGCGGTTGGCTCGCAGACGAGGCGGCACAAAGACCGAGCAGGACGGCGAGAAGCCACGGGATCATCAGCGACGAATCCAGCAGGGCATCGACCGCGAGCATGCCGGCCGCGACGGTCACGAGCGTGACGACCGTCTCGACGTTTCCTCCGGCGAGCAACGAACCAACGCGCAAACGGCGGACATCCATCTCCATTCCGATGAATGCTCCAAGCGTCGCGAGAGCGGCCGACACTGCCGGATCGAGGACGGTCAAAACCGTGTCCGACAGGATGCCCAGCCCATAGGGACCGAACGCGACACCGGTGAGCAGCAGGAGAAACCACGGTCGCGGCGTGGGCGCGAGCCCTCGTGCGAGCTGAAGGCGCGAACGCCAGCGCGGCCGCTCGCCGGTCACTTCGAAGGAAGGAGCCTCGTCCTGGATGACGTTCGTCTCGAGCATTACGGCTCTTTTGCTATAGCCACCACGCGATGATCCTGGCCGCGGGTCAGTGCAACGACGAGCGATTCCCCTGTTGATTCGGCCGCGAAGAGGCGAGCGATCTGCGCCGACGATGGACTCTCCATCTCACCGGCTTTCGTGATCACGTCGCCAGCCTGGATTCCGGCGCGCGCGGCGATCGATCGCGGTAGGACATGAAGCACTTCGGCGCCGACTCTCGGGAGCGACCGCAACGTCAGACCAAGCACCGGGTCGGTTGGCGCGGGACGCCTGCCTTGCGCAACCACTCGCACCTGCCGCGCCTCGCCCTGCCGGCGGACGTCGAGCACCGCCGCGCTGCCGTCGGACAGACCGAGGATTTGCGCCTCCCACTGTTCCGGAGATGTCACCGCCGCGCTGTTGACACGTTCCACCACGTCCATCGTGGAGAGCACGCCCGCTGCGGGGCCCGCGGGATCGACCCAGGTGACGACGACGCCGGCGGGTGATTGAAGCGCCGCAGCGAGCGTCGGCGTGAGCGCTTGCACGTCAGCACCCAGCGATACCGGACCCCGATGCGGTTGACGCAATAGACGGTCGATCACCGTCATCAGCAGCTCCCCCGGAACGATGGCCATCTGGTCGTCATACCGGATCGCGAGCCCTGCGAATTCGCCGGCCACGGTGAACAGGAACGTGCGCGGGCGAAGTTCCACACCATATGGGACCGCCCAGAGTGATCCCGACCATCGCGGACTCGCGATCGAATTGAGCGATCCGACGAAGACCGGCCTCAAAGACAGCCCTCCGCCGGACACGTCGGACGCAATCAGAAAGCGCGGATACTGCAGTCCACGGGATGACCAGACGTTGGTCGGGGGAGCCTCTTCGGCCGGCAGCTGCAGCAGCGTCAGGCCGGTTAGCGGATCGCGGGCCGTGATGTCGAGCGACACACCTTCGGTCGTTCGAGGGTTGTCGTGCTCGCCGAGCATGGCGATGGTGACGTCGTCGCGAATTCGAAGCGCCTGTACTGTCGTTGACCGCGACGCCGGTCCGGCATCGCTTTGAACCGCGATCACAGAAACGATTTCGCTGATGCGCGGACCCAGCTGCGCGACCGTCGATGTGATGTCTTCGAACGCCGACGGCGGCGCCAGTTGTGCGAGAACCGGCGGCACCGGATTCGCTGTCGCGGCTCTCCCCGGAAATCGAATTCGCGCGAGCACCCACAGCGTCGCGAGCGAGATGACGATAATCGTCAGCAGCAGGCGCGTCTCGCGCGATATCGACGGCCGCAGCGGGTCCATACCGCATGCTATCGGGAGGCCAATGGTGATTCGGGCTGATTTCTGCGGCTGAGGTGGTTTTTCGTCTCCCGGCGCTGGCTGCCGCCTAGTAGTGCCTGCGTCTGCTAGCTGATCGGCGCGTTTGATGGCTTGCGTCTTCAAGCGATCTGAGCTTGATCAGCTTGTGAAGCAACGCGTCGATCTCGACCTGATCCTTAAGGTAATAGCGTGCCTTTGAGGCTTTCCGCGAACCGATCCGAACACCCAGGACAATTCCTGTCGAGCTGGCGTTGAACGCATCCTCATCCGTATCGTCATCTCCGACGTAGATGGCCAGATCGCAATGGAGGAGTCGGCGGGCGCGCTGAAGCGCGTCCCCTTTATGGACGCTGTCGCGTGGCAATACGCTGATCGCCTCTTTTCCACGGATGAGCCGAGCGCCGCGGAGTGCGCTCAGGGCTGACTGAACCGCAAACATCGCCGGCTTGCGTGGCTGAGCGTGTCGATAATGTACAGTCAGCGAATAGATCTTGTTTTCGATCGTGATCCCGGGATATTGCTCGAGCCGATGAGCCAGCTGGCGCTCCCATCGTTTGACGCGCGCGACGTAGCCGGCATCCTCGGCCCAGGGCTCGAGACCATGATTTCCTGAGAGATGCCAGACCGGAACGCCCGAGAGCCATTTCACCAAATCGGATCGCGCGCGCCCTGAAATGACAATGCAGGGATAACGGTCTGCGACGGCACTCAGCAGGCGGCGCGTTCGTGCCCGCATCGGCGCGCGGTCGGGGTTCGAGGAGATGGGGGCCAGGGTTCCGTCGTAATCAAACGCGACGAGGACATTCGACGTTGCGAAGGCGGTCAGGATTGGGATGTGACGCTTCGCCAGAATGTGCCGCATCGACTGATCTTAACGCGGCGATGTTGCTCATCTGGTGTGCTGAGTTGGATGGGTACGGAAACGGCGTCGCGGTTGAAGGGAGTTTTTCGCGCGTGCTATCATCAAATGTTCAGCTTTGCCCGCAACTGTCCGGCTAGGGGATCGTGACGGTCGAGACCGATGAACGATTCATGCGGGTGGCGCTCGAACAGGCGCGCGATGCGCGGCTGCGCGGTGAAGTGCCTATCGGGGCGGTCGTCGTTCTCGACGACGAAATCCTCGGCGCGGGCTGCAATCAGCCGATTGGCGCAGCGGATCCGACGGCGCACGCCGAAATCGTCGCCCTTCGCGCCGCAGCCCAGCGGGTGCGCAACTATCGACTAACCGGCGCTACCGTGTATGTGACGATCGAACCGTGTCAGATGTGCGTCGGCGCGATGATTCACGCCCGCATCGCTCGAATTGTCTACGGGACGACAGAACCAAAGGCGGGTGCCATCGAGTCGGCGATGCACGCGCACGAGCATCCGGCGCTCAACCATCGGATAATCGCCACCGGTCGCGTGCTCGAAGCCGAGTGCCGGGATATGATCCAGGAGTTCTTCCGCGAGCGACGGTAGCGGCTCGGCTGCTGGCTTTCGTCGCTCGACCTGGCCGTTCGAGTGGGGAAACAGTCGCCCAAGGCACCGGAAACTGGGAACTGGAAACCGGGAACTGGAAACTGAATACCGGAGAGGTACCGAAGTGGTCGTAACGGGGGCGCCTCGAAAGCGTCTTGCCGGGTAACCGGCACGGGGGTTCGAATCCCTCCCTCTCCGCCAACCTTCGCCAAGTGCACGCTTCGCTCGCGGCTCCGGTGGCAAGCGGCGACACGCGATCTCAACCCGCCGAGTCTTCACTCGCGCCGTGCGATCTCTTCCCGTCGAAGCGACCGGCCAGCGCCGCAATCGTCGTGACGAGTTCGGCAGGATCGATCGGCTTCGCGAGATGAATCTGGAATCCAGCTCTCAACGCTTTGACCCGATCTTCTGAGCGCGCATACGCGGTCAAGGCTGCGGCTGGCACCTCGCGGATTCGCGGGTTCGAATGACGCCGCACGCGATCGATGAATGCGAACCCGTCGAGCGTCGGCATTCCTAAATCTGCGACGATGACGTCAGGGACGTCCACATCCAGTTTGGTCAATGCGGCCTGAGCCGATCGTGCAGTGGTGACGCGAGCGCCGACCGCTTCCAGCACTTCAGTCACAAGCGACAGCGCATCCGGCTCGTCATCGGCGGCAAGCACGTGCACGCCGGCGAGGTCGGCGACCGGGGGTTTGCGTGCGGTGGTGCCGGCTCGAGGGTGGACGCGCGGAAGCTGATCGGGCACCGCGTGCACAATCATCAGCGGCATCCTGACCCGGAACGTCGCGCCCTGACCGGGACCGCCGCTGGATGCCTCGATGGTACCCCCGTGCAATTCGATCAACTGGCGCGCAATCGATAGGCCCAACCCAAGCCCGCCGCGCTCTCGAGCGATGCCGGCATCCGCCTGTCGAAACCGCTCGAACACGTGCGGCAGGAACTCTGGCGAGATCCCGATGCCGGTATCGGAGACATTCACCTCGACATGAGAGTTGACGCGCTCGAGCCGAACCTGAACCCGGCCGCCGCGATTGGTGAACTTCACCGCGTTCGACAGGAGATTCCACAGCACCTGTTGCAGTCGTTCGGGATCTCCGGAAATCGGTGCCGCCTGCGGATCGAGAACGGTCTCGAGACGGACGCCTTTCGCGTCGGCCGCCGGCGCGACGGCGTCGATCGCGGACCGCACGATGTCGGGGAAGTCGACCGACTGGACGTTCAACCGGATCTTCCCGGATACGATGCGGGAGATGTCGAGCACGTCCTCGACGATCTGCGTCAACGACGTCGCGTTGCGCTCGATCGTGTCAATTGCCTTGTCCTTCTTGTCCGGCGCGATGATCCCGGTGCGCAACATGCGCGCATACCCGAGGATGGCATTGAGCGGCGTTCGCAGTTCGTGCGACAGGCTGGCGAGAAACTCGTCCTTGAGCCGGCTCGCCTCCTGAACGCTCGTATACATGCGCGCGTTCTCGAGCGCGACGGACGCCCACGACGCGATGCCCGCGGCCAGGCGCTCGTGCTGTTCGTTGAAGCGGCCGACGGACGAGTGCCCGAAGAACAGTCCGCCAATCACGTCCCCGGAACGTCCTGTGACCGGTACGGCGAGGTAGCTCCTCACGGGCAGGTGTCCGGGTGGCATGCCGTGGTAGGGCGCATTGTGGCCATAGCGCGGATCCTTCGTAATGTCCGCGCTCCGAACAATGCCGGTGCCCTTGAAGGTTGGCTCGAACACCTCGGTATTGCGGGGCATGGGGAACTTCGAGAACGCGTCGCGGGACACGCCGGAAATCGTGTAGAGCGTGTACGATTCGCCCGCTTCATCGATCACGTTGTAGAAGAATGCGCCGAATTCCGCGGTCGTCAGTTCCGTGGCCGCATCGGTCACGGCCTGAACGACCCGGCTCCGATCGAGATCTGAAGCGACGATCGCGCCGACGTTGTTGAGCGTTTCCGTGACCGCCGCGTTCTCCTGCAGCAGCCGGATCCGTTCCGACTCCGCCTGTCTTACGCCAGTGATGTCGCGCGCGATCTTCGAGGCGCCGATGATTGTGCCCGAGTGATCGCGCACGGGTGAAACGGTCAGCGAGATATCCAGCCGCGTGCCGTCCTTTTTCGTGCGGACGGTCTCGAAGTGATCGACCCGCTCGCCGCGCCCCAGGCGCGCAAGAATGTCGTCCTCTTCCGACTGTCTTTCCGGCGGGATCAGCATTCGAACCGGCCGCCCGACGAGCTCATCCGACGTGTACCCGAACAGGCGCTCGGCGGCGGCATTGGACGACTGGATGATCCCATCGAGATCCTTGGCAATGATTGCATCGTCGGCCGAGTCGATGATCGCGGCAAGGCGAGCTTGCGCGGCGGCCGCCTTCCGCTGGTCGGTGACATCGCGGAAGTAGCACGCCACGCCGAATCGCCCGTCCGGCAACGTGATGCGATGGAGTCGCCACTCGTAGTAGCCGCTGGCGTCGCCATGGACGGGGAGCGCCACTGGTTCGGGCGTGACGTAGGACGCACCGGTGTCGAGTGTTGTTCGGAAGATTCGGACGACTTCGTCGGCGCGTTTCGGCTCCCGGATCATGTGCATGACTTCGTCGAAATCGCGGCCGATGACGCCACCGGGAATATCGCCGAACATCGGCAGCGCGATCGGGTTGACCTCTCGAATCCGGAAGTCGGCGTCAACCAGGTAGACCCCGATCGGCGCCTCGTTCAAGATCGCCAGGTACTGCTCGCTGCGATATCGGAGCGCGCGCTCGGACTCACGCCGCACTGCAGCGAGCTGGAGCTGTGATGCGACCGTCGCCTGGAGGTCGCGCGCGCTGAACGGCTTGACGAGATACTCGTCGGCGCCCGCGTGCAGGCCTTCGATTCGTGCTTCCTCGCCGGCGCGCGCCGAGAGCAGGACGACCGGCAGCGCGCGAAGCGCCTGGTCGGCCCGAATTTCGGCGAGCAGAGCGAAGCCATCGAGCTTCGGCATCATGACGTCGGCGACCACGAGATCCGGAACCTGCGCCCGTATGCGATCGAGCGCGGCGCGGCCATCGGCGACGGCGTCAACGCGGTAGCTCTGTCCGAGGATGCGGCTGACGTAGTCGCGCATATCGGCGTTATCGTCCGCGACCAGGACACGTGGTTGCGGCTCGACGCCAGCGGCGGCCTCGTGCGTACTCCCGACGGGATCTGGCGTCGACTGCGGCAGCGCACCCGTTGCCGGCAACCAGCGCAACGCTTCCTCGACGTAGGGGACGGCGGCAGTGCTGATGGAGGCAGGCTGGCGCGCGTCTGAAATCCGATTGGGCGGCAGGTGCGCTGTTCCAGTTCGGATGCTGACCGTGAACGTCGTCCCGTATCCCTCCCGGCTCGAGACTGTCACCTCTCCGCCGTGCAGTCGTGCCAGTTCCTGTACGAGCGCGAGCCCAATCCCCGTACCTTCGTGCGTTCGTGCTCGCGCGTGCCGGACCCGATGGAACCGTTCGAACATGCGCGGCAGGTCCGACGCAGGAATGCCGACGCCGGTATCCGAGACGCGGAGCTCGACCCGTTCATCGTGGGGGCGCAGCTCGACACGAATGTGGCCGTCGAATGTGAATTTGAACGCATTCGAAACGAGATTGAGGACGATCTTCTCCCACATGTCACGATCGACGTACACCGGTTCCGGTAGTGGCGGGCAGTCGATGACCAGCTCGAGACCAGCTGTTTCCATTGCCGACCGGAACACGCTCGCGAGTTCAGCGGTCAGCGTCGCCAGATCGGTCGGCTCGTAACTCGCATCGAGCCGTCCGGCTTCGATGCGGGAGAAATCCAGCAGCGTGTTGACGAGACGGAGCAGACGCAGTGCGTTGCGATGCGCGATCTCCTGGCGCTCGCGTTGAACCGGGGGCAATGGCGCGTGCTGATCCACCAGACCGTCCTGAATCGGTCCGACCAGCAGCGTGAGTGGCGTGCGAAACTCGTGACTGACATTGCTGAAGAAGGTTGTCTTCGCACGATCGATTTCCGCGAGCGCTTCAGCACGCTTGCGCTCTTCGTCGAAGGCGTTCGCCTGACCGACCGCGGTCGCAATCTGCGTGCGGACGAGTTCGAGAAAGGCCTTGTAGTACTCATCGAGCTTCAGTCGCGCGCTGATGCCAGCCACAATCAATCCGAGAGGCTCGTCGGCTCTGTTGGATGGAATCGGCATGACGACTGCCGTGTGCGGCGGATCGGTCCAGGGACCTTTCGGCACCGACGCGAATCGCCGCTGCAGTTCCGTGACGATCTGCATGCCATCGCCGCGGAGGGCCTCGCCCATCGGCCAGCTGTTGCCTGCGGCCAGGTCGACGTCGATCACCTCGGGACTGATGTCGCTCTCTCCGTCGATGCCGCTGGTGCCAGCGAGACGTGCGCGACGGCGACTCTCGTCGATTAGGTACAGCAGGGTAAACGGCACATCTTTGCTGTGCCCGGAGAGGGTTTGCGCCGCAACGGCACACGCTTCGTTCGCTGTCCTGGCGTCCCCCACGCGAGCACCAAGATCGCGAAGCACGACCAGGCGTCGCTCTCCAACGATCTTTTCCGTGATCTCGTGAACCGTCGCCAGCACGCCGCCAATTCCTGAGGGCACGGTGTCATCCGGCACTGGGCTGTAGGCGATCGTGAAATGGGTCTCTTCGACGAAGCCGTGACGGTTGATTTCGAGCCCGATGTCTTCATTCCACGTCGGGGGGCCGCCGTTGTACGGCGTGTCGATCAGCGGCTGCAGGACGTGCCAGATCTCGCTCCAGACGGTGCGCACCGGTTGGCCGAGCGCCCAGGGGTGCTTGTTGCCAAGCACCGGCCGGTACGGGTCGTTGTAGATGCACACATACTGTGGTCCCCACCAGAGCAGCATCGGAAAGCGGTTGGCGAGGAGGAACTGCACCATCATCCGCAGTGCTGGCGACCACGATTCCATCGGCCCGACCGGCGTCGCTGCCCAATCCAGCGAACGAATCCGCTCTCCCATCTCGCCGCCGCCCCGCAGCCAGGCAGGGCTCGACCTGTCGGGCCGGCGGGTCGGGAGACGGTCAATTGCCATCAGGCTTCCTGTCCGAACCAGCGGTCGGCATGTCGGTACTTCGGCAGCGCCCAAGCGAACGTGTATGGAATCAGGACGCGCCGGGGCCCGAACTGCGCAAGAGAGAGAAGAGAGCAACGACCGGGCCGAGGCAGGGTCAGTCGCTTTCGGCGAGTTTTCGCCCAGTACTGAACGCCACCTAGAGATTGCGCGCCGTGCTCGTGGTGCGCTGGGATAATGCTTCTCGTCCGGCGGTATTCCTCGACGCTGGACGGCTCGGCTCGCCTGCTGGATCGCCATGCCACACATGACGTTCGTCCGTACTGCTTTGGTAATTGCGCTTAGTGTCTCACTCTCCGCGCAGTCGTCCTCGTCCCGCGATCCCGTGGCGGTACGCATTGACCCCTACGTCGAGAAACCACGCATTGTGGTGATGACCGACATCGCCAACGAGGCTGACGATCAGATGTCGATGGTCCGCTTCCTTGTCTACTCCAATCTCTACGACGTGGAAGGATTGATCGCATCGACCTCGACCTGGATACGCAACAAAGTTCGGCCCGACGTGATCAACTCGCGATACGCCCTCGTTCCTCGGCCTCATCAACAACGGGCTCGCCAGCTTCATGAGTCCGACCTTCGGCGGCTGGGGCGGACGCTAGGTGTGGCGGCAGTACTACGGTGAGACCCACCCGTCGTGGACGCAGGGCGGCGATTCGTTTCCTGGCCGCGACAACTCGAAGGACACCGTGATCGGCGTGGACGGCAGGACTTATACCTCCGATCAGGCGACAATCTGGCGATGGCGGACTGCTTTTCAACACGACTTTGCGGCGCGCATGGATTGGACCATCAAAGGCGTCCGCGACGCGAACCACAACCCTGAAGTGGTGGTGAACGGTCAACCGGGAAAAGCGCCTGTCCTCATCGACGCCGGTGTCGGGAAGCCAATCACGCTGGACGCCACCGGCACGCACGATCCGGACGGTCAGTCGCTCACCTACAAGTGGTTCTTCTATCCGGAGGCCGGTACCGGTATTCCGAGCCGGCCGGTAGTCGCTGGTGGGCTTCGGCCGGCCGGCGGCGGGGGACAACCTGGTGCGGGCGACATTCCATCAGCGCCGTCGGGGGGCCGCGCGAGCCAGCGGTACGCGTCGTCATCGAAAACGGGAGCAGCGAAAAGGCGACCGTTGTCGCCCGTGTCGCGGGCACCGCGCACGTCATTCTTGCGGTCGAAGACTCCGGCACCCCGAGTCTGACCTCGTATCGGCGAGTGATCTTGACGATCAGACCCGGCCCATGAGGGCGATTGCCACGGCGACGACCACCGCGACTCCGCACGACCACGCGAACAGATCTCCCACCCGCGGATAGAGCGTCCATGTGTGGGTGATTGGGACCTGCGCGGTCATGGTGCGATCGCCTCCTGCGAAGTAGTCCGAGAACGCAACCATGCGTCCCCAGGGATCGACGGCGCTGGAGACACCGGAGGCGGCGGGCCGAACCATCGGCACGCCATTCTCGATCGCGCGGAACGCGGCCATCTGCACATGCAGATCCTTGATCGCCCTCCACTCGTTCGCGACCACGATCATCAGGTCCGCGCGCCCCTGACCGGCCTGGCGCATGAAACCTGGAAAGTCCGCGTCGAAGCAGATCGCCGATGCGACGCGCCCGACAGGCGTCGCGACGACCGGTACCAATCCGTCACCGGGTTTCATGATGGTCGCCTCCCAGCCAACGACGGCGTGACTCTTCAAGTAGTTGACGACAACCGTGCCTGAGGGATCGACGATTACCAGCTTGTTCTCGAACGGCAAGGGCGCGCCGATCTGGATGCTGGCGATTCCCATGGCGAGATAGATCTTCTCTTCACCCGCAAGCCGCTTCGCGCGTTCGAGGAATGCCGGCTCGTCCTGTCGGAACACCAGCAGGTTCGCCTCCGGCCAGGCGATGAGCCGGGCGCCGGCGCGGGCTTCTCGTCGGCTCCCGTCCAGGAACCACGTATGCAGCTGGTTTAACTTGCTCGTCACCTGCGGCATTTCTTCTGGCCGTACTCGTCCTTCCGTGATGCGCGTCATCTCTCCGGGTACGAACAAATCGACCGGACGATTCAATGTCGCAACCCTCAATGAGGCTCCTTCCGTGCCGGCGAGCGCGACCCGTAGTGCACCGGCCAGTACGAGCGCGCCGAGCACGCAGCCGCAGGCAAGCAACGGCGTTCGGACGGTGTTCCACTCGAAGTTGCGGCTCCACACCCACTCAGTGGTCGACGCGAACCATGTAATCGCGAAAGTGATGCCCCAGATTCCGACGAGGGCGGCGATCTGCATGACCGGCAGGGACCCGTACTGGGTGTAAGCGATCGAGCCCCACGTGGCGGACGGTGTGATCCGCGACTTGAGGAATTCGACGGCGACGAAGGCGGCCGGGAAGATCAGCGTGAAGCCCAGGCCGCCCGCGCGCTGACTGAAGAACCGATCGAGCGCGAACGGCAGCGCCATCGCGATCGAGTTGAACGCGATGACGCCAAAATACGGTGCTCCAGCCAGCGGAATCACGTCGCGATTACTGACGGCGAGGGCCACATAACACGCGACGAGCAACGACAGGAGGCCGGATCTCGCCGGCATCGTGCGGGTCGCATGAAGCAGGAGTGCGAACGCCAGCCATGTGCCAGGTGGAACCGCCACTCGGGTGACCACCGCCAGCAACAACGCGCCGATCGTCAATGACAAGAATGAAGCGGCTAATGTCATGACCTCACCTCCGGTAACAAATGCGCCGTGGAGATGGCACAATCATGACTGGACGACAGGGTTGCACCCATGACCGCGCGCGCCAATTCAGTGACCGGAAGCGCCAAGCTCTCGTCAGCCCAGGCCGACGGACGGTGGAGCATGGCGATGACCGACGTTCGTGCGTTCCTCGCCGCGTTTGGTCAGCTCGGGTACGACGCGGAAGCACTGCTGGCGGCGTCGATCGACACTGATTGCGACCTTTCGGACCCGGACGCTCGCATCTCGTGCGAAGCGCTCGGAAAGTTGATTTGCTCCGCGCAGCAGGAACGCTTCATACCCAACCTCGGGCTCGAGCTTGCGCGACGGACGCCGTTCGGGGCGTATCCCCTGCTCGACTATCTCGTGGCCACGTCGGCGACGGTCGAAAAGGGCGTCGGGCAGCTCGCTCGCTACCTGCGAGTCATTGGTAACCCCGCCGAGGTCGCCATCCAGGAGGAGAAAGACGTCGTCAGAATCGAGATCACGGGCAACGATGCGCCGATCAGCGTCGAGTACTCTGCGTCCCTCATCGTCCTGCACTTCAGGACCGAAACCGAGGGCGGGTTCACAGCGTCGAGCCTCAGTCTTCGCCATCGTCCGGATGATCCCGTCGCGTTCGCGCGCGTCCTCGGCTGCGAAGTCAACGGCGAAGCGACATGGAACGGGTTGATCGTGCCGATCGCATCGTGGCGCCTGCCGCTGCGACGACGGGATTCATTGTTGCGACGACTTCTTGAAACCCAGGCCGAGCAGATCCTGGAGCGCCTGCCGCAGCGGACTGGTGTGGCGGAGCAGGTGCAACGAACGCTTGCCCTGGACCTCAGTGCAGAAGCCACCCGGATCGACATCCTCGCGCGGCAGCTGGCGATGTCGGGACGGACGCTCCAGCGCCGTCTCACCGATGAAGGCGTATCGTTCCAGCAACTGCTCGACGCCGCCCGCAAGGAAGCGGCGGGCCGGTATCTCGTCGAGTCGACGCTTGCGATCGGCGAGGTCGCCTATCTGGTCGGCTACTCAGAGCCGGCCCCGTTTCATCGTGCGTTCAAACGCTGGTATCGGATGACGCCTGAAACGTTTCGACGACGACATCACACCCGCGCGAGACGATTCATCGCGAAACGGCTGAGCACGGAAACGGCTTAGCTTGAAACACGCGCTGACGACTGGTAACACATACGCAAATGTCTGTGTCAGTGAGTTGTCCGCAGCTCGGCGATGCGGGATTGCGCTCGCAGCTCACGGCGGCCGTGCAGGCCGTTGTGAAGCGTTGGCGGCCGGCGTTCGAGAACTGGAAGCTCTCTTTGTTCAAGTCTCAGTCGGGTAACGGCTGGGACCTGGCGATTTCCGGTCCGAGATTCCGGAAGATCTTCACGTTGAACGGGCCGGCCGACGATCTTCCCGGGCTCGTCAGCGCCTACATCGACGCCATCCTCGCCCAGATCGCCGACCCCAGACGAACGATTCCGAACCATTGAGATTGCCGATTGTCGATTGCTGATGGTCGATTGAAGGACGTTCAATCAGCCATCAGCCATCAGCAATCAGCCATCCCGTTCGGTTGGGCTTGCGTCTCGATAACGCTGTTCATAAGCTGACGGCATGGGTATCGCCAACTGGATGCGCGTGCTCGATACGGTGACCGGTCTGGCGCGCATGGGCGGGCGGCTTCGCGCGACGCTCGATCCCACGTACCCGGAAGTCCCGGAGACCGCTTCCCGCGGTCTCGAGACGCGGCTCGCCGGCGTCGTTGTTGCGGCGTTGAAAGAAGCGTTCGATCGCGATCGCGCCCGCATGGAGCTGGAACGCTCGCAGATCGAGGCGGAACGACGACGGGCCGAAGAGGCGCTTGCCGCTGAACTCAGACGACAGGCCGCCGAACAGGCGCTCGGTCAGCTCAAGCTGCTGGCCATCATGGCCATCGGCATGTGGATGCTCTCGGCGGCGCTTGCCGTCTGGTTGCCGGGAATGCGCGCCGGCCTGCCGCGCGGGCTGCTCGGCGCCGGCTGGGCGCTGTCGTTCGCGGCGCTGGGCTGCACATTTGCCGGTTCACAGGCGATATCGGCGTGGACCAGTGCACCGGTCAATGCCGCTCCGCCGTCCGGGGGAGTCGCCGCCGCGGCGCCGTGGCTCCTGCTCGTGGCACTCGCCAGCACTGGGGCGAGCCTGCTGGCGGCGTTGTGATCAACAATCAGCAATCAACACTCGAAAATCCACAATCGATATGATCATTGTCTACGGCGCCGACTGGTGTGAGGACACGAGACGTTCGCTGCGCCACCTTCGCAGGCTGGGTGTGCCGCACCAGTACCTCAACATTGACGAGGACCTCGATGCGCTTCATCGAGCCAAGTCGTTGAACCATGGCTTGCGGCGGACGCCGGTGATCGATCTGGGGCTCGGCGGCCCAGCATTGGTCGAGCCGGACAACGACTCGTTGACGGGAGCGATCGTCGAGCGGGAGATGCTGGCGCACGATGATGCCGTGCAGCGCCTGGCGATTCAGAACGTCGGCGATTTCGAGCGTGTGTTGCGAACGCTTGCGGGTGCGGCGTTGCTGCTCGTGAGCCGGGCGCTGCCCCGACCGATGAGGCCCCCCTTCGTCCTGACCGGCGCGGTCGCCGCGTTTTCGGGCCTCACCGGGTGGTGCCCGGCCTACCATGCCGCGGGTGTTACGTCGCTCGACGGTCCGGGGGATCGTCCCGATGAAGGACGCCGCGCGACGTGGTTGGCGCCGCGAACGACATCCTTGGCGGCAGACGCGTCCGGAACAGGCTCGAGAGCGACACCGTGAAACGAGATTCGGCCCTGCAGGCGCTTGCTGAAGCGCGTCACGCCGATCCATTCGGCGTGCTCGGCCCGCACCAGAATCCAAACGGCGTTGTGATTCGCGCGCTGGTGCCGACCGCCGAGCGCATCACCGTCATGCGCAACGGATCAGGATCGGTGGAAATGGCGCGCCGGCATCCCGCCGGCATCTTCGAAGTCGTCCTGACCGACACCAGGGAAATTCCCGACTACCGTCTGCACGTGCAGTATCACGGCGGGGCGACGACAGAGGTCGACGATCCCTACCGATACGGCCGCGTGCTCTCCGATTACGATCTGTATCTGTTCGGCGAAGGCAAGCACACTCGCATCTACGAAAAGCTCGGCGCTCACCCGATGACCATCGGCACGGCCAAAGGCGTGCACTTTGCCGTGTGGGCCCCCAACGGAAAACGGGTGAGCGTGGTCGGAGATTTCAACGCCTGGGACGGCCGCCGGCACCCGATGCGATCGCTCGGTGGCAGCGGCGTCTGGGAGATCTTCATCCCGGGCATTTCACTCGGGGAGAAATACAAGTTCGAGATCCTCACCCGATACGGCGAAGTCATCCTGAAATCCGATCCCTTCGGATTCGCATTCGAGATTCCTCCGCTGAACGCGTCGATCGTCGCCGAACCGGTGTACGAATGGAAGGACACCGAGTGGATGCGATCGCGAGAGTCCGCCGACTCATGGTTTCACCTACCCGTGGCGGTCTATGAAGTGCATCTTGGATCGTGGGCACGGTTTCCAGAGGATGCGAACCGATACTTGACCTACGGCGAGCTTGCCGAGCGGCTGATTCCGTACGTCAAGGAGATGGGCTATTCACATATTGAGTTGCTTCCGGTGATGGAGCATCCGTTCTCGGGGTCCTGGGGCTATCAGGTGATTGGTTTTTTCGCCCCGACCAGCCGCTTCGGCAAACCGGAGGAGTTCAAGGCGTTCGTGGACGCCTGTCACCTCCACGGAATCGGGGTCATTCTTGACTGGGTGCCAGGGCACTTCCCGAAGGACGCGCACGGGCTCGCGCAATTCGACGGGACGGCGCTCTTCGAGCACGAGGACCCGCGTCAGGGAGAACATCGCGACTGGGGCACCCTGATTTTCAATTACGGCCGCAATGAAGTGCGGAATTTCCTCCTGTCGAATGCCCTGTTCTGGCTGCACGAGTACCACATCGACGGACTGCGAGTGGATGCTGTCGCGTCGATGTTGTATCTCGATTACTCGCGGAAAGAAGGGGAGTGGGTTCCCAACCGCTTCGGCGGCCGCGAGAACATCGACGCGATCGAGTTTCTGCGTGAGCTGAACACCCTGACGCACGCGGAACAGCCAGGATCGATCACGGTCGCGGAGGAGTCCACCGCGTGGCCGTCGGTCAGCCGGCCCACCTATGTCGGAGGCCTCGGTTTCACCTACAAGTGGAACATGGGCTGGATGAACGACATCCTCGAGTACGTGACAAAGGATCCGGTCTATCGGCGATGGGATCACCGTCATCTCACGTTCTCGTTGCTCTACGCATTCAGCGAGAACTTCATTCTGCCGTTCTCGCACGATGAAGTCGTCCACGGCAAGCGGTCGATGCTGGGGAAGATTCCAGGTGACGACTGGCGAAAGGCCGCCACCCTGCGGACGCTGTATGGGTTCATGTACGCGCACCCGGGGAAGAAGCTGATGTTCATGGGCTGCGAGTTCGCGCAGGGGCGGGAATGGAACTACGATTCAAGCCTGGACTGGCACGCCCTCGATCATCCGCTGAACCAGGGAGTCCAGCGGTTCGTCCAGGATCTGAATCGAACCTATCGG
Source organism: Acidobacteriota bacterium (assembly GCA_046732715.1). Classification (GTDB taxonomy): domain Bacteria; phylum Acidobacteriota; class Vicinamibacteria; order Vicinamibacterales; family 2-12-FULL-66-21; genus JALZOC01. The sequence continues at coordinate 22,692 of JBKPNQ010000213.1, read as the reverse complement.
TCGGAGCACGCGCTCTATGAAGTGGATTTCGATCCGTCCGGCTTCCAGTGGGTCGATTGCAACGACAGCGAGAACAGCGTCGTCTCGTTCATCCGGCGCGCTCGGCAGGTCGACGACTTCGTCGTCGCGGTCCTGAATTTCACGCCCGTTCCCAGAGACGGCTATCGAATTGGCGTTCCTGCGGCGGGCCCCTATTTCGAACTGGTCAACAGCGACGGCGAGTTGTACGGGGGCTCGAACGTTGGAAATGGTGGAACAATTTTCAGCGAGCCGATCGCGTCCCACGGTTACGATCAGTCACTGCGCCTGACGCTGCCTCCGCTTGGATTCCTGCTGCTCAAGCCGTCCCGCTGATCACCGCCAAATCGAAGCTATCCGATTTGTTTTGAACCTGTTGCCGGTCGTCCTCTCGCACAAAGGTGGCTGGCACCTTTCCCGGAAAAGTGCCAGCCACCTTTTTTCGGATTTAGCGGGACATCGCTTCGATTCGCTCCCATTGGTCGTCCGTCACCGGCATGACGGAAAGGCGCGGGACGCGAGTCAGCGCAAACGTTGCGAAAAACCGGTCGGCCTTGATCGCCGCGAGCGTCACAGGTTGCTTGAGCTTGCGGACCGGGACGACGTCGACGGCGTACAGTTTGCCGTCCTTGTCGGCCGGATCGGGATAGGACGCGGCCGCCGCCTTGGCAATCCCGACAACAGCCTTCTCGTTACCCGTGTGATAGAAAAAGATGCGATCGCCCTTCGTAACCGCGCGAAGATTCTTCTGGGCGACCGGATTCCTGACGCCGGTCCAGGATGTCTTGCCGTCTCGGACGAGATCGTCGTAGCTGTAGTGCGTCGGTTCTTCTTTGAACAGCCAGTTCATCCCAGCATCCTATGCCACCCGCCCGGTCGACGGTCAATCACTGGTCGCACTTACGCCTGAAAGACCGCGTCAAGCCCGGCGTGCGCCTCCTGTTTGTCGGCATCAACCCGGGCGTTCGTTCGGCGGTGACCGGACATCACTTTGCCGGTTATTCGAATCGCTTCTGGAAGCTGCTGTGGGAATCGCGGCTGGTGCCCGAGCCGATTACATTCGAACATGACGATCGCTTGCCGGAGTTCGGTTACGGGATCACAAACCTGATCGCGAGACCCAGTCCGGGGATCGACGACCTGTTGCCGAGGGAATATGTCGACGGGTGGCGGGCGCTCGAGAGGAAGATTGGAAGGTATCGTCCCGAGATCGTGGCGCTCGTCGGCGTTACGCTCTACCGCGCGATCGAGCCGCTCATCGCCGCGGACGGCCGTCGTCCGGTGCGATCAGCCACGATTCGCGTCGGTCCTCAACCGGCCGCGATACATGGTGCGCAGGTGTTCGTGCTGCCCAATCCGAGCGGCCGGAACGCCAATTTCAGCTATGACGAAATGCTCGCCGCGTTCAGGTTGCTGCGGCGGCGAATCAATGGGCCGCGGCCGCGGCGCGTCCGCGCGGGCGACGCATCAACATGACGAGCGGCAGCAGCAGCAGGAAGATGAGTCCGAGCAGCCGGAAGAGGTCCACGAACGCGACCATCGTCGCGTGCCGCTGCACGGTGCCGAACACCGCGGCGTAGGCACGCTGCGTTGCGGTCACCGCGTCCGCTCCGGACGCAATAAACGCCGCCTTCGCCGATTCGAGCGCGTTCTGCGCGGTTTGCGAAAACGGCGTGACGTGCTCTCCCATGATATTGACGTATTCCTGCTGTTTGCGCGCCAGCAGGCTGCCGGTGGTCGCGATGCCGATGCTGCCGCCGAGATTCCGCATCAGGTTGAACAGGCTCGTCGCGTTACCCATCCGCTCCTTTGGAATCGGATCCATGCTGATCGTCGTCAACGGAACGAACAGCGCCGAGAGGCCAAGGCCCTGGCAGAACTGGGGCCAGAAGATGTCCCAGTAACCGGCCTGCAGGTTGAGCTGCCCGAGCCAGAACAACGTGCCCGCGCCGGCTACGAGCCCGAACGCGACCATCTTGCGCGGATCGATGCGGCCAATCATCAAGCCGACCATCGGCATGCCGATGAGCGATCCCATTCCGCGCGGCGCCATCGCGATGCCCGCCTGCAGCGACGGATAACCGAGAAGCGTCTGCAGCATGATCGGCAGCAGCACCAGACTGCCGTAGAGCACAAAGCCGAGCGTTGTCATCAGGAAGACGCCGGTACTGTAGGTCCGCACTTTGAACACGCGAAGATCGACGACCGGCTCGCGCGCGACCCACTCACGGACCAGAAACGCGACGACGCCACTCGCCGAGACCACGACCAGCGAGGTGATGAACGGCGAACTGAACCAATCGCGCTCCTGGCCCAGATCGAGCGCCAGCTGCAAGCTGCCGACCCAGAGGGCGAGCAGCCCGATTCCCCAGTAGTCGATCTTGTCCGTGTCTTTCCGCAAGTACGCCGGATCGAACACGTAAAGCTTCGTCATGACGAGCGACGCGATTCCGACCGGGAGATTGATGTAGAACACCCACCGCCAGCTGTAGGTATCGGTGAGCCATCCTCCCAGCACGGGTCCAAGAATCGGCGCAACGACAATGCCCAGGCCCCAGAAGCCCATCGCCTTGCCGCGTTCGTGGGGCGGAAACGCTTCGAGCAGCACGGCCTGCGACAGCGGCTGCATCGCGCCACCGGTCGCGCCCTGCAGGATTCGAAAGAACACGAGCAGCGGCAGGTTCGGCGCAATGCCGCACAGCAGCGACGAAACCGTGAAGCCCGCGACCGAAGTCATCAGCAGGCGCTTTCGCCCGAAGTGTCTCGCCAGCCAGCCCGTGAGTGGCAGCACGATCGCGTTCGCGACCAGATACGACGTCAGCACCCACGTCGACTCGTCGATCGACGCCGACAGATTTCCGGCGATGTGGGGCAGTGACACATTGACAACGGTCGTGTCGAGCACTTCCATGAACGTGGCGAACATCACCGCGACCGCCACGATCCAGGGATTGACGACGGGATGCTCCGGCGACGTGCTCATCGCGATGACTTGGTGTAGACAGTTGGCACGACCGACATGCCGGGACGCAGGCGATGATCCGGATCCTGCCCAGGCTCGAACACGATTTTCACCGGCACGCGCTGCACCACCTTGACGTAGTTGCCCGACGCGTTCTCCGGTGGCAGCAGGCTGAACTTCGCGCCGGTCGCGGCCGAGATGCTTTCTATGTGTCCCTTGAACTCGCGATCGAGTCCATCAACCGAGATGTTGACCGGCTGTCCCGCCTGCATGCGCCGCAACTGGGTTTCCTTGAAGTTCGCCGTCACCCACACGTCGTCCTGAGAGACGAGCGCAAAGAGCGGCTGACCCGCCTGGACCACCTGGCCGACCTCGATGGTTTTGCGACTGATGACGCCCGCGGACGGAGCCTTGATCGAGGTGCGCTGGAGGTTGAGCTCCGCTTGGGCGAGCGCCGCGGTGAACTGCTTGACGCGCGCGTTGGCGACATCGGCGCGTGCTTTCGTGACCCGCAGCTGCTGGGGGCCCGTCTTCGACGCCTGAAGCGCCGCCTGCGCCTGCGCAGCCGTGCCCCGGGCCTGTCGTGCGCGCTGCTCGGCGACGGCGATCGCCGCCTGAGCGGCATGGACGTCAGAGGTCGCGGCATCCGCGGACGCCCTCGCCGACTCGGCCGACGAGACGGCGGCATCGTACTGCTGTTGGGCGATTTCGTCCTTTGCGACGAGCCCTTTGAAACGCTCCACGTCGCGCGCGGCCTTGACCGCGCTTGCTTCCTTTTCACGCTGCCGCGCCTGGGCGGCGACGAGCTGCGCCCGTGCCGCTTCGACCTGGCGATCGGCGATGCCGACGCCAGCCTGCGCCTCCTCGACGCCGCCGCTCGCCGTGCGCACGCCGGTCTCGGTCGACACCTCGGTCAGCGGAATGCCGGTCATAGCGCCCGCCGCGTTTGCCTCCGCGTCGGTCAGCTCAGCGCGTGCGCGCTCGACAGCGACCTGATAGTCACGGGGATCGAGCTCGACCAGAACAGTTCCCGCTTCGACGTACTGGTTCTCCTTGACGTTGACCTTCACCACGGTACCGCCCACGCGAGCCGCGACCTGGGTAATGTGCCCGTCAACCTGCGCGTCGTCTGTCGACACACGGCCGGCCGTACGCCAGAGATAGATGAGCACGCCGAGAACCACGACGACCGCGGCGAGCGCGATCCAGCGACCGCGGCCGCCCAGCCGTCCCTTCTCGTGTTGTTCCGCTGGCTCGTCTTCCACGACCTTCAACTTCGGGTCCATCTATTTCAATCCTCCGACAAACGCCATCACTGACTGTTCCGCCGTGCCGACCGCTCGGGCTAGCGCCGCTTTCGCGAGGTTGTGCGAGTACAACGCGTCGATGTAACTCTCGGTGGCGATCGCGACCGATTGTTGTGCCTGGGTGACCTCCAGATTGCCGGCGACGCCGGCGGCAAACCGATCGCGCGCCTGCTCGAGCTCCTGGCCGGCGAGCGTGACGTTCGTCTGCGCCGCCTCGACCTGCTGGCCCGCGGCGCGCAGATCGAGCAGCGCCGTGCGCACGTCGTACTCGACACGGCCGCGCGTATCCTCCAGTTCGGCTTGCCGACGCTTCAATTCGGCGTCGGTCTCGAGGCGCCTGGCGGTCGACTTACCGGCATCGAAGATCGGCACGCGCAGGTTTGCCGCCACACGAAACGTGGCGTGAGACTCCGACAACGTCTGGCCGAGCACGCCGTAATCGGCATCGAGGTGCACGGTCGGGATGTGATCGGCCTCCGCCGCACGCCGTGACGATTCCGCCGCGGTCAGCCGTTCGCGCGCCGCCAGGAAGTCGGCGCGCGACTCGTACGCGGTTTTGAGCGCGCCTTCAAGCGTGACGTCCGCGAGCGGTGCGTAGGGGATTTTGTCCGTCAGCGTGAACGACTGGCCGACGGGCAGGCCGATGGCGCGCGCCAGCTGCAGCTTCGATTTCTCGAACTCGTTTTCCACTCGAATCGTTCGCTGGCGTTGGTTCTGGAGCTGCACCTGCGCCCGCAGCACGTCCACCCCGGCAACGAGCCCGGCCTGCTTCATGTCGTTCGCCTGGCGGTAGAGCGCGTCGGCGACCTCCTGCTGCGCCCGAGCCGCTTCGATTCGGCTCGCACCAGCGACCGAGTCGAGATACAGATTGACCGCGACGAGAGTCACCAGGTCGCGTGCTGTTCGCACGCCGAGCTTTTGGGCTCGCTCGTTGGCCGACGCGGCCTTGGTGTCGTTCAGCGCCCTCAGATCGAGGAGCGGCTGCGACGCATAGACACGGGCGTCGAACACGTTGAATGGCCCGATGACCGACGGATCGGCCTGGAAACCATACGCCTCGAGGTTGATGATCTGACGGCTGGTGATCATCCCGGCCGATATGTCAGGGAGCAACTCTGACAACGCGCGCCAACGCGCGCCGTGCGCGTTCTTGACCGCCTCTTCCTGAAGGAGAAGCCCGAGGTTGAACTGAAGGGCGCGCTGCACCGCGTCTTTGACCGACAACTCGATTGGCGTGGCGCTGATCTCACCCTTCGGTGCACTGCCCATGAATGGACTCGTGCTGGCGCCGAACTCGCCTTCGCCGGTTTGAGCAGCGGCGGTGGCGCCAGTCAGGAGCATCGCTGCCAACGCCCACACAATCGACCTACAACGTGTCTTCACCAACGTGTCCTCTTTGATCACTGCGCTTGGGGCCCCACCCCCAAGCGCTCTCGCTCGGCGACTCCGCGCCTCGCTCGAGCCGCAGGCGCTGCTCCCTGCGCTTGGGGCCCAGCTCTTTTCTTTGCGCCCGGGGCCCCACCCCCGGGCGCAGCCGGCTGAAGGCTCTCTTTCGCTCTCGTTCGGGGACGCCGCCTCGCGGCGCTTTCCCGTGCGAGTCCTTTCCACACTAACGCAGACACGAACTCGGCCTCGCGTTGCAGGTCGAAACCGGTGTCGGCCATGACCGCGCGCGCGACGAACCCGCGCGTGAGATCGAAGATGGCCTGTGCCGCGGAGGCCGGATCGACGTGGCGAATCTCGCGCCGCGCGACCGCTCTCGCAATCGCCTGTTCGAGCCGGCCGATCTGACGGTCCACCAGTGCCTGGAATTCGGACGCGCGCGGTCTGGCGCTGGTGATCTGCCGCGCCACCGCGGCGACATACATGCGGAAGAAGTCGCGGTGCTCGAGGAAGTACTGAGCGCGCGCGGTCACGAATGCCGGGATCGCGTCATGCAGGTTGGGTGCCCGATCGATCGCGTCGCGCGTTCGTTCGTCCAGTGTGGAGAGTCCATGGCTCAGCGCAGCGTCGTAGATGCTCTGCTTGGAGCGGTAGTAGAGATAGGTCGTCCCTTTGGCGACGTCAGCCCGCTGGGCAATCTGCTCCATCGTCGCGCAGTCGAATCCGTGCTCGCCGAACACCTGAACCGCGGCGTGGAGAAGCGCGTTTCTTCGATATTCGGTGATTACGTCCGCTTTGGTCGGTCGGTGCTGCGGGTGTCGAGATCGATGACTATGATGACCGTGCATTCAGTACAATGACCAACGGGTCAGTATACACCGTGGCGGCGGCCGAGGTAAAGTAAGGGAGGTTATGATTGGTTGAGTTTGGAGTCGGTCTTAGGTTTTTGTTTTGGTTTTTGGTTTTGGTCTCGTTCTGGAGTTCTTGGTTTTTGGGTGCGACGCTGCTTTCCGCGGCACCGAGAACCGAACCGAGAACAGGAAACCCAAAACGTAAAACCTACAAGCTCAAACCGACGATCGAAGCGGAGAATCCCATGTCAGCACGGAACGGCGATAAATCGCGACACCAGATCAACCGGAAGCGCGGAGTCCACCGCCGCGCGAAGATTCGCGAGCTCGTCAAGTCCCTCAAGGCTCAGCCGGCGCCGGGCAAGACCGGGAAATGAGGTTTTGTTCTCTGACATTAACGTCTCACCTGTCGCTTTTACCTTCTAACTTTTAACTTTTCACTTTCAGGCATGCACCCCCGGCGCCTCATGGCCCGTGCGTTCCACGTACTCCACGTAGGAACCCGGATAGGCATGAGGCTCCACGTCGGTGCCGGTTTCGCCGCCAAGCTCGAGGACACGATTGCTCAGGCCGCGGAGAAACGTCCGATCGTGCGACACGAACAGCATCGTGCCCTCGTACTTCTTCAGGGCGTCAACCAGCATTTCTTTCGTCGCCAGGTCGAGATGGTTCGTCGGCTCGTCCAGCACCAGGAAGTTCGGCGGATTGAGCAGCATCCTGGCCATCACGAGCCGCGTCTTTTCGCCGCCTGACAGCGCCCGGATCCTTTTCTCGACGTCGTCGCCGGAAAACTGAAAGGCGCCGAGCAGGTTGCGCAGGACGCCAGTGGACTCGAGCGGAAAGTCCTTTTCGATCTGCTGCCAGATGGTGAGGTCGGGATTGATCAGATCGAGCGCCTGCTGTGCGAAGTACCCCATCTGCAGACTGGCGCCGAGTCGAACCGCGCCCGAGTCTGGAGTCAGCGCGCCGGCCACCATCTTCAACAGCGTCGTCTTGCCCGCGCCGTTGCGGCCCATCACGGCCCAACGCTCGCCGCGCCGAATGGTCAGGTTCAACCCGTCGTAGATGATGCGTCGGCCGTAGGTCTTGTGGACGTCCTCGAGCACCGCCACCTGATCGCCGGAACGCGGTGGCTGGCGAAAATCGAAGCGCACCACTCGCCGCTTTCTAGGCGGTTCCACCTTTTCGATCTTCTCGAGCGCCTTGACCCGGCTCTGGACCTGCGCCGCCTTGGCGGCGTGCGCGGCGAACCGCTCGATGAAGCGTTGTTCTTTCGCGAACATCGCCTGCTGGCGGGCGTAGGCGGCTTCCTTGTTCGCATCGCGAATCGCTCGTTCGCGTTCATAGAAATCGTAATTGCCGGAGTACGCCGTGATTTCGCCGCCGTCGATCTCGGCGATCCGCGTGACGACCCGGTTCATGAACTCGCGATCGTGCGACGTCATTAACAGCGCGCCCGGCAGCGATTTGAGGAAGGCTTCCAGCCAGATGATCGACTCGATGTCGAGATGGTTCGTCGGCTCATCCATCAGGAGAACGTCGGGTCGTCCGAGCAGCACGCGCGCCATCGCGACGCGCATCTTCCAGCCGCCCGACAGCGCGCCGACGTCGCCGTCGATGCGCTCATCGTCGAAACCGAGTCCGTGAAGCACCTCGCGTGCCCGGCTCTCGAGTGCGTAGCCGCCGAGATGTTCGTATTCCTCCTGGACCGCGCCGAACCGTTGCAGTACCCGCTCGATATCGGCCGCGCGCCCCGGATCGGACATGGCGTGATTGAGCGCTTCGAGTTCGTGATGCAGATCGCCGACTCGTCCGCTCCCGGCGATCGCCTCGTCCAGCACCGTTCGTCCCGACATCTCTTCGACGTCCTGCCGAAAGTAACCGACGGTCAGCTTCTTCGGCACCGACACGTCGCCTTCGTCGGGTGATTCCTCGCCGACGATCAGGCGAAACAGCGTCGTCTTGCCGGCGCCGTTCGGACCAACCAGCCCAACCTTTTCTGCGGGATTGAGTTGAAAGGAGGCGTCCACGAAGAGTATCTGGCGCCCGTACTGTTTGCTGATGCGTGAAAAGGAGATCATACGAATCGCTGATCACTGATCACTGATCCCGAATCCCTGATCCTCGCATCCCTGATCTTTGAATCGCTGAATCGTAGTACCGGGATTCAAGGATTCGAACGATTCGTGATTCAGGGATCAGCGATTCAGGATCAGTGATCAGTGATTAGGGATTCAAGAGTACCATGCCCCATGCGCCGATGCCTTGCAGCCTTCGCCAGCGCTTCCGTGATTGCCGGCTCCGCCGTCCTCTCGGCGCAGTCGACGCCAGCCCGTTCGCGAGCAGCTACTGCGGCCGACGCGCGCAAGTTTCTGGCCGACGTCAACGCGGAGATGTTGCGTCTCATCAGCAACGGCAATCGCGCCGGCTGGGTACAATCCACCTACATCACACCTGACACAGAAGTCCTGGCGGCGCAGGCCAACGAACTACTGGTCAATGCTGTGACCAGATACGCAAAGGAAGCACGCCGTTTTGACAAGGTGGCGTTGCCGCCGGCCGAGCGGCGGCAATTCGACGTTCTGAAAAACTCGCTGACGATATCGGCGCCGCCCGATCCGAAAGAGGCGGAAGAGGTGACCCGCATTATCGCGTCGATGGAGGGCGCGTACGGGAGCGGCAAGTACTGCCCGAATGGCGGCAGCGCCAGCGAGTGTCTCGACATCGAGAAGATCACCGAGATCCTGTCCGACAGCCGCGACCCCGGCCGGCTCAAAGAGGTCTGGGAAGGCTGGCACACGGTCGGGATCCCCATGCGCCAGGAGTACGCGCGGTTCGTCGAGCTGTCGAACAAGGGCGCGGTCGCGCTGGATTACGGCGACACCGGGGCGATGTGGCGGAGCAAGTACGACATGCCTGCCGATGCCTTTGCCAACGAGCTCGACCGGCTCTGGGAGCAGCTGCGTCCGCTCTACCTGTCGCTTCATGCGTACGTCCGCAGCCGCCTCCACGACAAGTACGGCGGCATCGTTGCTGAGACCGGCCCGATCCCGGCGCACCTGCTCGGCAACCTGTGGCAGCAGGACTGGTCGAACATCTACGACGTGGTCGCGCCGCCAGGAAACACGCCGGTCTTTTCGCTGACCGACAATCTGAAAGCGCACAACGTCGAGCCGCTCGAGATGGTTCGCATCGGCGAGCGATTTTTCACCTCGCTCGGGTTTGCGCCGCTGCCAAAAACGTTCTGGGAACGATCGCTGTTCCTGAAGCCGCGCGATCGCGAGGTCGTCTGCCACGCCAGCGCGTGGGACATCGACAGCGAGAGCGACGTCCGCATCAAGATGTGCATCGACGTGAACGCGGAGGATTTCACGACGATTCATCACGAGCTCGGTCACAACTTCTATCAGCGCGCCTACAGCACCCTCCCCGTCATTCTCCGCGACAGCGCGAACGATGGTTTCCACGAAGCGGTCGGCGACACGCTCGCGCTGTCGGTGACGCCTGAATACCTCGTCAAGATCGGTCTGCTCGACAAGTCGCCCGACGCATCGGCCGACACGGGCCTGTTGCTGAAAGCTGCGCTCGAGCGGCTGGCATTTCTCCCGTTCGGATTACTCGTCGATCAATGGCGATGGCAGGTGTTCTCCGGCCGGATCACGCCTGCCAACTACAACCACGGCTGGTGGGACCTGAAGCTCAAATATCAGGGCGTTGCGCCGCCGATGCCCCGCGGCGAAGAGTTCTTCGACCCTGGCGCCAAGTACCATGTTCCGGCGAACACGCCGTACGCCCGCTACTTCCTCGCGCAGATTCTTCAGTTTCAGTTTCACCGCGCACTGTCGAAGGCCGCCGGCTGCACGGGGCCGCTCCATCGCTGCTCCATTTACGGCAGCAAGGAAGCGGGCGCGAAGCTCAAAGCGATGTTGGAGATGGGCGCGTCAAAGCCCTGGCCCGATGCGCTCGAAGCGCTGACCGGCCAGCGCCAGATGGACGCCGGTGCGATGGCAGAATACTTTGCGCCGCTCAAAACCTGGCTCGATCAGCAGAACAGGGGCAAGACGGTGGGATGGTAGGGTGTCTGGCTGCTGGCTACTGGCTGTTGGCTCCTGGGAGGCTGACGCGACTTTGAGTAGGCTCCCGGCAGAAGCCAGTTTCCGGTTACCAGTTGCCAGTTATTCTCTTCCGACCGGCAGCCGCCAGCCGCCAGCCAGAAGCGAGAAGCCAAGAGCAAGAAGTGTATGATTCCCCCGTGCCCAGCCGCTCCGTCCTCGACTCAGTGGAATTCCACCGGCTGGTCGCCGGCCGCTGGCGCGTGTCGCTTGCGCTCACCGCACTGCTGTTCGTCCTCTATTACGGCTACATCATTCTGATTGCCACCAATCGCCAGCTCGTCTCGCGGACGGTCAGTGGATCGACGACGACCGGCATTCTACTCGCCGCGGGCGTGATTGCAGGCGCATGGGTGTTGACGGCGACCTATGTGGTCTGGGCCAATCGCCAGTACGATCCGGCTGTCGCCGAACTCAAGGCGCGCGCCGAAGAGCTGTGATGATCATGAGAACCTGTGTTCATCCGTGTTCATCTGTGGCTTGACGCATGCAGACGACGCTGGGGTCGCCGACACTTTCCGCAATCGTTTCGTTCCTGGTCATCGTCGCGCTCACGCTCGCCGTGACGTATTGGGCCGCGCGGCGAACGCGATCGACGCGCGAGTTCTACGCCGCCGGCCGCTCGATCAATCCGTTTCAGAACGGCCTCGCGCTGGCGGGAGATTACATGAGCGCGGCGTCCTTTCTCGGGATTGCCGGTCTCGTCGCGCTGCGCGGCTACGACGGAATGATCTACGCCACCGGCTGGCTGGTCGGATGGCCGGCGCTGATGTTCCTGATTGCCGAACCGCTGCGCAATCTCGGCAAGTTCACCTTCGCTGACGTCGTCGCCTTCAGGCTGCGCCAGGTGCCGGTACGCATCGCCGCGGCGTTTGGCGGCATTCTCACGCTCTTGTTCTACGTGCTCGCGCAGATGGTCGGTGCCGGCAACCTGATCACGCTGATGTTCGGCCTGCGTTACGAGTCGGCGGTGATCATCGTCGGCGTCGTGATGCTCGCGTACGTGCTCTTCGGCGGCATGATTGCGACGACGTGGGTGCAGATCATCAAGGCGGTCCTGCTGCTGTTTGGTGTGACGCTGCTGACGGCGCTCGTCCTGGCGCAGTTTCACTTCTCGCCAGGAGAGCTCTACGCCGCGGTTGCCGGGCGGTACGGGCAGAGCGCGCTCGAACCGGGCGGGCTCGTAAGCGATCCAATTGACGCGATTTCGCTGGGACTCGCGTTGATGTTCGGCCTGCTCGGTCTTCCCCACATCCTGATGCGCTTCTACACCGTGCCCGATGCACGGGCCGCACGGTCGTCGGTCCTCTACGCCACCGGGTTCATCGGCTACTTCTATTTGATCATTCCGATCGTCGGGTTCGGCGCATCGGCGCTCGTGGGCCGCGAGATCATCCGCAAGGTCGATTCCGGCGGCAACATGGCAGCGCCGCTCGTCGCCGAGCTTCTCGGGGGAACGCCGTTTCTTGGATTCATCGCCGCCGTCGCGTTCGCGACAATCCTCGCGGTGGTTGCCGGGTTGACGCTTGCCGGCGCAAGCGCACTGTCGCACGACATCTTCACGCACGTGGTCCGGAAGGGGCACGCGTCGGAATACGAGCAGATTCGAGTGGCACGGATCGCGACGGTCATCTTCGGCCTCGTCGCCGTCGTCCTGGGGATTCTGTTCAAGGGCCAGAACGTCGCCTTCATGGTTGGCCTGGCCTTCGCGATTGCGGCGAGCGGGAACTTTCCGGCTCTCCTTCTGTCGATCGTCTGGTCACGCTTCAACACCGCCGGCGCGGTCTGTTCGATTGTGACCGGCGCGCTGCTCGCCGTTGTCTTGATCGTGTTGAGCCCGACGATCTGGGTCGATCTGATGCATCATCCAGCTGCGATCTTCCCGCTCCGGAATCCCGCCATCGTGTCGATGCCGGTAGGGTTCCTGACCGGCATCATCGCCTCGCTTGCCACGCGAGAGCCCGAGGCCGAGGCCCGGTTCCACGACGAAAAGCTGCGGACGTACCTCGGCATCGGCGCAGAATAGAGGCTGCCTAATAAACTTCATTGCTCGGTCCACGTGCGAGCGAGTGTGGCGAGCGAGCCACGCGAACGGAGCGCGCCGACGGAGCGGCGCGCGCGAGAGCGTGTACAAGGGGAGTCCGATGGGCGAAGCCCCTCGGATAGAAATGCCCGACCGTTCGGTATCATTGATTACTTGCAGAAGCGAACTTATTTAGTGGCCGCGGCGCTCGCGGTGCTCCTCGGTGGCTGCGGAAGCCCCAATGAGCCGGCTCCGACGCCAGCCGCGCCAACCATCTCGTGTCCAGCCAGCATGACGGTGCACGGAGTCCCCGGTAGCGGGCAGTCGGTCACGTACCCGCCTGCCACAGTCAGCGGCGGCACCTCGCCGGTGACGACTACCTGCACGCCTGCATCGGGCAGCTCGTTCGCCGTCGGGACGACCGCCGTGTCCTGCATCGCGGTCGACGCGGCGTCGCGGCAGGCGCAGTGTTCGTTCACGGTGACGTCGACGCCGCTTCTCCTCAGCGTGACGAAATACGTGGCGTTTGGCGATAGTTTGACCGAGGGCCAGAACGGGAGAGAGGGACTGCGCGGTGAGCGCATCGTCGATGTGCCAAATGCTTACCCGACGAAGTTACAGTCAATGCTGAACCTCGAATATCCCGGTCAAGGGATTACCGTGCCCAATTACGGAAAGGGCGGTGAACCCGTTGGGGATTCAGCAAACGAACGGCTGGAGGGCATCCTGGCCCGAGAAAAGCCCGGCGCCGTGTTGCTGCTGGATGGCTACAACAACCTGGGGGCGTGCACGCCGGGGGCCTCGAATACGCCGCAGTGCAGCCAGGCGATCGTTGACGTGGCGTTCGGAATAAGGGATTTGGCGAGGATCGCAAAGCGCGCAGAGTATGGGGCCCGCTACATCTTTGTGAGCACGATGACGCCACCAGGGCCATACCTTGGGATCGGGAGGGATCGACGCATCGCGAACGACGCGATCGTTCGCGCTAATACCGAGATCGCGAAAATGGTGCGCTCCGAAGGCGTGGTCCTCGTCGACACGTATCCAAAGTTCGTAGGACATGAAGCAGAATACGTCGATCAGGACGGCCTGCACCTCCGTCCGGCGGGGTATCAGGCGCTTGCCGACTCGTTCTTCGTCGTCATCAAGACGACGGTGACATCGACGCCGGGGTTTGGCGAGAGGTCGAATTAGGGGAGACCAACACGATGGCAGGAAGACTGGCGGGAAAGACGGCATTCCTGACCGCCGCGGCAGCGGGCATTGGACGAGCGACGGCGATGGCGTACGCGCGCGAGGGCGCTCGCGTTATCGCGACCGACGTCGACCTCAAAGGCCTCGAGACGCTCAAGCAGGAGCAGCCGCAGATCGAGACCGCGCGGCTCGATGTCATGTCGCCGGCGCAGTGCGAAGCCATCGGGACGCAGTGGCCTGACATCAACCTGCTCGTCAACGTCGCCGGCTTCGTGCACCACGGCACGATCCTTGACTGCCCGCCGGAGGAGTGGACGCACTCATTCGAACTGAACGTGACATCGATGTACCGGACGATTCGATCGGTACTTCCGCGCATGCTCGAACGAGGCGCCGGGACGATCGTCAACATCGCGTCGATCGCGTCGAGCATCAAGGGGATTCCCAGCCGCTGCGTCTACGGAGCTACCAAGGCGGCGGTGATTGGATTGACGAAATCGGTCGCGGCGGACTTCGTCGGCAGGGGCATCCGGTGCAACGCCATCTGCCCTGGCACCATCGATTCACCGTCGCTTGCTGGCCGCATGGCCGCGTCCGGCGATCTCGAAGCCGCGCGCCGCGCGTTCATGGCGCGACAGCCGATGCAGCGGCTCGGTAAGCCCGAGGAAGTGGCCGCACTTGCCGTCTATCTCGGGAGCGATGAATCCACCTACACCACAGGAGCCACCCACATCATTGATGGTGGCTGGATTATGTGAATCCCTAATCGCTAATCACTGATCCCGAATCCCTGATCCTCGAATCCCTGATCTTCGAATCCCTGATCCTTGAATCATCGAATCGTCCGCCGGGGATTCAACGATCAAGGATTCGACGATGAGCGATTCGAGGATCAGCGATTCAGGATCAGTGATCAGCGATTAGGGATTCATCGTCCCATCAGCACCGGCCAGTTGACGACGACGTCGACCGGCGGAACGACCGGATCCGAAATGAACATGTTGATGACGATGCGGTTGCCGTCGGGGGAGACGGTATAGTCGCCGTTGCCGATAAGATCGGGCACGCTCATGTGGAACAGCGATGTCGGCTCGGACTTCTCCCATCCGCCAGCCGTCAGCGGCACGGACATGAGGAGCCCGTCGGTGCTGACATACAGCAGTTCCCGTCCTTGATTCCGCCAGTGCGGCTGCCCGCCGCCATGGGTCGAAACCTGCCACCGCGCGCCGGTTGCGGGGATTGGCTCGACATAGACCTCGGGGCCGTCCGATTCAGACGACATGTAAGCCAGCCACTTACCGTCCGGTGAAAACTCCGATTGCCAGTTCTCGATCCTGGTGCTCGCCCGCACGAGCCGCGGCCTTTCGGATCGGTCGAGTGGGTAGATCCAGAGACCGCTGCGAAGAACGGTTCCACTGAGATACTTGCCGTTCGACGACCAGCTTTCGATCAGCTTGTCGCCCGGTCCTGTGACCAGGAGCTTCTCGGGCTCGGTCGTGTCGACGGTCTTCACGTAGACGTCGTACACGCTTCCTCGTTTGGACGAGAAGGCGATCTGTCGGCCATCAGCCGACCAGGTCGGTCGCGAGTCCCCTGCGGCGGTGCTGGTCAGCCGCGCGACCGAATGGCGATCGAGGTCATACAGCCACAAATCAACGTTGCCATCCGGGTTGACCTTCTCTGCGACAACCCGGCGACCGTCAGGTGAGAACTGTGGGTGATGGTAGGAGCCGCGGTCGGTCAACGGTTCCAGTTCGCGGCCGCGTCCGTCGAATACCATCAGCCGCGTCGTTGACTCGCCTGGACTCTGGCTGTACACGAGGACGCCGGTCGTCGAGGCGTCGAACGCCGCGTCGGCAGACGAGTGGTACTTGATGCGATCGGCGAGCGTCACCGGTTGCCCTTCGAGCGCGAGCGTATTCAGGTTGAAGCGTTGCGCGAGGAGAAGTCCCTGGCGGACGAACAGCAGGTGGCCATCAACGTATCGGATCCGGGACGTCGCCGGCATGACGAAGCGTGGTGTGCCGCCATCGATCGACCCGAGGTAAATGCCGTTGCGCTCCGGGTTCTTGCTGCGAATGACAAAGAGGAATCGTCGGCCGTCCGGGAGAAACGCTGGCCAGGCATGCTGGAACTCGCCAAGCGACGGGTCCATCTTCGTCAGCCGTGAAACCAGCGCATTCTGGTCAAGCCTGATCGTGTAGAGGCCGTCGTCGCGGCCGAACACGATGGTCTGGCCGCTCCAGTCACCGCCATGCGGCGTCGGCGCGTCGGCGAGCACTTCAGGTTGTGCGTCGCCCGAATCAATGGGAATGCGTTTCAGCTTTCCGCCGTCGAAAAAGCAGAGCAGCGAACTGTCCGGCGACCAGAACGGTGATTCGTTGGCGCCCGTGTTCATCAGCGGCCGGCCCGACGGGCTATCCAGCGCCCGAACCCAGAAACGGTTGCGCCCCTCGACAATCGCGCCGAACACCACGAAGCGGCCATCGGGAGACACGCGCGGCCAGCTGCCGGAGTTGTACGGCGGAGCGATGGTGAAGTGGGTTAGGACCCGCCGAGGCGCGACGCTGGCAAACCGATGCAGCGACGACGCGATCGTGATGGCGGCGCCGGTCAGCGCGATCGCGGCGACCCAGCGCCATCGATGCGAGCGCCGGACGCCACTCGCGGCCTCCGCTGGTGCGTCGCCATGCGCCACGGCGACGGCAGAACCGGACGCCGTGATCAGCGCGTGCTCGAATTCGCCAGCCGTCTGGTATCGCTGCGACGCGTCGCCAACGATCGCGCGCTCGACGACGCGAACGATCGAATCGGGCAGGTCGGGCCTGAGATCGCGAAGACGGCGGCGCGGCCCTCCTGCATGCGCGCGTTTGAGATCGGCAACCGTGCCGCCTTCGACCGGCAGGCGACCCGAGAGCAGGTAGAAGAGCAGCACACCGAGGCTGTAGACGTCCGATGCGAAGGTTGCGGCACAGTTATTGAGCAGCTCCGGCGCCATGTAGAGTGGCGTGCCGGATGTGACTGACGCCCGCGAGTCGCACTCGATGACCTCGGCGCCGCTGAAGTCCATCAGCACGATTCGCCCACCCACCTCGCGCATGACGTTCTGTGCTTTGATGTCGCGGTGCAGCAAGCCGGCCGAATGGAGCGACGCCAGCGCCCGGCAAAGGTCGACGCCGATGCCAGTAACCTCGCGGGCGCTCAGCGGACCGTTGTCTCGGACCATGCGCGCGAGCGTCTGGCCGTCGATGTACTCCATCCAGATGCCGGATTCGTCGCCATCGCGATCGGCGCCGTAGACGGTCACGACATTTGAATGGCGCACCCGTGCGAGGTGGCGCCCCTCTTCCAACGGAGAGATGACCGACCCGTTGTTCGATCGAAACAGCTTGACTGCGACCTCGCGATCCAGCGTCGGATCCCATCCGCGATGCACCGTGCCGAACGCGCCCGAACCGATGGTCTCGAAGAGGACGATGTGGCGCCATTGTCGCGCCGGAGGGGGAGCGGGAGCGGGCGATTCGTCCGGGTCCTTCACCGCATCGGAACGATGCGCGTCGACGATTTGCGCGATGCCGCGCATTTCCTGCAGTACACGCCGGGCATAATCCGTCGTGGCGCCCCGTTCGAGCTCGCGCCAGTCGACGGCGGCGCCGTCGGAGACAGCCGATCCGAGCGCGATCAGCCAGGCATCCTCAGGCGTGTCGTTCAACACCCATCTCCGTGGCAAGGCGCACGAGCGCGCGACTGACGGCCACACGGGCGGCGGGGATGGACGGCTTGTCGAGAAGGCCGGCGATTTCCTCGTAGTCCAGACCGAGCTCCACGCGGGCGACGACGAGCTCGCGATCCGCTTCGCGCAGTCGCTGGAGCGCTGAATCGTATCGGCTCAGCATCTGGACGCCGACGGCCTGCTCGAGCGGAGACGGATCGCCGGCGGGTTCTTCGGGCGAGAGCGGCTGTCCTGCCGGTCGCGTGAGCGCCCGCCGGACTGCGTCCCGCAATCGGTTGCGAAGCGCCTGGCTGACGTAGGCGCAAAAGGCTCGCTCGTGTTGAGGGGTGAAGAACGGCAGCTGACGCATCGACTGCATCAGCGTGTCCTGGACGATATCTTCGGTGTCGAGGTGCTGCCGCGCCCAGTCCGGGAGCCGGCCGTGCGCCCACCGGCGCAGGCGCGGAAGATAGCGCGCGCACAATTCATTGCACGCTTCTTCATCACCGTTGCGCGCCCGTTGGAGGAGCGCAAACGACGAATGGGCGTCCGACGAATCCTCCGGCAACACCTCCGCGTTGCTCGGCAGAGCCTGGTCCCGCAGCATGGACTGGGTTGGAGCGCGGATCATGCTGACAGTACCCGAATTTTTCAATGCTCCCCGGTCAAACAGTCCGTGGTTTACTTCGTCCAAGCACATATTCGTAATCGACAGGGAGGCCCACCGTTGCACCGTTCCCGCGTCGCCGACAACTTGATCCAGGACATCCGGTTCGCGCTCAGACAGTTACGAAGAAGTCCCATCTTCGCCCTGACGGCCAGCGTCACCCTGGCGCTCGGGCTGTGTGCGGCTGTGGCGATCTTTGCTTTTGTCGATGCCGCGCTGATCAAGCCGCTTCCGTATCAGGACCCATCGCGTCTCGTTGGGGTGTACGAGCGGGTCCAGGTTTTTCCCCAGTCCAACCTTTCGTATGCCGACTACCTGGATTGGAAGCGGCTGAACACGTCCTTCGCATCGCTCGCCGCCTACCAGAGCACCGGCGTCACGCTGACCACATCGGAAGGAGTGGAGCGTGTGCCGGCTGCGCGCGTCAGCGATGACTTCTTCCACACGCTGGGTGTTGCGCCCATCCTCGGTCGGGATTTTCGACCCGGTGAGGATCTCCCGGAGGCGCCCCGCACAGTGCTCCTGAGTTACGGCGCGTGGCAAAAGCGCTACGGCGGGCGGTCGGACGTACTGGGTCAGACGGTGACGCTGAACGATTCGCCGAACGTGATCATCGGGGTTCTGCCCCGAGCGTTTCATTTCGCGCCCGCACAGCCGGCGGACTTCTGGCTCTCACTGCACGCCAACAACCCGTGCGAGTTGCGACGCGGTTGCCACAACCTGTACGGCGTCGCACGACTCAAGGATGGCGTGTCGGTTGAAGCCGCGTCGGCCAACGTGGCCACGATCGCGAGTCAGCTGGAGCAGCTCTACCCCGATTCGAATCGCGGTCAGGGATCGGCCATCGTCCCGCTCAGCGAGGTCATCGTCGGCACGGTCCGGCCAGTGCTGTTGGTGTTGATCGCGGGCGCCGGGCTGCTCTTGCTGCTCGCCGCCGTCAATGTCGCAAGCCTTCTCCTGGTTCGATCGGAGGGGCGCAGGCGCGAGCTGGCTGTCCGCACGGCGCTCGGCGCGTCGTCCTCGCGCATCGCTGCGCAGTTCGTGACCGAGGGTGGCGTGCTTGTGACGATCGGCAGCGGTCTCGCACTCGTCGCGGCCGATTGGACGATAGAGCTCCTGACGAATCTCATCCCGGCCAGCATCGCCGCACGAATGCCGTTCCTGCTGGACCTGGGCTTGACTCCTCGGGTTCTTGGATTCACGGCAGTTGTCGCCTGTCTCGCCGTCATTCTCTTTGCTGCGACGCCGGCGCTTCGCCTGCGGCTGTCCGACATGCGCCAGGGGCTCACCGAGGGCAGCCGGGGGTCGAGCGGAATGACCTGGCACGCCCTGGCCTCCAAGCTCGTCGTCGTGGAGATCGCCGCGGCGATCGTGCTCCTCGTTGGCGCAGGCCTGCTCGGCAAGAGTCTCTATCGGCTGCTTCACGTCGATATCGGGCTGCAGGCCGATCGCCTCGCGACCGTCACCGTCACCGCGCCGAGCGTGAAGTACGCGAAGAACGAGCAGACGATCGCGTTGCTGCGGCAAATAGAGGATCGAGTCCGTTCGTTGCCCGGAGTGCAGTCCGTGGGGAGTTCGAGCCGTCGGCCGCTCGTTGGCGGCAACACGATGTGGATCAGGGTAGCCGGCCGTCCCTACAACGGCGAACACAACGACGTGCACTATCGCGAGGTCACCGCATCGTACTTCTCCACGCTTCAGGCCCGATTGATCCGGGGTCGTTACTTCCGCGAGGAGGAGGACGCGTCACAGCCGGCGGTCGTCATCATCAATCGGACCCTTGCGCAACAGTATTTTCCTGGCGAGGATCCGCTGCATCGTCAACTGCTGTACGCTCCGCCGACTACACAGCCGGCGATGGAGATCGTCGGAATCGTCGATGACCTGAAGGAAAGCGCGCTCGATTCCGAGACGCCGGCGACGATCTACGTTCCGTTTGCTCAGGATCCGACCAACGGGTTCAGCGTGTTCATTCGAACCTCGCAGGCAGAAGCGTCCGTGCTGCCGGCGCTGATCGGAGCGATTCACGAGGTCGACCCGGCCTTGCCGACGTTCGGCGCGTCGACGATGCGCGATCTGGTAAATGATTCGCAATCTGCCTACCTGCGGCGGTCGTCCGCATCGCTGGTCGCCGGCTTCGCCGCTCTCGCATGGATCCTCGGCGCTGTTGGGTTGTATGGGATCGTCGCCTATTCGGTGAGCCAGCGTACGCGCGAGATCGGCGTCCGCGTAGCGCTCGGTGCTCAGCGCGGCGCGATTTATCGCCTCGTGCTCCGTGAGGCGGCGTGGCTCACGGTCCTGGGAGTTTCGTTCGGTCTCGTATGTGCGATTGCAACCGCCGCGCTCATGGGGAACTTGCTGTTCGGCGTTCGTTCCTGGGACCCGGCAACGCTGGTCGCGGCCGCCGGCGTGCTCGGCCTCTCGGCGCTGGTCGCGAGCTACGTGCCGGCGCGGCGCGCCTCGAGAGTCAGCCCGGTCGAAGCCCTCCGGGCTGAATAATCCGTCCTGAATCCCTCATCCCTGATCACTGATCCCGAATCCCTCATCCTCGCATCACTTATCCTTGCATCGCTGATCCGCGCATCGCCGATCGTTGAATCGTGGAATCCTGGAATCGTCGGATCCGTGACTGCGCTGAAGCGCGGAAGCCCCGCCTCAAAACGATTCGGTGATTCTCGTATTCAGCGATTCAGCGATTCAGCGATTCGGGATCAGGGATTCAGGATCAGGGATTCATTCACGATTAGAGATTCGAGGATCAGAGATTCAGGATCAGTGATGAGCGATTAGGGATTAGAGTTCTTAGAGGAGAGAGTGCTCATGGAACAGCGGCAGTTTGGCAATTCAGGATTGAGTATGTCGGTGCTCAGCTTTGGGACGATGACGATTGGTGGCCGGGAGCGATTCGCGAAGATGGGCAACCTTGGCGTCCAGGAAACAGTTCGCATCCTCGATGTCTGCCGCGATGCCGGCGTCACCGTGATCGACACGGCTGATGTGTACTCCCACGGGGGCGCGGAAGAAATCCTGGGCGAGGCCCTCCAGGGACGCCGCGAGGAGTTCGTGCTCGTCACCAAGTCGTTCATGCGCCTGGGCACGACGGGCCCGCACGAAGTCGGCCTGTCCCGCAAATACCTGATCGCCGCGTGCGAGGCGAGCCTGCGTCGGCTGCGCACCGACTACATCGACCTGTATATCAGCCACGAACCGGACAGCTTCGTATCGCTCGAGGAAACGATGCGGGCCTACGACGATCTCGTGCGACAGGGAAAGGTGCGCTATGTCGGGTGCTCCAACAATTCGGCCTGGCAGGTCATGAAAGCGCTTGCGGTGTCGGATCGCTGCGGCTTCGTGCGCTATGTCTGCCAGCAGGTGAACTACAACCTGATCGCCCGCGACGTCGAACACGAGATCGTTCCCCTGGGGCTCGATCAATCGGTCGGTCTGATGGCGTGGAGTCCGCTTCACGCCGGTCTGCTTTCCGGCAAGTTCCGTCGCGGCGCTCCGCGGCCGTCGATCAGCCGTCTCAACGAGCTCGACGTTCCGGGCACCGTCGATTTCGATCGCGTCTATCGGATCGTGGACAAGCTGGAGGAAATCGCCAACGCGCGTGGCGTCACGCCGGCGCAAGTCGCCCTCAACTGGGTCATGAACAAGCCGGGCGTGGATACGGTCATCATCGGCGCGAGAGACGAGGCGCAGCTGACGGACAATCTTGCCGCCGCAGGCTGGCGTCTGTCTGCCGAGGAGATGCTCGCCCTGGACGAGGTCAGCGCGCTACCGGAGCCCTATCCGATGTGGCACCAGCATAAATTCGGGATCGAACGAAATCCGCGCCTACCCAGCATGCGCCAATGAAAGATGGTTCTCCTAGGTTCTACAAGGTTCTGCTGGGTTCGTTCCGGGTTCCGCGGTTCTATGCGATGGTCAACGGATCACGCCACGACGAACCTGAACGAACCTTGTAGAACCTCGTGGAACCATGCAGAACCTCGTAGAACCTCGTAGAACCTCCCGTCTAAGTCCCGGCCTGATTGATCGTGAACTGTTGCCCGCCAATCGTGATCGTGCCGCTGCGCGGCATGCCCGTCATGTTCGCTTCAAACGTGAACTGCACGGTGCCGTTGCCGGAACCGCTGGCGCCCGCGGTGACGGCGATCCATGCGGCGCCGCTGACGGCAGTCCACGCGCACCCTGCCCCGGCAGTGACCGCGACCGAGCCCGATCCGCTGCCCACCGCCGCCACCTGTGATGGCGGGTTCAGCGAAATCTGACAGCCGCTATCCTGGTTAATCGTCACGACGTGTCCGGCGATCGTGGCCGTGCCGCTCCTCGCAACATCCGTGTTGGGCTGGATGTCGAGGCGCACGGTCGCGTTGCCGGTGCCGCTCGCGTTGTTTGGGGGGATCGAGATCCATGCGGCAGTGCTGACGGCCGTCCACGCGCACTCGGCGGGCGTGGTG
>JBKPNQ010000212.1:0-6321 GCA_046732715.1 Acidobacteriota bacterium | reverse complement strand
GGCAAACCAGCGGGAACGCCCAATCGTCGCGCGCTCGTCATCGCCGGCGACGACGCCGCAGCCAAGGCGGCGGTGACGAAGCTGCTCGATCAGTTCGGCTTCGACACCGTGGATGCAGGCCCCCTCAAAGAAGGATGGCGCATCCAGCGCGACACGCCCGGCTATGGCCCTCGTCGCAACGCTGAGGAGTTGCGCAAGGATCTCGCAGCAGCGAAGCGGTATCGGGATATGAAATGAGTCGGGAGCCGGGAGCCGGTATTCGGCGACGCTCACCGTCACGCTGCGATCACACCAAAAGCACACAGGAGAACGGAGAAGGGAGGACCATTCTCCTTTCTCCCTTCTCCTGTTTAGCTCTTTGGGTGCAATCGCAGCGTGACGGTGGCGGTCGTTGGTTTCTGACGACCGCACGACGTGGCTCTCAGTGCCGTTTCCCCCCACCTGAATCGGTCGACGGCGATCCAAAGCGCGACGCCTTGTTCTTCACGTAGGCGAAATTGAAGCTGAGTTCGTTGAAGTGCGCGGCCTTGTTTGCGAAGGTGGCGGCGCGCTCGTTGTTGCCCGCCGCTTGAGCCGCGCGGGCGATCAGCAGGAGCACCCGCGGGTCGCGCTGATTCGCCTGGCCCAGCTCCTCCATTGCCGCGGGATATCGCTTCTCCGCCATCGCGATCAAGCCGGCCAGCTCGTGCTGCTGCCGCACTTCGAACGGCGCCCGGCGCGGCTCTACCTGACGTTGGTACTCGGCCGCCCGGGCCTTGGCCGTCGTCAAATCATTCTTGGCCACTGCCACGCGCCCTTCTTCGAACAGGTTGTTGCGCTTCGTCGCCGCCTTGACCTGTTCGGGAAGCTGCGAGTCCTCGATCATCTTCACTGCCTCTGAATACTTTCCGAGCGCGTCGTCGAGGCGATTGGCTTCGCGGAGCACGTCACCCATCTGAATGAGATCGCCCGACATCGTGCCGGCGTCGTGTTCGGCCTCCGCAAGCGCGTAGCCCGCCTTCAACTCGGCGATGGCCTTATCGGTAGCTCCATCGTGCACGTACGACGCCGCGTTCCAGAAGTGCGCCAGCCGTCGTTCGCCGGTATTCCTCGCCCGTGCCGTGAGCTTGGCAAACGTCTCGCGCGCCTGATCGGTTTTCCCCATCGCAAGATAGTCGTTGCCGATCCCGACGTAGGAATTCACGAAATTTGGATCGATTGAGAGCGCCTTCTCATACGCCTTGATCGAGTCGTCGAAGCGCGCTCGCTTCATCAGCAGCTCCGCGTAGGAGTCGTACGGGTTCGGATCGTTCGGAATCAACTCGGTGTATTTCTTGAACGCCTTCTCGGCATCGTCGAACTTCTCGAGGAAGCGATAGGCGTAGCCCATCTGGTTGTAGGGTGTCGAAAACGATGGATTGATCGAGGTGGCCTTCACGTAGTGCGAAATGGCGCTCGAGTATTCCTGCCGGCCGAAATACAGATTGCCAAGCTGATTGTGCACGCGCTCGTCGTTGGGAAAGAGCGCCGCCAGATCCGTGAGGTGCTTCAGGTTCCCGGTCGGATCGCCTTTCATTCCGGATTCGAGCGCGAGGATCAGGTGCCGCTCGCCTTCGCTGACCTTGTCTGCCAACGCCACTGCATGTGACGTCGCGTCGACGAACTCGCCGTTCGTTCCCGATGTGTTGGCGAGACCGACGTAGGCAAGCGCGAAGTTTGGATCCTTGGCGACCGCTTGCTCGAAGAGTCGCCGCGCATCCGTTCCGCGAAGTTTCTCGAGCAGGTCGCGGCCATCCAGATACAACTGGCGCGCTTCCTGAGACGGCGTTGTGATTGGGACCTTGTCGCCGGCGGGTGCCTGCGCCAGGACCAGAGCCGGTATGGCGCACGCAATCACGACGAGGACGGTCGCAGCCTGTCGCCACAATCTTCCAGACATCCCACACCTCCTGACCCATGTCGTGTCAGGAGCGTAGAGGAAGATGACAATCGGCAGCCAGTACGAAGGTATGAACGGCGCTCACGTGGGGTCGAAGTGTTGGCTGACGGGTTCGGGTGCCCTGGGACCTTCGGGAGCCTGCGAGCGCGTGTCGGGGAGTCTGTTGGAAACCGGTTGGAGTGATTAATTGATTGGCGACACCTCGCGCTCGTTATAATCCGCGCATGGACATGACCCGACGCACGTTCACGACCGCTCTGGCCGCGAGCCTGGCTGCGCCGTCGCTCGGACGAATCCGCCGCGCGCCGCGATATCCGATCGCGTTCTCGACGCTTGGCTGTCCGGCGTGGAGTTGGAAGACGATCCTCGAAACAGCCGACCGGCTGGGGTTCGCCGCGGTTGAATTGCGGGGAGTCGCCGGAGAAATGGACCTGACGAAGGTGCCGGCGCTCTCCGGCTCACAGCTGGCAGCCACGTTGAAGGACCTTGCGGCGCTCGGCATCGAGATCTCCGACCTCGGCGCGTCGGCAGCCATGCACGAGACCGGTGCGGCCCGTGAGAAGGCATTCGATGAAGGACGCCGATTCATCGACCTCGCGCATGCCATGAAGGTCAAGTACGTCCGCATGTTCGGCGATCGGCTGCCGGCGGATGGTACGCGCGATGAAGTGCTCGCGCGGGTGATCGACGGGTTCCGGCAAATGGCCGCGTACGCGAAGGCAGCTGGCGTCACGGTGCTGCAGGAATCGCACGGGGACTATACGCATTCCAAGGACATCGAGGCTGTACTGAAAGGCGTGGGGTCGGACGCCTTCGCCCTGCTCTGGGACGCGCACCATACGTTCGTCGATGGGCACGAGCCTCCGGCGGACACCTACGCAGCCCTGGGACGCTGGGTGCGTCACACGCATCTCAAGGACTCGAAGCCGTCGGGCACCGATCGACGGTACGTGCTGACTGGCACCGGCGAGGTCCCGGTTTCGACCCAGGTTCAGGTGCTTGCCCGTGCCGGCTACAAGGGTTACTACTGCTTCGAATGGGAAAAGAAGTGGCACCCCGAAATCGAGGAGCCCGAGGTGGCCTTCCCGCATTACGCGAAGACGATGACGCAGTACTTAAAGGACGCGGGGGTGAGGCCATCGTAGGAGTCTGCATTTCTTACTCTGCGCTGGGGGCCCCACCCCCAGCGCCTGCCAGCGCTCGCTCGGTCGCTCGCGTCGGCTCATCGCGACGACTTACTGCTTAGTCAAGTGCCTTCTCGAAGCACAGCTGCGTCTTGACGCGCTGGAAGCCGGCACGGTCGTAGAATCCATGCGCGCGCGTGCGGATCGTGTTCGAGCGCACGCGCAGCATCGCGCATCCGAGCGCAGCGGCCCATGCCTCCGCGGCTGACACGAGCGCTTTCCCAATCCCGTGGCTGCGGTACCCGTCAGCGACGACGAGGCCGAGGATCTCGGCGGAGGCGTCGTTTTCAAGGTAGGGATTGGCCGCCACGTGAACCGACGCGACGACTTGGCCTTCGTCGTCGGCGACGAAAAGCGCCTGGTTCGACTGGCCGTCGATCCGTTCAAAGCGCTGAGCGATCTGCTGGCTGGTGGATGGATAGCCCAACTGCGTGATGAGATGCGCGACACGATCTGCATCGCTCGCCGCCATCGGTCGGATCTTCACCACGCGCTTACCCCTTGGCCTCGGCGTTGGCGCGATTGAGCAGCGCCTTCATGTAGGCGAACCCGTAGGCGGTCTGCGCATAATTCCCGCCCACCATCGTCGGGCTGTGGTCGAGAATGACGATGCCGTCGAAGTTGACATCGCGGAGCGCCTTCATGATCTTCCACATGTCGTAGTAGCCGTTGTCCATGAACGTTTCCACGAAGTGCGGCAGCGGCGCGCTGACATTGCGGAAATGGATCTTCCAGATCTTCCGCGCGCCGAAGTAGCGAATCATCTCCTCCGGATCTTTTCCGGTCAGCTTCTTGCCCCCCTCGAGCCAGGTCCCGCAACAGAGGCAGATGCCGACGTTCGGGCTGCTGGCGATCTCCATCGCCCGTTTGTAGCCCTCGAAATTGCCAAAGATGCAGCGCGGCACACCGGCAAGCACCGGAACCGGCGGATCGTCGGGGTGGATGCCGATGTGCACGCCGGCTTGTTCGGCAACCGGCGCCACCTGCTTGATGAAGTGCGTGTAGTTCTCCCAGATCTCGTCCGTGGTGAACTCGCGCCCGTGCGAGAGCGGGCCAGAAAACACTTTCCCATCCCAGTTGCCCCGCGCGTCCGGGCTGCTTTCGTCGAACTCGCGCGCTGATGCGCCGCGCACCGGCGAGCGGCCGCTGGTCCAGATACCGTTGCCCATGTGCGCGTAGGTCGTATAGGTGAGGCCCGCCTTGCCCAGATTGCGGAGGTATTGTTTGTATTCCTCAATCTTCTGGTCGCGCCCGGGCAGGTTCAGCGTCACCTCCGGCATATTGTGCACGTTCGTGTTGCCGATGTTGTAGACGGTGATCCCGCCGTCGGCGTAGCGCTTCTTGATTTGCATGAAGCCTTCGGCAGTGCGCAGATCCGGTGTCGAGGCCACACTGACGTAGTCGGCGCCCAGCTGCTTGAGAAACAGCAGCTGTTCGTCCGAAGGGGTCGCGGAAGACTGGACGCAGAGCTTGATCGTCGAACCAGTTTTCTGCGCCACCGTCTGTGCGCTCTGGCCGGCGAGCGCGGCCGCTCCGAATGCACCGAGCGTCACCCGGCCGAAATCGCGGCGGTCGATACCAGTCCCGGTCGATGGCTCCGACATGAGCGGGCTCCTTCCGGCTATTTCAGTTCTTCGATCGAAATGTTCTTGAACTGCACGAGCGCAGGGGGGCTCGTCCACACTCCGCCCTTCTTCGCGCCGTGGTGTTGCAGCCCGACTGGCCCGGTCGCCGGCAAGTCCGGCAATTCAGCCGCATCGATCACGGTCTGGCCGTTGAGGACGACGGTCAGACGATTGCCACGGACAGTGATGTCGTAGGTGTTCCACTCGCCGACGTTGTGGTCTGCGTTCTTCGAGGGCGTGACGGCGGCGCGCACCGCAGGCGGCATCTTCTCGTCGGTGCGATAGCCATAGACCTCGCCGGATCCGATCGGCCAGCACCAGATGTTCACCTGCGCCTTGCTCGTACCGCGCAGCAGAATGCCGGAATCGGAATCGGGAACCGAGATCCGGATTTCCTTGCCGTCGGCGGCTTTCTTGTGTGTGCCGTCGTAGCGGATGATCGGCACGTTCGGGTTCACGTACGGCGTCTCCTTGATCCGCCAGTCGACGTGCAGGGTGAAGTTGCCGTACGACTTCTCAGACCACAGACTCTTGTCAGTGGCCGTCGACTCGCTTTCGGCGTCGTAATCGATCACGCCGTCCACGATCTTCCAGTGGCCGTTGTCACCGGTGGGAATCTTCCACCCGGCGAGATCCTTTCCATTGAACAAGGAAACTCCCTTGGCCGGCTGGGCATTTCCAGCCAGGCCGAGGGCGAGCATCCACACGGCGGTAAGAGCGAAGGAGTGGTGTCTGGTCATAGTGCGCAATACTCTAGGCTGATGTTGCGGCGGAGACAAACAGAAATGCGCTCCAGCTCGCCCAGCACTCTTGGCACCTCTGACACGGTTGGCACTCACTCGATCCCAGGCAGTCCAGGTGTCGGTCGCCCGCATCCAACAGGACGGCCACACCGCGCTGACGGCGGCGCCGAAGAAGATCGCCGCGGTGCGGCAACGGTGCGTCCAGCTTGGTGGAGTTCTGCCGCGAGCTCGCCGCGACGGCTGCCGAGCCCCAGTGTCGTCAGCCGGTCGCAAGTACGCGGCGGCGATCGGAACGCTGGGCGCGATTCCTGCGGTCACGGCGGCTCGCGCATCCGACGATTCCTGTCGCCACGAGCAGCAACGTTCCAGGCTCCGGGATGGGGTTCGACGTTTCGGCAACGTAGCCGGAGATATCAAGACGATAGTACTCGTCGTTCCAGGTGCCACGCGGCCGCGGAAACGTGAGGGAGGCCATCTCGCCCCACATCGCGAGGTGCTGCTCGCTGGCGGGACCGGCGATATCGTTCGGTTCGAAGGGCGCCCAATTCCTATAGACGAACGGCTCAGTGGTCACCCAGGTCCATTCCGCATCCGGAGGCACCATGAGCGGCGGTTGGAATCCACCGAGCCAGTACTCGACCCCGGGGAGCGCGAGCGAAGAAATAAAGTTCTGCTCTTGCGCGCTGGTGATCGTCGCGAGGTACCAGCGCGGTCCGAACATCCCCGTGACCGCCAACGAAGCCTCCTCCCACGTCACGAATTCGGCAGGGACAACCGCATATTGATGTCCGTTCTCCGACCAGGTCACGCGCTCGGTAATGGAAATCGGATCTGCCGCGGCCGGCGCCGCG
>JBKPNQ010000211.1:0-14161 GCA_046732715.1 Acidobacteriota bacterium | reverse complement strand
GATGGCGTAGCCATGCTGCGCCCCGGAGCGAGTCAGGATCTTGAGGATCAACAGGTCGAGCGTGCCTTGCAGGCGGTCGTTCGTGTGCTTGGGCATATCAACAGCCAGCTATGTATAGCTGGCTGAAGTATCGACGCTTCCCTGAGGCTTGTCAAGGGAGGGTCTGACCCGGGAGGGTGTCTAGAATCACAGCGGGACTGGCTCGCGGGCGCGACTTGATGCCATCGGTGTCGATCCGATGCCGGCGTGCGCGCACGCTCAGCACTCGTGGTCAAGCATGGCCGTTGTCATTCGAACACCCGCAGGGCCGCCGCAATCGCTCCTGCCGTTCGCGAGACGCTGCGGCGGGCTCAACGCGGACGCTGTGGTGATCAGTGTCCGGCCGTTCATGTTCCACCTGACGCGCTCGGTCTTCCGAGGGCCCGACGTCGACCCCGAGGATTTGGCGCTCGCCCTCGCTCGTCACGCCTACCGCGACGACCGTCGCCTGACTAGTCACGCACGATGACTGCAGGGTGTTCGGCGAAAGCCAATTCAATGGCCTGCTCCGCCGTCTCGCGGAAATCACTCGAAATCCTGCGAACCTCAGGTAAGTAGTAGCGTTTGTAGCATTAGTAGCGTTCGTATGCGTATAGCGTCTCTCCGCGCACACACCTGATCTGGCGAAGCAGAAACGCGACCCTTGGCAGCGAGACGGTTTGTCAGTTGTGTTGCGACGGATTCAGCGCGGATTATTTTTCCGGAGACGGCTTACAACTTCTTACAATCGGAGGCGGGAACAGCAGCTTTGAGCCGCCATGAACGGACGCAATGTAGGATGAAGAGCCCTGAGGGGACGCGGTCAGCCGTGGTCGGCCGACAAGGAAACAAAGTCTCAGGAGCTTGTGGCCGCAAGGTCGTGGAGGTTCAAACCCTCTCTTCCGCATCAGCAGGCGCACCCATACGGATTCGTCAGGCGACGACCAAGACCATCGAAGAACGGCGCCGCGGCGAAGGGACGGCGCGCTGACACGACGGAGCTGATGCGGATCGCCGTTTGCACGGCGGCGCGCTGTGCCTCGGCCCTCTCGAAGCTGCCGCTGCGCCGCGGCGCGATCGTCTTGATTCTGTTTGCCGGAGCGCTGGCTGCACCCCCGCAGGTCCGCGCAGACCGGAACGCTCGATCGTGGGAACGTACCGCGGTCAGTGGACGTTCCGGCATTTATGAACCGGATACGATCGCGCACGGCGACGATCCTCCCAATGCGCCCTACCGCGGCTTCATTGATTGTCCGGGCGAACTCCAGGTGACGGTGCAGCACGGCAGGACATCAGCGGCCGACTCGAGCTCCAGCCACGCACGCCGATGTCGTCGTGTAGCTCACGACGCGACGGATTCTGCTCAGAGACGGTGGAGGCCGCGTTCTGTCGTTCGCTCTCAGGGACGTTTGACGGTCAGGCATACAGTAGCGGTTTGCCCACTGCTGAAAGCATCGTGTTCTAGTTCCGCATGAAAGTGGCGCAAGCGACAGGGCGGGCTGCGCTGGAAGACTTCGTCGGCTGCCCCGTCGCGTCACAGGAGAAAGACGTGTTCGGCGGCGACGTCTGGCATCACAGTGTCGCGAGCGCCTCCATGCAACTCACCGCGGCGTGCGGGGGCCGAGCCGGACTGGGCCGCGTCGACGTCGCCATCATGTTTCAAGGGAGTCGAGTTCTCTAGACTCCTCAAGGAGACCTTAGGCGTCTAGCCTTGACTCTCTGTCATTCTCCGGCCTGTTGCGGCCCAGGACTGAAAATCAGATACGTCATTTACGGGCAGCGACGAGGAAACACGGCGTTGCCGTGAAAGACAACCAGGCCGTCTGTCCTATCAAGACGGGAATATTCGAGCGAGCCGCGAAGTTCAACATCCGTCAGTCCGCTGTGCAGGTGGCGATCGCGGAGAGCGCGCGCTGGCGCCGTTGCGAAATGTCTGCCTGCATCACACTAATTCTCCGTTTTCCGAGGAAAGTCCAGTGATGAAAGTAACGAATGAGATGATCGCAATTGTGGCCGCCATTGGTCTCTGCGGCACGGTCGCGTGCGACCGGCGCTCGCCAGTCAGTCCTGATGAAGGTCGTCCAGCAGGCGCAGCGTCGACGACCGCCACGGCGTCGGAGTTCTCCAATGCCAGCGAGCGCGCGCAGCCATCGATCTCTGCTGCGGCGTGCGATATCAATGCCGCGCTGACAGACTTCCGAACGGCGCTCGGGGCGCTCAACCCGAACGTGCCCGGCGAGGTCGGCGAGACGGGCGGACGCCGCGAAATCAACTGGGACGCGGTGCCGCCAGGGTTCACCAACACGTCGACCTTCCCTGGAGACTTCTTCAATCAGAACTTCAGCCCGCGCGCACGAGGCGTCGTGTTCTCAACCGACGGCAGCGGTCTCAGCGTCAGCGACAACGATTTCAGGTTCATCAACCAGACCTACGATGCTCAATTCAACGCGTTCAGTCCGATCCGAACATTCAGCGCGATCGGGAGCGCCGAAAGCCGAGTGGATTTCTTCGTCGCGGGAACCCAAACGCCCGCGCGCTCGACCGGCTTCGGCGTCGTGTTTTCGGACGTCGACCAGATCGGGTCGGCCTCCATCAAGCTGCTCGGCGCGAATGGCAACAGTCTGGGCGTGTACCTCGCGCCAGCGTGCCCCGAAGGTTTCTCGTTCGTCGGCGTCAAGTTCCCCTCCGAGATCGTCGCGGCAGTCGACATCCGGTCTGGACATGGGCCCCTTGGCTCTGACGCGGCCGACGTGTCGGACCGCGACCATGGACCGGCGCGCGATCTCGTGATCATGGACGACTTCATCTACGGAGAACCGCGGACGGTACGGTAAAGGGCAACAGTGCAGGGCTCGAAAAATGGCCCTCGGCAGTGGGCAACGGGCCGGGCGGGCCGCCGGCCCGCCCGTCGCCACAGGAGAAGACCGATGAATTTCTTGCCACTGTTCGAGCGCACGCGCCATCTGGTCGCAATGAGGCGCGCCGTGGAACCCAAGCGGCTCACGTGGCGATTCTGGGCGCGACTTGAAAGGACAAAGCAGGTGCGCTGATCAAGCTATCGCCAACAACTATCACGATGCATCGGACGTAATCAAACCCGATTGGGATCTACTCGGCGCCGTGGAAGACCCCAGATTCTGCTCGAAGTCGGCTACCGCGTCGCCCGACAACCCGACCGCCCCAGATGGAACCCGGACGCGGTTTGGCGCCCGCGGCCTTCACGGTAAGCCTTGTCGACGAGTCCCCGCCAGCGTCACAACATTGATCCTTAAGGTGCGTGGACACATAACTCGCGGGTAGTCGCCAAGGGTTCAACGCGCCGGAAGACCGGCTCCGCATCCGCGAATTGGGCACCTGACACATGGGGACGACGGGCGATCGCGATCCGAACAGATTCGCCGACGAGCCGCTCGAGCCAGCGGATCGCTCGGCGAACCTGTCACGGACGTGCTCACGCTGTCGAGCATCGACACCGCCGTGCAGAACAGCGTATGCACGCGAGCTCGATTGCGCCCTATTGCGGTTCGTGGATGGAAGCCTGCACATTCATGCATGGATTGCTGGAACAACCGCCGAGAAACGAATTGATCTGACGATCCGGAAGCAGATGCGGATCGGAAGGCCCGTGCGCACGAACCACCAAGTGGATCGCAGCGGTGCCTGCATTCTCCAGCCCGTACAGGCCCGCCGGCGATGGCGGATTTGGCAGCACGCCATTAGCAGCGCCGTGACTGCGTTAGCAACGGTTACGCGCATGGTCGGCTCCTCTTTGGATCGTGGCTGTGGCGGTGTACCAGCAGCAGCAGCAGCAGCCGTTAGTTCATGTTGTCAGGAGAACGCGCAGCGCTCGCGTATCGCTGAGCTGTTGGCGAGCTCCTCGGATTCATCAGTGCTAAGATTTGCTGCCGATGACCACCTCCTTGGATGCCGCCGCTTTCTCGGCTTCCGCAAAACGAGGCTTGACATCTAACGCGGCAAATCGGTCCGAACTGCATCATTCGGAGCCGCGACACACGCGTTCGCGATAAGACCTTTGAAACGTCGCATTGAAAGAGGGCCGGTGGACTGTGGGTAGCACCGAGCGAAGCGGCGTGAGCGTTCTTCTCCGTGCATGGGGACGTGGGGATCTCAAAGCGCGCGACCAGCTCATGACCGTGGTCTATGCCGAGCTGCGTCGCCTCGCAGCCGCACATCTTCGTCGTGAGCGTGGGAGCCACACGCTTCAGCCGACGGCGCTCGTTAATGAGGCGTACCTGCGCCTGGCGGCGCAGGACCGCACCGACTGGAAGAACCGCGCACAGTTTTTTGGCATTGCAGCGCAGATGATGCGGCGAATCCTCGTCGATCACGCGCGAGCCCATCGGGCGGCGAAACGGCCGGAGATGAGTGGGCGAGTCTTCCTCCACGAGTGGTCGGCCACGGTTGAGCCGCCCGACTGCAAACTCTTGGATCTGGACGACGCGCTCACCGACCTCGAGGCACTCGATCAGCGGCTCGCGCGAATTGTGGAACTCAGGTACTTCGGTGGACTGTCGGAACAGGAAGTGGCGCTGGTGGTCGGAGCGTCGCGATCAACAATCACCCGCGACTGGCAAACGGCGAAAGCGTGGCTCTTTCGGCGGATCTCCATAAGACCGGTCAACCGCTGACGCGTGATTTCGCACGATACGCGAGTCCAATGGCGAAGAACCCCAAGCTGCCGAGCTGGCAGCGCATCAAGCAAGTCTTCCAACAAATACTGGATCAGCCGCCGCCTGAACGCGTGACCGTATTATCGCGTTTGTGTGCCGACGACAGCGCCGTGCGTGCAGAAGTGTTGGCGCTTCTCGCTGCGTACGACCAGGCCGGCAGCTTCTGCGAACGTCCTGCGATCGAACTGCCGCCGGTCGACCGTGCGGAACGGGCGACGCTTGCCGCCGGCACCCGCCTCGGTCACTACGAAATCTTGGGACATGTCGCGACTGGTGGCATGGGCGAGGTCTATCGCGCAACCGACACGCGACTCGGCCGCAGCGTCGCGATCAAGTTGCTGGCGCCGCGCCTTGCGCAACAAGGAGCAATGCGCGTCCGATTCGATCGAGAGGCGCAGGCGGTGGCCCGTTTGAGTCACCCACACATCTGCACGTTACTCGACGTCGGAGACGCGGACGGTCGTGACTTTCTTGTTTTCGAGTACATCGAAGGAAACACGCTTGCCGATCGGCTTCTGAATGGCCCACTCGACTTTCCTGAATTGTTACGCATCGCCGAGGACACCCTTTCGGCCCTGGACCACGCGCATCGGCAGGGTGTCATTCATCGAGACCTTAAGCCCAGGAACATCCTGCTAACGAAGGACGGAACGAAACTATGCGATTTCGGCCTCGCGCGCTTCACGGCGCCGCCGGTCGACGGCGCGGACGCCTCGACAGCGTCGGCGGCAACAACGCTTACCACCGCTGACGAGGAGATCGCCGGGACTCTCCAGTACATGTCTCCAGAGCAGCTGGAGCACTGTCGGGCGGATGAACGCAGCGACATATTCGCGCTCGGCGCAGTGCTGTACGAGATGGCCACGGGTGAGCCGGCCTTTGGAGACGCGAACAAACCCAGGCTCATTGCATCCGTGCTAACGTCGCAGCCGCCTGCCGTGAGCGAACGGCGACCGCTGACGCCCCCAGTGCTGGAACAGGCCATCCACAGGTGTCTCGCGAAGAACCCTGCAGAGCGGTGGCAGAGTGCGGCTGAGTTGATCACCGTGATTCGTTCACTCCGGAATGCGGGGAATGGAGCACCGAGCCGTAATCGCGCTCAGCTATCGTTAATTGTTCGCCTCGCTGTCGCGCTGTGTGTGGCGGCGACATTTGTGGCTGTTTTGCTGTTGGTGACCTTCACCACTCGCAATCGCGTCAGTACAGCGGGTCGCAACGGCCCGAATATTGAAGCTTCGCAGCCGACCCTCATACGTCTCACAAACAATTCTGCCGACATGCACGTGACGTCCGCGCACATTTCGCCGGACGGCCGTTATCTCGCCTTTGCCGATCCGAGTGGACTACAGGTACGGCTCATTGACGGGGGGGAGACGCACCGTCTTGCCAACACGCGAGGAATGGACATTATCGGTTGGAAGCCGGACTCGTCGAGCGTGGTGGCCGGAGAGTGCGACGAGCGGTCCTGTGCGGGCTGGACGATTTCACTGGTCGGTCAGGAACGGTATCGCACGGGTGCGATTTGGCCTATCGCGTCTCGAGTACGAGTAGCGCCGGATGGAATTCGGTTACTGAAAATTGAATACACACGTCCTTCGATAACAAGGTTGAATGTCGACCCGATGAACGGCGCCCCGCCATTATGCGTCGCAAGCGGGAATATCACGACGGCGAATTGGAGTGTCGATGGAAAGCGCATTCTCTTCGTCAGCGCTGTGGGGGCGCTTGAGAGTGTGCCGGCCGAGGGTGGCGCGCGGCGGGAAGTCTTCCGCGCACCTCGCGATCAGGTTATCTACGATGCGATCGAGCTGCCCGGCGGGAACATCGTCATGGCGATGCTGCCACCCGGCGCCGCTCCGGGTCCGTCGACGGACGTTGAACTGTGGAAACTTCACACGGACGAGAGAGGAGTTGTTCAAGATGCTCCACGTCGGCTGACGTCGGGGGCGGCGAGCCCGTACATTCTAAGTGCGGCCACGAGCGCAGACCGGATTGTATTTCTGAGCTTGTCGCTTCAAACCGACACGTACGTGGCAGGTTACGACATTCAAAATCGAGCGATCATCGCGCCACGACGTTTGACCCTGAACGAACGCGACGACCTGGCGCGTAGCTGGATGCCTGACAGCAAAACGCTGCTTATAAGTTCCACCAGAAACGGCAGCTCAGATATTTTCAAGCAAGCGGTCGGCAGCAGTGTCGCGGAGCCATTTCTCACGGGTCCCGGAAATCAGACATCTGCCGCTGTCACCAGCGACGGTCGTTGGGTTCTCTACGAAGATCGCAGCGCTGGGGATGGGAGCATCATGCGGATTCCTCTGACCGGCGGAGCCGCAGAAGTATTGCTGCCCCATGTAAGTCAAACGGCACGGATCCAGTGCGCGCTGCATGGCCGATGCGCTCTCACTGAAGCACAGGATGGGGCGTTCGTTATTTCATCGCTCCATGCGCTCAACGGCAAAGGCGCCCAACTCACCCGTTTTCCTCTCGACAATGGAGGACGTCGCCTTTCGCCGGATGGCGATGCGTTTGCCTATATTCAGCCGGCTGAGAATGGCATTCAGAACCGTATTCGAGTGATCTCGTTCACAGGAAAACGAGCCATTGATATAGTCGCGCAAGGAGCCACGAAGTTGTGGTCTCTAAACTGGTTACCTGACGGAACTGGGTTTCTCACTACCGACTCGCGCGGGTTTGATACCACTTCCGGTGGGAAGCTGGTGACGGTTTCTCGGAGTGGATTAGTCAAGGTCTTGTGGGCGCCAGCCACGCTGACGGTTTCAGAAGGTGTGGCGTCGCCGGACTCGAAACACATCGCGATAAACGTCAATTCACAACAAAGTAACGTCTGGATGCTGACCGGCTTCTAACGTAGTCCAAGCCCCATCTTCTTCTTCACGCGTCACGGCGCGAATCTTCGCGCCGATCATCGACGCGTTGTCGCCCGACGTCAGGATTGGCACAGGTGCAATGGGACGCGTATGACTGCGACACTATAAGAGAACAGGGCTGCAACCGATGTTCGAGCGGTCAGATGCATGGTTGTTGTTATCTCTCATTTACTCGTGGGAACCGGCGGACCGCGACCGGCTGCGCGCCATCGGCGATTTTATCAATCACGCGATTCTCACCGACGAAGAGCTCGACCGAGGTTTGGCTCGTTTGCAGCGCGAGGGCCATGCGATTGCTAATGGCAACAAGTATTCTCCAAGTCCCGCTGTGTTCGCTTGGTATGCGGCGAGCACGAAGGGCAAATCTCGCACTGCTGTGCACAAGGACTTAGAGCGGGTGAAGGGATTCCTCGGCGTGACCGGTGAGCCTTAATACACTCCGGACGCGCTGATCGTTGCCAAGACACGAAGGCAAGAAGTGGTAAGCGCCCGGCTGTTTCCACACCTTCTCACCCGTGGATCGGTTGCGGTGCGCTGGTGAGCGGCGACGAACTTGCGTCAAGTGAAACCGAAGCGGAGCGCTGACGTTCGTGCACGGCAAGCATACGCAGCTGGTTTCGCGTCTCGATTAGGGTCGCAGCGACATGAGTCGCGCCAGCGTCGACCAATGTCGACCGATCCTCGTCCGCCAGGTCGGGGGGAGCCCACCGGCCGACGAGTATCCTGAGATCCGGCAGGGCGGCGCGCAGCTTCCGCACGACGTAGCGTGTTTTCGACGGAGGACTCGGGGGAAGGTCCGCGATGCACACCAGATTGGCCTGGCGCGTTTGCACGAGATCGACGATTTCCGCCGTGAGCAGACGCACAGACATTACGTGCAGGCTGATGCCCTCGGTCGCGACGAGTTGCGCCAGCATCGTGAGAGCGGTGGCGTCAGCTTGGCCGTTGGCAGCGTACCCGATCACCTCCACCGGCGCCGGCGCGGAAACGATCTCTTCAGCGTCTGAGTCACCGTCGCTACCGCTGGCAGGCGAGAACGAAGGACGCAGCGCCCGCGTCAGATCGTCAACGTCGTTCAGCAATTCGCCGGTTCCTTCGATCACCGTCTGCTCGTCCGCGTCCGACAATCGTCCCTCGAGGCGATCCCGCTCCGCGTAGTTCAACGCCGGAAGCATCAGTGCGTCATAGACGGTCTCGATTGACTGACTGGTGGCGTGGCGCTGGACAATCTCCGCCGCTTCGCTCTGATCACGTGCTAGAAGGCGCTGGTAGTAAGTGACGTCCGGCGCCAGCGCCGGCGAATTGGCCATGAGCGTGGACAGGAATTCCAGACCGGGCACATGCTTTCCGAGTACGACGAGGCACACCGTCAGCGGCGTGGCTAGCAGCAAGCCCATCGATCCCCATAACCATGTCCAGGCCGCAACGGCAACCAACAGAGCTACCTGCGACACGCCCGCGGCGTCAGCGTAAAGGATCGTTTCGAGAACGAGGTTCGTGAACAGTTCCACTGCGACGAACAGCCCCATAACTGACAGCGGTCGAGTCCATCCGGAGAGCGCGGCGAGGCTGACCAGAATCGGGCCGGCCGCAGCCGCAATCGGCCCCAGGTAAGGCACGAAACGGAGCGCGGCGCCAAGCGCAGCCCAGAGCAGTGGGTACGGCGCGCCGAGCGCCCATAGCCCGGCGCCGATCGCGATGCCATAGATCATGTTCACGAGCGTCTGCATCAGGAGCTGACGACTGACGCGGCTCGCGGCTTCGTCGAAGGCCTTGGTCGTGACGGCGAGGTGGCCATGGCCGACCAGGCCGATGACGCGGCCTCGCAGCTCCTCGCGCTCCAACAGCATGAAGATCACCAGCGTGATTACGAATCCCGCTGTCGAAAGCGGTCCCACGGCCGGACCGATCCAGGACGGAAAATCGGTCAGGCCGGACACCTGCTGCGATTGGACGATCACGGGCTCGCGCGCATTCCCGCGGGGGGCCTGAGCGCCCGCGACCTCTTTCTGGATCTCGTCGACCGTTTTTTGGACCTGCTCCATCGATCCGCCGCGGCTCGCGCCACGGATATCACTAATCTTCTCTCGGATGTTTGCGCGATACCGCGGAAGATCGCCGGCGAGCTTCGACATCTGCAACGCCACGCCCCATCCGGCCAGTCCAAGCACAGTGAAGACGAGTGCGACGGTGACCAGGACGGCCGGAACGCGCCCGATCCGCCGCTGGAGGAACGTCACCGGCGGCGACAGCACGAACGTGATGAGCAGCGCGAGCGCGACCGGCACCAGGACGGCCTGCGCCCAGTACAGCACCGCGATTACGAGCACGACCCCGGCGAATCGGATCCACGGAGCAATCGACCGTTCGAACGCATCAGGCATGGCGTCACCTGTGATGCCAACCGGGCCATGCAGTGGCCAAGCCGGTGCGGGTACCAGAAACAATGCGGTCGCTTCCAATAGCGACGCTCTGCGCGCGCGCCCTCGCCGCACAGCCGTCGCTACGTCCGCGTCTCGGAGTCTATCTCAGCGACCCGGAATCACGTCCTGCTGTGTGATGGAGAGCGGCGCGCAAGATGCCCGTCGATTCGACTCGGTGATCCCGACGCGCTGAGCTCCGGGCTGAGCCATTTGTGGGCACGCTTGCGCGCGACGAGGGTAGGCCTACTGTGGCTTCTGTGGCCGCTAACGAAGCCATAAACGCTTGCCGGCGATCACCACCGAATCTTCGTCCTTCACCATATCCTCACTTCTTTTTCAGAACGGTCCACTGTGCACGCAGGATGCGAATCATGCGCTGCGTTTTCTTCATACGCTCGATTAGCGCAAGCGCAGTGCCGACCGCAGGTGTACGAAAATCCCAATGATTACGTCAGGAGTAGCGGGAAGGCGGGTTGCGAGGCAGCGATGTTCTGGCGACCTCCAGACTTTTTGGTCTTTATGACCAGACTGCAGCCGCCAGCATACTGAGCGATAATCCAGCTAATGAGTTTGATCTTTCGCTACCTCTCGGCAAGTGCGCTGACCATCCTGATTGCCCTTCCCGCCGGCGCCCAAAGCATCGTCGGGAAGGACAAGACCGGGCCCGTGCCAAACCCGGTGAACCTCGACGTGTCGGGACTGTTTCAGGCGAAGTTCGTGAGCGTCGGCGACGACATGTTCATTGGCGGCCAGCCGACGGAAAGAGGCCTCCGCG
Source organism: Acidobacteriota bacterium (assembly GCA_046732715.1). Taxonomy (GTDB): domain Bacteria; phylum Acidobacteriota; class Vicinamibacteria; order Vicinamibacterales; family 2-12-FULL-66-21; genus JALZOC01. The sequence goes on along the minus strand of JBKPNQ010000211.1, from coordinate 3,363 downwards.
AGCTCAGCGCCAAGGGCGTGACGACGGTCGTGAATCTGCGAATGCCGGAGGAGATGGCGCGTGTGGGGTTCGACGAGGCCGCGCTCGTGAAAGAGCTCGGAATGAAGTACGTCTACATTCCAATGCGCGGCACCGCCGACCATCCGTACGGACCGAAGGAACTCGACACCTTCGCGGCGGCCATGGCAGCGGCGGACGGCAAGGTGCTCCTCCACTGCACCATTGCCTGGCGCGCAAGTCATCTCTGGGCCGCCTATCTGATTCGTGAGCGAAAGGTTCCGGTGGCGACCGCGCTCGAGCAGACGCGGATGATCAACCTGATGGACAACATGCGTATGGGCGGAGATCAGCAGCCGCTCGAAGGGTTTCTCGGACGCGTCGTCCCGGAGATGGGGCATCCAAAATGAACAACTCTCTAGCGGAGCGCGCGCATCAGCCCCTCAATACCAACCCAAAGCGCTCCGGTAACTGAACTCGTCCCATCGTCGCAGATCGCAGTCAACCAAAGTGCTATAGTCTACGTCCCAATATGTAGGGACACTTACTATGTTCAGCGCTGAACTGAAGAAGGGCAGCACGGAGATGCTCGTGCTGTCGCTGATCGAGGAGCGTCCGCGGCACGGCTACGAGATCGGCAAGCTGATCGAACAGCGATCCGGCGGTCGATTGAAGTTCGCGCTGCCGACGCTTTATCCGACGCTGCTCCGGCTGGAGAACCGTGGCTGGATCAAGGGCCGCTGGGTCGAGAAGGCCGGCGAGCGCGAGCGGTGCTATTACCGACTGACTCTTGAAGGCCGTCGCGTGCTCGAGGAACAGCAACGAACGTGGGTCGCTTACGTGGCGGCCGTCAACGACGTGATGGGACCCGACCGTGCGTAACTGGGACGAGTTCGTCCGCGAACGGCTGCAGCTTCCCGCCCACTCTCCCGTCCGCGAAGCACGAATCATCCGGGAACTGGGCGCGCAACTCGACGACTTTTATCGCGAGGCGCTCGCGCGCGGCGCGTCCGAAGCGGAGGCCGACGCGCATGCCTGCGCGCAGATCCGCGACTGGCAACAGCTGTCGCGCGACGTCGCAAACGTGGATCGAACGAACAAGCAGCCGCGCATGGAACGAATCACCAACACAGTGACGACGCTGGGACAGACGCGTGGAGGAGGATTGATGATGCTCTCAGACTTTCTGCGCGACGTGCGCTACGCCGCTCGTCAACTGATCAAGACGCCGGCATTCACCATCATCGCCATCGTGACCCTCGCGCTCGGAATCGGCGCCACGAGCGCGATTTTCAGCGTCGTCAATGCCGTGCTGCTGCGGCCGCTGCCCTACCCGGAAGCGGAACGGCTGGTGCGCGTACACGAAATCGTGCCGCAGTACGGACTGTTCTCCGTCGCGCCCGCGACGTTCCTCGACTGGCGGCAGCAAAATGCCGTCTTCGAACACATCGCCGCCTATAACTCCGGCAGCACGACAATTGCTGGAACCGAAGGGCCCGAGCGTGTCCCGAGTGCCTCGGTGTCGTGGGACCTGTTCGAGCTGTTGAGGGTCAAGCCACTCCTGGGACGGACGTTTACGGCGCAGGAAGCTACGCCGGTCAAGCAGACGGTTGCAATCATCAGCTACGGTGCATGGCATCGTCGCTTTGGCGGCGATCGAGGCGTACTCGAACGGCCGGTTACGCTGAACGGCACGTCGAGCACCATCATCGGCGTGATGCCGCCCGATTTCTATTTCCCAACGCGGACGACGGAGATCTGGGTACCGCTCGCCTTCAACCCGGCGAATGCCACGCGCGGCGGACATTTCATCGGCGTCATCGCGCGGACCAAACCTGGTGTCTCGATCGAAACCGCAAACACCGAGATGAAGACGATCTCTGAGCGGCTCGCGCTGCAGTATCCGCAACAAAGTGCGAACGAATCAGCGAAGGTCGTGCCGCTTCTCGAGAACATTGTCGGCGACATCCGCCCAGCGCTGGTGACGCTGCTCGCGGCGGTAGGCATCGTCGTGCTCATCGCATGCGCGAACGTCGCCAACCTCCTTCTCGTCCGCGCCTCGGTGCGCGACAAGGAAGTCGCGATCCGCGCGGCGCTCGGCGCCGGTCGACGACGCCTCTGCCTCCAAATGCTGGCCGAGAGCGTCGTGCTCGCGGTCGCAGGCGGTGCCCTCGGGTTGCTTATCGCGTATCTGGCAATTCCGGCCATCAAATCGCTCAGCGCAACCAGTGTTCCGCGCATCGCGGATCTGTCGATCGATGCCACGGTGCTCGCGTTCGTTGCGGGAGTGTCGTTCCTCAGCGGGCTGATTTTTGGTCTCGCGCCGATGTGGCACGCGTCACGCGCGACACTCGGCCACGTGTTGAAGGAAGGTGGACGCACATCAAGCAGCGCCGCCGGCCGCTGGGTGCGAAACACGTTGCTGGTGCTTGAAGTTGGGTTGTCAATCGTTTTGCTGGTTGGTGCGACGCTGCTCCTTCGGAGTTTTGCGAAGCTCACCAGCGTCGATCCCGGCTTCCACCCCGAGCGTGTTCTCACATTCCAGGTGTCGCTACCGAACACTGCATATCGGGAGCCACACAACCGCGCGGCGTTCTTCTCGACGCTGATCGAAAAGCTGGAGGCGCTGCCCGACATCGCGTCGGCCGGCATGGTGCAGACGCTGCCGATGCGCGGCGACTACGTCCTCTCGCTCACGTTCCGGGGAAGGCCGGCACCGCCGCCAAACATGGAACCGTCAGCCAACTATCGCGTGGCAAGCCCGAAATACTTCGACGCCCTCGGCATCCCCTTGCTGCGCGGCCGGGCATTCAATGATCAGGATACCGAAACGTCGCCGCAGGTCGCTGTCGTCGATCAGGCCTTCGTCGATCGACACTTCCCGAACGAGAACCCACTCGGCCACAGGATCGACATCGGGAATGGCGGCACTGGCGTCACCGAAATCGTCGGCGTCGTCGGGAGCGTCCATCACGAGGGTCTGGATAGAAATCCGGGTCCGACCATGTACGTTCCGTACCGGCAAGACGTTTTCTCGTCGATGTGGATCATGGCTCGCACCAGCGGCAACCCCGCGCGGCTCGCCACATCGGTGCGCCAGGTGATGCGCGAGATTGATCCTTCCCTGCCGGCCTTCGGCATGAGTCCACTCGCCGACGCGGTCACTGAATCGGTCGCACAGCGTCGCTTCTCGATGCTCCTGCTGACGGTCTTCGCGGCCATCGCGGTGTTCCTGGCGGCGGTCGGGCTGTACGGCGTGGTCGCTTACACCGTGACGCAACGCACACAAGAGATCGGCGTCCGGATGGCCATCGGTGCCCGGCCGGCGGATGTGGTCCGCATGGTCGTTGGTGATGGCCTCAAGCT
>JBKPNQ010000210.1:0-16356 GCA_046732715.1 Acidobacteriota bacterium | reverse complement strand
TTCCGCGGGATGCTCGCCGGCAAACGCGTTCCGGGATCGCTCATCGCGGGTGCGAATTACGACGGCTGGATCGTGGTCTCTCTGCTGATCCTGGGACTGCTCGTCATCGGGCGGTGAAGCATGCATATCAAGCGACCGATCGAGCCGATGCTCTGGCTCCTCTTCAGCGCCGGTGGCGTCATGTCAGCGCTGTTCATCCCCATGACGCTCTTCCTGTTCCGCCTCGCGTTCCCCCTGGGGTGGCTGACGCCGCCTTCGTACGAGCATCTGCTCGCTATCGTCAGCAATCCGCTGACGCGCCTGACGCTCTTCCTATTGTGCTCGCTGTCACTGTTCCATTGGGCGCATCGGTTTCGCTACACGCTGTACGACGGGCTTCAGATTAAGCACCTGAACGAAGTGATCAATACGGTGTGCTATGGCGGTGCGATAGTGGGCACTTTGGTGGCTGCCTATCTGCTGGCAATGGTGTCGTAGGAATTGCTGATTGCCGATTGACGATTGCTGATTGAACAATCAACAATCAGCAATCGAAAACCAACAGTCCCCTCCCGGTCGTCTGCGCTGGTGGATCGGCGGGCTGCTCTTCCTCTCCACCGTCATCAACTACATCGACCGGCAGACGCTCAGCGTGCTCGGGCCGACCCTGAAGACTGAGTACAGCTGGAGCAACGCCGACTTCGCGCTCGTCATCATCTCGTTCCGCGTGGCCTACACGCTGGGCCAGGCGGGCGCCGGACGATTCCTTGACGCGGTCGGCACGCGCACCGGTCTCACCGTCACGGTCGCCTTCTACTCGATCGCCGCCATGCTGACGTCGCTCGCCAGTGGTCTCCGGTCCTTCTGCTTCTTCCGGTTCCTGCTTGGGCTTGGCGAGGCGGGCAACTGGCCGGGCGCAACCAAGGCGGTCGCTGAATGGTTTCCGAGGCGTGAAAGCGGCTGGGCAGTTGCGCTGTTCGACAGCGGGTCGTCAATCGGTGCGGCGGTCGCTCCGTTTCTGGTCCTCGGCCTGCTCAACACGTTCGGGACGTGGCGCCCGGCATTTCTTTTGACCGGCGCACTCGGCTTCCTCTGGCTGCTGCTGTTTCGAGCGCTCTACTATCCGCCTGAGACCCATCCCAGAATCTCGGAGGCCGAACGAAACTACATCCTCGCGGATCGACAATCGCCGGATGAATCGGATGCAAGCGGCCGCTCGAGCGCCGGCTATGGAGAGTTGCTCCGCTTGCCGCAAACGTGGGGCATCGTGCTCGGCAAAGCGCTCACCGATCCGGTCTGGTTTTTCATCACCGATTGGTTCGCGATCTATCTGGTCTCTCGCGGCTTTTCGCTCGAGCGCGGTCTGCTGGCATTCTGGGTTCCGTTCATAGCGGCGGATGCGGGAAACTTCCTGGGCGGCGGCTTCTCGAGTTATCTCATCTCGCGCGGGATGTCGGTCGGCGCCGCACGAAGAACCGTTATCGTCGTCAGCGGTCTCGGCATGAGCACGCTCATGGCAAGCCTGCTGTTCTCCAGCCTGTTTGCACTGACAGCATGCTTCGCCGTCGCGACGTGTTCGTATGCGGCGCTGTCAACGATGGTGCTGAATCTGCCAGCGGACATCTATCGACCGCAGTCGGTCGCGACCGTCAGCGGTCTCGGCGGCGCAGCCGCAGGTGTGGGAACGATCGCGGCAACATACCTGACCGGTGCCGTCGCCGATCGCTATTCGTTCGGGCCGATCCTCGTCGGTGCCAGCCTCGTTCCGCTGCTGGCCGTGATCGTCCTGGTGGCGCTGGTGCGCAATACCGGCACCAGCCGGCTGGTGCGGGCAATCTGAGGGAACGGAGGGAAGGGGGGAGCGAAGAAGATTCACAACGAAGGAACGAAGTCAACGAAGACGTACGAAGAAGAGGCCTCTCCCTTCGTCTTCTCCGTCCAGCAGTACTGGCGTCCCGGTACATCGGTCGCCGTTGACGCCTCAGCAGCAGGGGTGTAGCCTCGCCGCCGGTAGCTGATTGCGGTTTGATGTTCTCTGTTTCCTCAAAACAATCAGCAGTCAGCAATCAACAATTCCAGGAGGTCTGTCATGCGACTGACGCGGCGAATGATCTACGCGATGAGCATAGCAGCGCTGACGGTAACGCTAGCCGTAACCACGATTGTGCGCGCTCGCGCTGACAGCGCGCCGGCTCCTGCCGACGTCGCGTTCGCTCAAACAGTCAGCGATCTCATGGTCAACGAGCTGGTCGCTGCGTTGTTCCAGGAATTCGCGGAAACCACCCCGGACAATGTCGAGCATGGCAAGCAGGCTATCTCGCTCATCTTCAACGATCTGAATCGCAACATGCGGCTCATCGGCACGTTCCGGCCGCTTCTGGGCGGCAACAACGACCGGCCCGACGGCAGTTTCGAGAACCGCGCGCTGCAGCTGGCCCTGACGGGGCAACCTCTCACAGCGGTACAGAAAGTCAACGACACCTGGTACTACCGACGATCGGTCCCGCTCAGCAACACGTTCCACACGGCGTGTGTGCAGTGTCATCTGAACTTCACGCCGCAATTCTTCCAGAGCACGAATAATCCTGGTCAATGGGTGGGCGCGCTGGTCGTCGCCGTTCCGATCAAGGGTGCGCAGAACGCACAATAACGATTGCCGATTTCTGATTGCTGACCCTGAGGCCCCGTCGAAGGGTCAGCAATTTTGTCACCGTCCCATACTCGCGCCCGCCACGACGCCAGTCACAATCAGGCTCACGGTGAGACCCGCTGTCGGGCCACGATTGAATTCCTTCACGATCGATGGGATATGACCCGACCAGACTATCCGGATTCGGCCCAACACCTTATCGGACGGTTCGGATACACCCGATACGCGGTAAGCAGATCGAGCGGATTTGTCGTCATGAAGGAGAACGCACAAAGTGTCCGCAAACCCGCTGGAGGGTGGTTGAAATCATGACTGTGCACGCCCGTTTCGTCGCCGTACTTGCCATCACCGCCGTTGGCACGACCGGCATACTGCTCGCGCAGGGCACGGGAAACCCGCCCGCTCAGGGTCAAACTCCGGCTGCGCAAGCTCCCACGCCGCCAGCCGAAGGGCGAGGTGCGGGTGGCCAGCGCGGCACAGGCCAAGGCGGCCGCCAGGGTGGCGGAGGGCGCCGCGGCGGCTTCACGCAATACACGCGCGAGCTTGCGCCGCAGGACGTCATCGTCCGCGGCAAATCTCTTTATGAGGCCAACTGCGCCAGCTGCCATTCGACGGATCTTCGTGGCGGCCCGAAGGGCACGAACCTGCTTCGGTCAGGAATCGCCCTGCAGGACAAGAAGGGTGAGCTGGTCAGCGAAGCGATCGGCAAACACAACCCCGCGCTCACGCTGGTGAGCGGCGACTCGGTGGCGATCGCCGAATACATCCACAGCGTTCACGCCACCATGGGCGGCCAGGGCAGTCCTCCCGGACGCAATCCGACGAACGTCGAGCTGAACGTCCTGGTGGGCGACGCGAAAGCCGGCGAGGCGGCATTCGGTACGCTGTGCGCGTCATGTCATTCGGTGACCGGCGATCTCAAGGGCATCGCATCGAAATTCGAGGACGCGAGAGGGCTCCAGAACGGCTGGGTCGCGGGCTCGACACAGGCGTTTGCCGGTGGCCGGGGCGGTGGCGGCGGCGCTGGAAATCCGGTGACCGTCACCCTCGCCGACGGCTCCAAGCTGGAAGGCACGTTGATTCGCAGGGACGATTTCCTCGTCGTCTTCACGCTGCCGGATGGAACGCGGAAATCCATCGCACGCAACAACGGCGTCCCGAAGGTCGACGTCAAGGATCCGAAGGACGCGCACAAGACGATGGTGCTGAAGCTCGACGATCCGGAGAACAAGAAGATGCACGACATCACGGCGTATCTGTGGACGATTAAGTAGAGCCGCGGAAGAACAGGCATAAACACGGAATGAAAAGCGCGACACCGATGAAAAAACTTCTGATTGTCACGTCACTGCTGGTCGTTCCTGCGCTGCTCTCCGGTCAGAGTGGCCCGAACGGCGGCCTCGATCCTGCCGAGATCATGAAGCCGCTGGCGGATCAGTGGACCAGTTACTCGGGCGACCTCAGCGGAAAGCGCTTCAGCGCGCTGAAGCTCGTCAACACCACGACCGTCAAGAACCTCAGTCTCAAGTGGGTCACGAGCCTTACCACCGGATGCGGCCCGACCGGGACGCCACCGGCTGCCGCGACAGGCGGATTTGGCGGTGGCCGCGGCGGCGGACGCGGCGGTGGGGGCGGCGCGGCCGCGCCGATCGTCGTCGGCGGTCTTGGCAACGGTGACGCGAACAACTGCAACCCGGCCCGGCTGGGCGGCGGGATTCTCTTCGTCGACGGGATCATCTACGCGTCGTCGCCCGATAACGTCTACGCCATCGACGCCCGCGATGGCGCGTTGCTGTGGCACTACTACTGGAAGACCCGCGGCGGCACCAGCCTCCAGACGCGCGGCCTCGGCATGTGGCACAACTACATCTACTTCGAGCTGCACGATGACTGGGTCGTCTGCCTCGACGCGAAGACCGGAAAAGAAGTCTGGAAGCACGAGATCGCGCCATTCGATCAGCAGTACTTCTCGTCGAACGCGCCGATGGTCATCGGTGATCACGTGCTTGTCGGCACCGGCAACGACCTCGACGCGCCCGCGTTCCTGAAGTCGCTCGATCCACGCACCGGCCAGCTGCAGTGGATCCTTTATTCGACACCGCAGAACCCGGGCGATCCGGGCCTCGAAACCTGGCCCAGCCTCGACGCCGCTCGCCATGGCAACGGCGCCACGTGGATTCCCGGCTCGTACGATCCGGAAACACACCTCTATCTATATGGCACGGGCAACCCGACGCCGGCCTACACGCAAGGACGCGGGGACGGCGACAACCTGTTCACGTCGTCGCTGATCGCGGTGAACGTCGATACCGGCAAGATGGCGTGGTACTACCAGACCTCGCCGCACGACACGCACGACTGGGATTCAACGCAGACCCCGGTGCTGGTTGATGCGATGTTCAACGGCCGGATGCGGAAGCTGGTCATCACGGGCACGCGCAACGGCTATTTTTTCGTCCTCGATCGCACGACCGGCGAACATCTCGTCACGTCGAAGTTCGGTCTCGTCAACAACTGGGCCAGCGGCCTCGACGAAAAGGGGCAACCCAAGCGCAATCCTCACAAGGACGCGACGATCGCTGGATCGCTCGTCAACAGCGACGTCACCAATTATCCGCCGCCGACGTTCTCGCCGCTGACGGGACTGTTCTACGTCCACGAGCAAAACTCGATGAGGATCAGCTACCTGATGGAGCCCGATCCGCGTGGATCGATGGGACTCGGCGGAACGAGCGGCGGCGCGAACCTCTCGTGGGGCACGAACATCGTCGCCATCGACTACAAGACCGGCAAGGTCTCCTGGCGCAAGGAGATTAATGGTGGTAGCTCAGGACTGCTCTCGACCGCAGGCGGACTGCTCTTCCTGAGCAACGGTCCGAACGTCGAAGCCTGGGATGCCGCGACCGGCAAGGGCCTCTGGTATTCGCAGATTGGCGGACTCTCGAGTCCCGCTGAAACGTTCATGCTCGATGGGAAACAGCACATGCTGTTCACCGGTGCCGCTGGCCTGTATCTCTTTGTCCTGAATTAAAGGGACAGGCAAAGCCATGGATCCCGCCTTTCAATTCGTGTCGTTGAACGAACAAGACACATTTTTGTCCGGCGGCGCTGACGCGGCGACATAAACGTTCGCGAGCGAAGACGAGCGAGAGAACGGTGGCAAGTTTTTCTTCATGAATCAGGCGCGTAAAGACGATTCTGAGCTCACCGCCATCGACGAGCACTGGCGCGCTAGTTGAATGGGCAGCCGAGATGCGCCCGTCCAAGCGCGGCATCGATCCGATCCACATTCAGGCATTCGTTGGCGCCTGCCTGCTCACCGCCGCAGTTCTGTTGCCGCACGCCCACCTGAGACCGGTGCTCGCCGGGATGGCGCTGGCCGGCCTGATCCAATGGACCTGGCGCGCGCGTCGAAGTGACAAGGAATGACGGTCGGTGACGACGCGGAAGCTGCTCTCACTCGAGCTGCGGTTCGGGCGGGGGTCCGGCAATCGTTTCTTCGATGACGACGTGACCCATCTTGTGGGGTGGGAAAACCATGTGAAGGAGTGGCGGCGTCGCCATCGTCGTCGCGAGAACGACGAGGACAGACGCCGAAAAGACATCCCGGCCGATCAGCCCCTCAGCCAGGCCGTAGCCGGCGACGATAAGTCCAACCTCGCCACGAGAAATCATCCCGACACCCACACGGATCGACTGTTGCGTGTCAAAGCCGCACAGTCGCGACGACACGCCACATCCAATCGCCTTGGCCACGATCGCCACTACGATGAGCGATATCGCAAATGCGCCGTGCTCGCCCAAGGCGCGGCCGTCGGCTTGGAGGCCGATACTGATAAAGAAGATCGGGACGAACATCGCATACGTCAGCGAATGAATTCCGGCGTCAATCGCCGTTTTGAACTTCGTCTGGGAGATCAGCACACCGGCGAGATATGTCCCGGTAATGGCGGCAACGCCGCCGAGATACTCAGCTGCCCACCCGTACACGAACGCGATCACAAGAACCGTCGCCAGCATCGCCTGGCTGGCGGCAAGCCCCTCCGACCAGCGGAGGATTGCCGGCAGCCAGCGCCCGGCGTAGATGGCGACGACGAAGTAGGCGGCCAGGCGTAAGACAACGAGGCCAATGGCGCCGGCGTCTACCGTCCCTGCAGAAGACGCCTTCGTCAGAGCGACGACAACGGACAGGACGACAATCCCCATCACGTCGTCAATGACGGCCGCGGCGAGGATGGTGGACCCTTCGCGCGAGCGCAGCACTCCAAGCTCCATCAGCGTCTGCGCCGAGATGCTGACGCTCGTGGCGGTGAGGATCGTCCCAATGTAGATCCCCTGCCAGAAGAGTGGCAGTCCGAACGCCACTGCGAGTGCGGCGCCGCCGATGAACGGCACTACGACTCCGCCAAAAGCGGACCAGAAGGCGACTTTCCCGACGTGTCGCATCTGATCGAGGTCGGTCTCGAGACCGGCAACGAACATCAGGAGCAGCACACCGATCTGGGCCAGGTCGCGAATCAGTTCGAGGAGCGACAACGTTCCGAGGGGCGAGCCGTCAGATGGCGCAAGGAACATCGGCCAACCGAGCACGTTGACGACAGTGGGCCCAAGAAGGACGCCGATGAGGATCTCGCCGAACACCGCGGGCTGATGAATGCGTGAAGCCAGCGCGCCGGCGACTTTGGCCGCGGCAATGATCAGCGCCAGCAACAGCAGAACTTGCAAGGAGTGCGTCAGGAGCCGTCCCTCCGTGGTTCGAGCCTGCGGATTCGGAGCGAACGTGGGAGCAGGGGACTGGATACCCGCTCCCACGCCGCTCCTCCGTCCTTGCGGACGGATTGTGGCCTGTTCACGGCACGTGACAAGTCACAATGTCAAATCCTCTACCCTTGTGCGGGTTTCAGGACCGTCTGAGGCGCGCTCGCGTGATTGAGTCCGACCACCGGCTGCGCGGTGATTGGTTGCGCCGACGGCTCGAGAACGAAGTCCGGATAGGCGAGAACTCCCATCTCCGGAATATCGAGCCCCTCGAGTTCGACCTCGGCAGAGACGCGGTTGCCCATCACGGCTTCAACGACCTTGAAGAAGACGAAGAACGTCGCGAACACCCACACGACGCACGTGAGGGTGCCGATCGCCTGCGCCGCCAGCTGTGATGCGTCGCCGTAGAAGAGTCCTCGCACGGTTCCCGGGACGCCGTTCCAGCCGTCACCGTAGGCGCCGTCAGCAAACAGCCCGACTGACAGCACGCCGAACGCGCCGCAGACGCCATGAACAGAGATCGCCCCGACCGGGTCATCGATCTTCAGGACGCGGTCGATGAAGAGCACTGATTCGACAACGACGATGCCAGCGATGGCTCCGATGAGCACCGCGGAAACGCTGTTGACGAAGGCGCAGGGTGCGGTAATTGCCACGAGGCCTGCGAGCATGCCGTTGCAGAGCATGCTGGGATCCGGTTTGCCCAGGCGCTTCCAGACATAGAACATGGCCGCGATCGCGCCGCCGGCGCCGGCGAGCATCGTGTTGGTCGCCACGACCGCGATGCGCAGATCGCCGCCAGCCAGCGTCGAGCCGGGATTGAATCCAAACCAGCCGAACGCCAGGATGAACGTGCCGGCGAGCGCCATCGGCAGATCGTGCCCGGGCATCGGACGCGATTCGCCGGTTTCTGAGTACTTGCCGATTCGCGGACCGATCACCAGCGCGCCCGCCAGCGCCGCCACCCCGCCCACCATGTGGACGACGGATGACCCGGCGAAATCCACGTGACCGTGGCCTAGACCGAAGTTGGCGCCCAGCTGCGAGAGCCAGCCCGCGCCCCACACCCAGTTGGCAAAAAGCGGGTACACCAGCATCGACATGAAGAACCCGAACACGATAAACGCGGAGAACTTCCAGCGCTCCGCCATGGCGCCGGTAGGGATCGTACCGGCGGTGTCCATGAACACCATCTGGAAAAGGAAGAGCGCGAAGACGCCGACGTCATAGGTGCTGCCGCTCAGGAAGAAACCTTTCAACCCAAACAGGCCGAACGAGTGCCCGAACAGGTTGATGGTGAATTCATGGTTCAGCGGGGCCGTACCTCCAAGCGCGCCGACCGCGCCGACGCCGCCCATCTGCAGCGCGTAACCGCAGATCCAAAAGCCGAGCATCCCGATGGGATAGATCATGAAGTTCATGCTCATCGTGTGGGCGGCGTTCTTCGCCCGCGTGAACCCGGTCTCCACCATCGCGAACCCCGCCTGCATGAACATGACGAGGAAGCCGGCGAGCAACGTCCAGACGAAATTGATCGCAATCTTGTTGTGGCCGACGGTTTCCATCACTTCGGAAATCGTGGGATTCGCGGCGTCCTTGACCGTCACGTCCTTCGCAGTTCCGGTCGTCGCACCGGTCGAATCGCCCTGCGGGGCGGCGGGCTGCGCGATTGCGCCCTGGGCGTGGGTCGCGTACGAGCTGCCGGCCGAACTCAAGACAAGGGTGAGCAACAGCGCGATGAGTACTTTGCCTATCAATCTCGTGTGTCGTGTCATGTCTCTCCAGTCCTTTCGTGACCTGATGCCTTACTTCGCCGCCGCCGCGTGCGAGCACACGTGTAGCGTCCGGACGCGATCAGCGCGATACGGTGAGTCAGAAGAGCGGGAAATGCCGATTACGGAAATCCGGCCGCCAGCAGGACGCCGACGAACGGATACCTCGAGTACAGAATCAGAGTCTCAGGATTGAGTGCTCAGCGGGGTGCGTGGGAAAACTGACGCTGCCGATGAGCAGCGTCAGAGAACAGACAATTGTGGCGGAACCGACAATAGCGTCGACCGAGTGGTGACCGACGTCGACGACAAACCCGATCTCGTGCTCGACCTTGATCGACGACGACCAGGCATCTTCGGCAAAGCCAACCGGGGGCAGCCGCGTCAGCACGACGGCGCAGAGCAGCGCAAAGATGAAACGGAGCGAATGTCGGCGCAGCGTCGAACACATGGCGGACGCCCACGGTATTTCACGATTGGTGCCACGGCGTGGTTTGCGCGCTTTCGCACGCCTTTTTCGCAAGTGTGGTTCGATCCGCGTTCACGGGCGCTCGAAGCAACCTGCGGACTCGAACATTCGCGTTGGTTTTTCCGGGAAGTTCGACAAAGATGTCGCCTCCCACGCAGGAGGCAAAGGCGCCGCAGATCCTGTCAAGACGGGCGAACGTGCTCGCGTCTCGCGGATGAGCGGAACGGCTAGAGGACTTGACCGAGCCGAACCCGAGATTTGAGACAAGTCTTCATCGGCTCGGTCAAGTCCGTCCGCGCGTCAGCGCGGCGCTATCAGCTTATGGCCTAGCGAGGCGAAGCCTCGACGGTCTGAGGCGCAGCCTCGCTAGTTGAGCGGCTGACTATTGTAAAGTGACACGATGACGAAAAGACCAGAACGATCTGAATTCGCCGAGTATTACGCCACCTACGTCGACAAGGTCCCCGACGGAAACATCCGGCAGATCCTCGAAACGCAGGCGGCACAGGTGCCAGCATCGCTCGAGGCTATTTCTGAAACCCAGTCAGAGTATCGATACGCCGCGGACAAGTGGAGCATCCGCGAGGTGCTCGCGCACATCAATGACTGCGAGCGGCTGTTCACCTTCCGCGCCTTCTGGTTTGCACGTGGATTCGGGGGTCCGCTGCCAAGCTTCGATCAGAACGTGGCGATGACCGGGGCGAATGCGAATGCGCGACCCTGGGCCAACCACATCGCCGAGTTCCGGGCGATTCGGGCAGCGACGCTGGCGTTATTTGGAAATTTGCCGGGCGACGCCTGGGATTGTCGCGGCATTGCCAGCGATAATCCAGTCACGGTCCGTGCACTTGCCTACATCACTGCCGGCCATGTCGCGCATCATATGGCGCTTCTGAACGAGCGCTATCGGTCGCAGGCTTCCGGGCCGCGCTAAGGTTGCGCCGATTCGCTCCTCGAGCCTGAGACGTACGATCAAGCTCGCAAGGTGGCGACAGGAGGCGCACGCCAATCTCTGGACTCCTCTGCCGTCGCGGGACATAGACGTCAGCGTCGAACGGATCGCTCAGCGCCGCATGGCGCACGTCGCCGGTCACGCCGGCGATCTCCCAGGTATCGTTGTTCCCCTGATGCGACGGCCGATTGCATTCTCACCGGGGAACGCGCGGTTGGCGAACGTCTGGCTCACGACGATCACAGGCTGCGCATTTGGCGCGATCCCCGGCCGACAGGCATTGGGGAACGGGAGGGGGGGACGCGGGAACACCCTCTCCATGACACTGACGATTGCCGTGCTCGCGGCGATACCCTTGCCCCTCGCTGAGCCGGTACCCTATAATTGAGTTTTGGCCGGGCAGTCGTCGGGCCTGCAGGTGGCAAGTGGGGGCGGTTAGCTCAGTTGGTAGAGCACCGGCTTTACACGCCGGCTGTCACAGGTTCGAGTCCTGTACCGCCCACTAAAATATCAGCGTCAGTACCCTTAGCGGGGTCGTAGTTCAGTTGGTTAGAACGCCGGCCTGTCACGCCGGAGGTCGCGAGTTCGAGTCTCGTCGGCCCCGCCAATCCTAAAGTGAGCCAGCGATTGCGCTGGCTCTTTTCATGTACGGCTGCATCAAAAATAGAAGGTCTTTGTCGCGAGCAGCGTCAACGCCACCAGCAGACCAACAACCGCTCGATACTCGCGATTCCGCATGGCTCGCGCAAGGCTGAATTGACGCGACTCACCCGGCACGCGGCCGGCCCGGTAGTCGGGATACGCATCGCCGAACTTTTCCGTGAGGTGAGACTCCTCCGTACGAATGGCCGCGGTCAGCGTGACAGCAAGGTATGCGAGGACGAGCACGGCAACGATCGCACTGGCTGACGCGATCGCGAGGCCACCTCCGATGATGGACGACCCGACGTAGAGCGGGTGGCGCGTAAAGGCATACGGCCCGGATGTCGTGACCTCGCGTCCCTTCTCGAGATGGCCGGCAGCCCAGATGCGAACCGCCTCGCCCAGCAGGGCGACGAGGCCGCCGATTGCCAGGGTCCGCCACGTCGGCTCTGCCAGCCACAGGACGACCACGCCGGCGACGAATCCGATCGTGACGCGGAATCGCGCGATGCGACGCAGCATGGTCATTTCTGAAATCGCTGCTGGATCGCTGCCGTGACTTCGGCAATCTCGACGGATCCCAGACACCACTCAGGTTTGCGGCAACGGCGCTCGTAATGGCACCCGCACGATCCATACCTCGAG
The DNA here is from genome assembly GCA_046732715.1 of Acidobacteriota bacterium. Lineage (GTDB taxonomy): Bacteria > Acidobacteriota > Vicinamibacteria > Vicinamibacterales > 2-12-FULL-66-21 > JALZOC01. The sequence goes on along the minus strand of JBKPNQ010000210.1, from coordinate 4,486 downwards.
ACCGTGACGTCATCCGGGGCCCATGGCCCGTTGCGATGCGGATCGGTGGGACCGAACAGCGAGACGGTGGGTGTGCCAACAGCGCCGGCCATGTGCAGCGGGCCGGTATCGCCAGACACCAGCAACGATGCGGCGCGCGACAATCCCAGGAGATCCGCCAGGTTGGTCGGTGGCGCCACGCGCGCGGCCCCCGCGGAGGCTTCAACGACAGCCCCGGCGAGACCTTCCTCGCCGCGTCCCCACAGGACGATCGACGGCAGCCCGCGGACCTCCTGCAGAAAGGCCGCGACCTCGCCGAATCGTTCGGGCGGCCATCGCTTGTTCGGCCACGCCGCGCCAGGATTCATCAACGCGAAGGGGCGGTCGGCGCCGAGCGCCGATCGCACTTCCATCAGCGCACGAGACTCGACAGCCGCGAGTGGAAACTGAACACGATCATCGCTGACTCCAAGCGCGCCGAGGAGGGACAAGTTTTTGTGAATGACGTGGTCGGCGGCGACGGCGGGTCCGCTCCCTGGCCGCGCGATCTCGGAGTAAAAGGGACGCGCGGTCTTCTCGCGCAAGTGCCAGATGGAAAATCCGATCACCCGCGGCGCGCCCGATGCACGTGCCAGGATGGCGGACTTCATCAACCCCTGAAAATCAATCGCGACGTCGTATCGGGCCGACCGCATGCGCCGGGAGACGTCCAGCCACCCGGCAATCGACGGGCGTTCCAGTACGATGGCGCGATCGACGACCGTGATCAGATCGATCATGTCGCGATGCCTCGCGTCCACCAGCCAGTCGATCCGCGCGTCGGGAAACGCATTGCGGAGCGCGGCGGCGGCCGGTACGGCATGGACGATGTCGCCAAGCGCGCCGAGACGGACGATGAGGATGTTCATCCGCGGATTCGGGCGAGCAGGTCGCGGGTCGAATGATCCTTGGGATCGCCCACGATTGCGATGCGGCCGCCATAGCCGAGAACCGTGTCGCGCTCCGGCACCGAGTCGGACGTGTAATCGGTTCCTTTGCAGTGCACGTCGGGTTTCAACAGATTGAGGAGCGGCTCGACGGTCGGCTCGGGAAAGATCACGACATAGTCGACGCCGCGGATCGCCGCCACCAGTTCCGCGCGTTCGGCCGCTTTGAGAATGGGACGCCCCGGCCCCTTCTTCGACGCCACGGCATCGTCGTTCACCGCGACAATCAGGCGATCGGCCTCGCGCGAAGCCGCCTGGAGATACCGGATGTGTCCAGCGTGGAGGAGATCGAAGCAGCCGTTGGCAAAGGCGATCGTTCGCCCTGCCTGGCGATCGGCACGCACGAGATCCGCGAGGCGCTCGCGGCTCACGATCCGTTCACTCACGGTCGCTCACGACGGCGTTCCGCAGCTCATCGGCGGCAATGGTGGCGGTGCCGCGTTTCATCACCACGATCCCGCCGGCATAGTTCGCGAGCCGTGCAGCTTCGAGAAACGTCGCTCCTGCCGCGAGCGCCAGCGTCATGGTCGCGATCACGGTATCGCCCGCGCCGGTGACGTCGGCAATCTGGTCCGAGCCGCTGATCGGAATGTGTGTCGTCGGCCGATCCGGTTCGAACAGCGCCATGCCGCGGCTGCCGCGCGTGATCAGCACGGCTGACGATCGCGTGCGACGGAGCAATTCGCGACCGGCGCGCTCGAGCACGCGAATGTTGTCGCGGATTCGGATGCCGAGCAGCTGCTCGACTTCCGACTCGTTGGGAGTGCAGGTCGTCATGCCCCGGTAGGTCAGCAGCGCATAGCGCGAATCAACGAGGACCGGGGCCGCCAGCCCGCCCCTTCGGCGGAGTCGCTTCTGTGCCTGCCCGACGAGCTGCGGCGAAACGGCACCGATCCCGTAGTCCGAAACGAGAAGCGCATCGCACCGCGCGGCGACGTTCATCAGTCTCGTCGCGATCGCGCGATGATCCGACTCGGTCACCTGCGGCGACGCCGCGCGATCGATTCGGACCACTTGCTGCTTTGCGGAGTGCACGCCGCCCGCGAGAATGCGAGTTTTTGTCGGCGTGCGGAATTCCCGCGGCCGGACGATCGCTCGCACGTCCACGTGCGGGCGAAGCGCGTCGATCAGGCGACTGCCGGTTTCATCGCGCCCGGTGAAGCCAACCGGAATCGCCGAGCCTCCAAGCGCTGCCACATTGTTCGCCGCGTTGCCGGCTCCTCCGGGCACGATCTCGGTCGAGTCGTAATTGAGAATGAGGACGGGCGCTTCCCGCGAGACGCGGGCGATATCGCCATAAATGAACTCATCGACGATCAGGTCGCCGAACACGGCGACGCGGACGCGCGCGAACCCGTCAATCAGTTGCAGGAGCCGTCCGGGATCTACGCGCGGGGTCGTCGACGTCCGCATCACGATGCGCGCAGGATCCAGGAGACGCCCTCCATGACATTGTTGACGATGGCTGCAGGCCTGACGCTCGGCTGAGGAGCCGCTTCCTCGGTCTTGCCGTAGCCGGTGCGGACGAGCACCCCACGCGCACCAACCCGCTGCCCGGCTTCCAGATCGTGCCACCGATCGCCGATGACGAACGACTGATCGAGCGCGAGGTCCAGGTCCGCCGCCGCACGCTTCAGCAATCCGGGCTGAGGCTTCCGGCAGTCACACGTTTGGCGGTACCTCTCGATGACCGCCTCCGGATGGTGAGGGCAGTAGTAGAACGCATCGACGCGCGCGCCGCCCGCGGCGAGCCGTTCGGTAATGTGGCGGTGGGCCTCGGCCACGAATGTCTCCTTGAAAATTCCGCGCGCGATGCCTGCCTGGTTGGTCACGATCACGATCGCCAGGTCCGTACGATTCAGCAATCGGACGGCGTCGACGCTGTACGGGAAAAATACGAGACGCTCGAGGCGATCGAGGTAACCCGCCTCCTCAACGAGGGTCCCGTCGCGGTCGAGAAACACGGCTCGGCGAGGCATCAATTCACCTGGTCGCGGGGCCCCACCCGCGCTCGCTCTCGCTCGGCGGCTTCGCGCCTCGCTCTGGCCGCAGGCGCTTCGGCCGAGGAAAGCCGCGCCGAGACGGCGTCGAAGACCTGATCGGACGAAATGCGTTTCATACAGCGATGGTCGATGGGACAGTCGCGCAGCATGCAGGGGCGGCAGAACACGTGCTGAAGGATGACGTCATGATCGCCGAGCGGCGCCGTGACTCGCTCGTCCGTCGGGCCGAAGATCGCGGTCACCGGCACGCCCACGGCGGCCGCCAGGTGCATCGCCCCGGAGTCGTTGGACACGAACGCGGAACATCGCGCCAGAATCCCGGCCAACTGTCGCAGATCGGTCCGACCGATCAGATTCACGAACGACGTGCCAGCTCGCACGAACGATTCTATCTCACGCCCGGCTTCCCGATCGTCGGCCGCGCCGATCAGCACCGAGACGGCGCCGAACGTGGTGCTCACGCGCGAGATCACCTCGGCCACCCGCGAAGGAGGCCAGCGTTTCGCGTGCCCGTAGGCGGCACCGGGCGCAAATCCAACCAGCCGCGTCGCTAGAGTCACGCCATGCTTGCCGAGCATTTCGTCAGCTCGCCGCGCCGTGTCCCGGCGAACCGTGATTCGTGGAAGCGATTCGGCAGCCTCGAATCCAAGACCAGCGACAAGCGCGGAGTAGTACCTGGACTGATGGAGCCGTTCCCGTGGCCGGCCAATCGATTTCGTCAACAGCGTCCGGCGAAAATTCACCGCGTAGCCCCATCGATCCGCAATCCCCGCTTGCTTGATGATCCAAGCGGATCGAAACGAATTGGTCAGGAGGAGCGCCGCATCGAACTTTCCGTCCGCAAGGAGTGCGGACTCGCGCCGGCGATCGGGGATCGTCAGGACGGCGTCTGGCGCAGCGGCGGTGTCTTCGTCAAAAACCGGCGCCACCGCCGAGATCGCGGCAATCGTCAGCTGCGTGTCGGGCAAGGCCGCCCGCAGTGACGCGAGCGCCGGCAACGCCATCACGGCATCGCCCAACCAGTTCGGAGCGCGGATGAGCAAACGATCTGGGTTCTGCACGGTTCTACAGGGTTCTACTGGGTTCTACAGGGTTCGTTCAGGTTCTACTGGGTTCGCTTCCGGTTCTACTGGGTTCTGAGAGGTTCTGCAAGGTTTCTACAAGGTTCAGGGTCGAGGGAGAACCCCCTAGAACCTTGAACGAACCCCGTGGAACCTTGTAGAACCCGGCAGAACCATGTTGAACCCGGTCTTTATTGGGTCTTCTCTTCGACGTCGTCACCGGCATCAACAGTCTCGGTCGATGCCGCTGGAAACATCCCTTTGATGTGTTCTCCACCCGGCGCATCCCGCCACCGGCGATGCATCCACAACCACAGCTCGGGATAGCGGCGGACGTACATCTCGAGCACGTCGGTACAGCGTTGCGTGAACTCCGTGATCGCATGCTCGTCGTCCGGACGCGGAGGTTCGACCGCGTGCTCGTAGACCATACGGAATCGGCCGCCCGGCAGGGGCA
>JBKPNQ010000209.1:0-5745 GCA_046732715.1 Acidobacteriota bacterium | reverse complement strand
GTCTTCTCCTGGATGGAGGAGAGCGAACCGTACATGATCCGCTCGGCGGTGCTGCGCTTGCCGTCGCGCATCAGCGTGCTGATGAACTTGGTCACGAGCGCGCTGCTGTAGAGCGGGTCGAGCGCGGCTTCACGTTTCGGGATTTCTCTGCGTCGTGGCATTTGTCAGTTACCAGTTTCCAGTTGCCAGTTTCCAATTGCCAGTTGCCAGTCCTCCGAGAACTCCGCCCCCTCTCCTGGGAACTGGAGACTGGAAACTGGCAACTTCCCTAAGACTTCGGTCTCTTCGCCCCGTACTTCGATCGACCTTGCTTTCGCCCCTGCACGCCAACGGCGTCGAGCGTGCCGCGAACCACGTGATAGCGAACGCCCGGGAGATCCTTGACGCGGCCGCCGCGAATGAGCACGAGCGAGTGCTCCTGCAGGTTGTGGCCGACGCCGGGAATGTAGGTCGTGACCTCGATGCCGTTGGTCAGGCGCACGCGGGCGACCTTGCGCAGCGCCGAGTTCGGCTTCTTCGGTGTCTGCGTAAAGACGCGGACGCACACGCCACGCTTCTGCGGACTGTTCTGCAGCGCAGGGCTCTTGGTCTTGGTGAGGACCTTGTCTCGGCCCTTGCGAACGAGCTGGCTGATCGTCGGCACGTTTCGAACCACTCCAGTCACGCGTGCCCACCGCGGGCGCGCGAAAATCCAAAAAACACCGCCACGCACGCACGAGCCCTCGTGTCGCGCTACCGGTTGTGTGTCCCAAGCCTGAGGAACCGCAAGACGGTCCGGCACCTGGAACTGACTTACCCTATAAAGTTGTTAGTGCGGTGGTCCGTTGGACCCGCCTTCGATGCGACCCGCTCGTGCAGGCCGCTTTCATGGTGTCGGGCTCCCAGATAGGGTGTCCCAGGGCCGACCAGAACCTTGCAAAGATAACAGAAGTCGCCGGTTTCATGCAAGAGCGGCCGGCGAAATCGGTGGGTCGATGAGTTCGTGAATTGGTGAATTAGGCTTCGCACGCGCTACCGCGCGTGCTGTCAAAGCGCGGCGGGAGCCGCGCGATGCTAATTCACTAATTCACCCATCCACCAATTCACCAATTCATTGGAGTTTTCGCGCAAGCTGGTGCACGAACAGGCCGGTATCGGTCACAACCCCCATCGTCTGCGCGGAGCCGCGATCGACGAGCTTGGTCACCACCGATGGATTGATGTCGACGCACACGACTCTGATCCATGACGGCAGCATGTTGCCCACCCCGATACCGTGCAGCATGGTCGACAGCACCACGGCGATCCGGACGTCGGTAAGGGCCTCGGCGTACTCGTCCTGCGCCTTGACCAGATCCATGATCGTGTCGGGCAGCGGGCCATCGTCCCGGATGCTCCCCGCCAGGACGTACGGGACGTTGTGGGTGACGCACTCGTACATGATCCCCGACGTCAGCAGCCCGGAGGCGACCGCCTGGCGGATGCCTCCGGCGCGGCGAATGGCGTTTATCGCCCGCATGTGATGGCGGTGTCCGCCCTCGACCGGCACACCGGTTTTGAGGCTGATCCCGAGTGACGTTCCGTAGAGAGCGCCTTCGATGTCGTGGACGGCGAGCGCGTTGCCGGCGAGCAGCACGTCCACATACCCGCGTCTGACGAGGTCGCAGAAGTACGTCGCCGCACCCGTGTGGACCACGACCGGGCCGACGACAAATGCCGTTCGGCCGCCCGATTGCTTCACGTCGCGAATCATGTCCGCGATGCGCTCGACGCTTGTCTCCACGTGACGTTCCGATGAGATCCCGCCAGTCATGAAGGCGAAGCCGTGACGGTCGCGCTCGCGGAATTCGGGGACGACGCGGATGCCATCGAGGAAGCAGACGACTTGATCGCCGGCCCGAAGGTCGCGGAGCTTGCGGCAGCTGGCTCGGCCTTGCTCGATCACGATCGCCGCGTCCATCCGCTGGCGCTGGACTTCAAGCCACTCGCCGTTGTGCCGGACCCACGTGTGGTGATTGCTGGTCGAATAGAAGTCGTCTGGCGCACACCCGTCGGTCGGAGCCGGCTGAAGCGCCGCATCGCTCTCGACCGACGTCCGGCAACCAAAGGTGAGCAGTTCCTCGAGCAGGTCCTGCATCGCCGAAGAACTCGGCGCCGTGACGCGCATCTGCAGCCGGGAAAAGTCGTTGTTGGTGCGGCCGATGGCGAACTGGAGGACCTCGAAGGCACCCCCGTGCTTCACCACGGCATCGAAGATCTCCGTCATCAGACGGGAATCGATGAGGTGTCCCTCGGTCTCGACAATTTCACTGACGGTGTGATTGGTGCTCACGAAAAGGTCCGCGCTGGTGGCTGAAAAGGCAGGGCCGGCACCTCCGGCCCTGCCCAGCCATTCTAGTCTCTAGCGCTTCACCTTCCCGCCTATGTCTTCGATTGCCTCCCCGAGCTTGCGGCGGCCCCGGCCAAATCCTTCCTGGACCTTTCCGGCCGTCTCGTCGACCTCGCCCTCGTCGTGCAGGCGCTCGTCTTCCGTCAGGTCGCCGGTGGCCTTTTTGATCTTGCCCTTGATCTGTTCGGCCTTGCCGTCGAGTTCGTCTCTATTCATTGTTAGCCTCCGCTCCAGCCACCTTACAAGAAGCGGTGCGTCAGCAATTAAGCCCCGAGCTTCCTGCTCCCAGCTTCCCGTTGTCCTGTTCGGATCCCGGATCACGCATATCGGATTCTCGGCGAGCAGCCAGCAGCCGATAGCCAGAAGCCAGTGCGATACACTTTCCACCCTCGATACTGAGGAGCCTTGATGAAGATTCGAAATCTGGTGGTCAGCGCACTCATCCTTTTCGCCACCCTTTCGTTTTCCGCTGAAGAGCGAATCGATTCCGACCTCAACGCACGGATTCGCGACGAAGGCATAAACCGATCGCAGGTCATGCGTTCGTTGCATTTCCTCACCGACGTCTATGGTCCACGCCTGACGGGATCGCCGAGCCTCAAGGCTGCCGGCGAGTGGGCCGTGAAGACGATGGAGAGCTGGGGGATGAAGAATGGCCATCTCGAGCCGTGGGACTTCGGGCATCCGGGCTGGACGAACGATTTGGCATGGGGAGCGATCACCGCCCCGGTGAAAGACACGCTCGTGCTCGAAGTACTGTCGTGGACGCCGGGCACGAAGGGCACGGTTCGCGGCAAGGCCGTGAACATCGCGATTCCCGACCAGCCAACGCCTGAGGAGCTCTCGAGCTATTTCGAATCGGTCAAAAGCCAGGTCCGCGGAGCCGTCGTGCTGGTCGGCAAGTCCCGGTTGGTTCCCGTCAACCTCAATCCGCCCGCGAAGCGGAATACCGATGACGATGTGAAGGCCCGCTACGACCCGAACAACCCGAACGCGGGGCAGCGCGGGCGAGGCGGACGAGGGGGCAGAGGCCAGCAGACGCCCAGACCCGGCGCGATCCCAGCGCAGGAACTGGCGGCGAAGATCGATCAATTTCTTGTCGACAACGGCGCACTGATTCGCGTGAACGACGCCGCCCGCGAGCACGGGCAGATCATCGCCTTCAACAACAGGACCTACGATCTGGCCAAAGCCGTCCCGACGGTGGTGCTGAGAAACGAGGACTACGGACGAATCGCGCGGATCCTCGATGACGGGACGCCGGTCGAACTCGAGTTCAACATCGTCAATCGGACATACCCTGAAGGACGGACTGCCTACAACACCATCGCCGAGATTCCGGGCACCGACAAGAAGGACGAGGTCGTGATGCTCGGTGGGCATCTCGATTCATGGCATTCGGCGACCGGGGCCACCGACAATGCGATCGGCTGCTCGATCATGATGGAGGCGGCGCGCATCCTGTTGAAGATTGGCGTTCAGCCTCGCAGGACCATCCGGGTGGCGCTCTGGAGCGGCGAAGAAGAAGGGATCCTCGGCTCGCAGGCTTATGTAAAGGAGCATTTCGGATCGTTCGAGGCGCAGAAGCCCGAGTACAGCAAACTCGTCGGATATCTCAACATCGACACGGGAACCGGTCAGCTGCGAGGCGCCAGCATCTTTGGACCGCCGCCAGCGGCGGCGACGCTGCGCGAGATCCTCGCACCATTTCAGGATCTTGGCATCTATGGCGCGGCCACATCATCGAGCCGGGTGGTAGGCGGGACGGACAGCACCGCATTCAGCAACGCCGGCCTTCCCGGGATCGGATTCCAGCAGGATCCGATCGAATACAACACCCACACGCATCACACGAATCTTGATACCTATGAGCGGGTGATCGAGGAGGACGTGAAGAAGGCCGCGGTTATCGTCGCCTCCACGATCTATCACCTTTCGATGCGCGATGAGATGCTCGCGCGTTTCGCGCCGGCGGACATGCCGCCTCCACCGCCACCGCGCGCTAGCGGGCAATAATCACTCACTCGCGCGCTCGCTCGCCCCGTCCTAACGACCGTGCCAGGCCCGTCCCACACTTGACAGAATTATACTTTGCAATGCAAAGTATGTGCAGACATAAACCGTGGAGGGTCTATGGTTCAGCGCATGCGATTCGCGGTCGTATGTTTTGCATTGCTCGTACCGGGCTGCAGCCGTTCGAACAACCCATTACTAGGGCGCGTAGAAGCGATGGTGGCCGGCCACACAGTCGTCGTCACCGATTGCTACCGGACCCAGGTGCCTTCACCCGTTCAGGAACCCAACGGCGCTACGTTCACTCCGTGTCGGGATGCCGTAGTGGCGATTCACAACGACCAGCTGACGGTGAACGGCACCGCCTACGGTCCGCTCGTCCGCGATGCCCGCGTCATCGTCGACCACGGCCGCGTCTCGATCGAGAAGCCATAGGCCTCGAGTCCGAGATTCCGATCGGATCCGGATCACGGATCCCGACACGCCGTTGGTCTGCACTTATCACTGCGCGTTGGGCCGCCAACGCGCTCTCGCTCGGCGACGCCGCGCCGCTTCACTCCGTCGCCTCGCTCGGGCCACGGGCGCTTGCTTGACGGCCTCTCAGCGGGACGCGGATAATCCTTATTATTCCGGCTTTTCGACCCGTCATCGGATCTCCGAGTCCACCGCGGCCATCTGGAGTCAGTTATGAACACATCGGTGAGATTGACGACCGCCGCAGCGCTCGCCTGCCTGGCGGCGACGACGCTCGTCGCGCAGCAACCAGCGACGAGCAGCCCTGCCGCGCCCAGCGGCGCGGCCTCGGCGCCGCTCACGGCCAAGATTCCGTTTGACCCAGCCATTACGACCGGCCGATTCGCCAATGGGCTCCGGTACTACGTGCGTGCGAACAAGAAGCCGGAAAAGCGCGCCGAGCTGAGGCTGGTCGTCAATGCCGGGTCGATTCTGGAAGATCGCGATCAATCCGGGCTCGCGCACTTCGTCGAGCACATGGCGTTCAACGGCACGAAGCACTTCCCGAAGCAGGAAACGGTGAAGTTCCTGGAATCAATTGGGATGCGCTTCGGCCCCAGCGTCAACGCCTTCACGAGCTTCGATGAAACCGTCTACATGCTCGAAGTGCCCACGGACAAGCCAGAGGTCCTCGACAAGGCATTTCTGATTCTCGAGGACTGGGCCCACAACGTGTCGTTCGACGACAGCGAAATCGACAAAGAACGCGGTGTCATCACCGAAGAGTGGCGGCTGCGCCGCGGCGCCGGCGCGCGGATGCAGGACCGGCTGCTGCCCGTGCTGCTCAAGGGCTCGCGTTATGCCGACCGCGTGCCCATCGGCAAGACCGACGTGTTGCAGACCTTCAAGCC
>JBKPNQ010000208.1:0-6864 GCA_046732715.1 Acidobacteriota bacterium | reverse complement strand
TCGCATCGTCCCAGGAGATCTCCTGCCAGCGATCGGTGCCCGGCGCCCGGTAGCGCGGCTTGGTGAGCCGCTGCGGTGAGGCGTGCGTCGCGAACATGGAGATGCCTTTGACGCACAAGGACCCGCGGTTGACGATGTGGTCGTAATCGCCTTCCATCTTGATCAGCTTGCCGTCGCGGACGGAGGCGATCATGCCGCAGCCGCATGAGCAGAAGTTGCAGGAGGTCGTGAACTCGCTGACGTTCGACAGCGTCAGATCCGCGGTCGCGGCGCGCATGGCGCGAACGTCGAGGAGCCCGGCAAGAGCCAATCCGGATCCGCCGCCGAGGGTCAGCTTCAAGAGATCGCGGCGCGTGACTCCTCGTGTGTCTTGTGGCGTGCTCATGTCTTCCTCCGCCGAGACGTTATGGGCTATTGCTGCTGTGGCTGTATTTCCTTGTGGCAATACTCGCAATCGCCGTTGATTGCGGATCCGTCCTTCGTCTTGTGTTCGTCGTCATGGCAACGTACGCAGCCGGGTGAGGCGACGTGGACTCGGTTCTCGGGATAGGAACCCCACGTCACCTTCATCGCGGGAAACACATTGCGGCGATAGACGTCTTGCAGCGCCGCAGAGGCGCGATTGACGGCTTCAGCGTCAACATTGCTCTGCTTCGCATAGAAATCCCGGATGCCACGATCGATCGCGGCGGCCGCATCCTCCTGGGTCGGATACGAGGCGCTGACGAGCCGAACGCCTTCACGCCGCGCAAAGGGAAGTTTTTGACTTACTCCTCCGGCTGCAATCGCGCGGTCGACCATTCGTTCCGCGGTCGGCGAAATTGGATGCCCGGATGTGTTGTGACAGTCGACGCAGTCCATCGTCCGGCGGACGCCACTGTTGATGGCTTGATCGGTGACGTCTGCGGCGCGGTATTCCTTGACCTGGCCTTTTGCATCTGTTGCTTTGATGTAGATGATCGTCTGCCGATCGCTGCCGGTCGCCACGTACTCGATCTTGTTGGCTGGATCGGCGTGCCAGTGAATCGAGCGCCCCCCCGACGTCGGACCGCCCATGAACATCTGCAGCACCGTCACCGTCTCGCTATTGCCTTCGTCGTCGGCATACTCCCGAATCACACGTACGCGATCGGCGCCGGTGCGCGAGGGTCGATGGCACGTCTGGCAGGTGTGAGCCTGGGCTCCAGGAGGCATGTGCGCTCCCGGCGGGATCGGCTTCGGCACGTTTCCGGTGATGACGTGCACCAGCTGTCTCGTGCCCGCAAGCTTCGCGTTGACGAATCCCTGTGCGCCTTCGGCGATGTGGCACTTGGCGCACGCGATGCGGCTGTGAGGGCCGTCACGCCACGCTGTGAATTGTGGATGCATGGGCTCGTGACACACCTGTCCGCAGAATTGCGGTGAGTCCATCCAGTGAAGACTGCCGTAGCCGGCAAGCAGGAGGATGATCACGTTCACCGCCGTCAGGGCGACAAACATGAGCGCGCGTCGACGCACGACCGGTTTGCCAAAATCTATGACCGGCCAACCGGTCGGCGCCTCGGGATGATGCTGCAGCTTTCGTTGCTGCAGCCACATTCCCAGCGGGATCAGCAGAAGACCAAGAACAAAGATCGCGGGGAGCGCGATGAAGACGACCAGACCGGCGTAGGGATTTTCGAAGAGCCCGGTGAATTCGGCAATCACCAGCGCGATGAACACGACGGCAGAGGCGGTCGTGATCAGCGCGCCGGCGATGGCCAGCGGGTGACGACCCAGTGTTTCGAATCGGCTCACCGGGGCCCGCTATTTGAGACTTGCCAGATATGCGACGAGCGCGTCGATGTCAGCAGCCGGCAGCTTGTCATATTTCGCCGGCATGGGCGGCTTCTTCGTCGACTTTGCCTTCGCCGTCATTCCTTTGGGATCGACGATCCACTGCTTGATCTCGTCGGCGCTCAACTTCGCGCCGACGCCGTCGAGCGGATTCGTCTTCTTGCCCTTCCCGGCGATCGAATGGCAGGTCGCGCATTTCTGGGCAGCGTAGACCTGTTCGCCTTTTTTTACGTCCTGCGCCGAGGCAGATAGTGCTCCCGCCAGGATCACGCCCGTGGTGAATACGGCCAATTGCAGGATCCTCAATGTCTTCAACGTTGTCGTCATGAAACCTCCAGGAAACTACTGGCCGTATTCATTACCACAAATAGCGAATGCCGAAGTTGAATGAATTCGCGGTGTACGGACGATAGATGTAGCCCATGACCAGCGAACTGGGTTGGACGATGCTATTGACCACCGACTGGTCGAAGGCAAAGTCGTAAACACGAAACGGCTCGTAGAGGTAGGAAAAGGTCGCCGCCAGTCTGTTATTGAGGCGGTGCCGCACATCGACATGCAGTTGCTGCAGCTTGTTAAAGACGTCAGGCAGTTGGTTGGGGGCAGCGAGGCCAACCGACGTCCAGCCTGGATCGGTCGTGTACAAGTAGCTGCCCAGCGCGTGGCTGAAGTCGTACGAGAACCGCGCTTCAGTGTTGGCACCAATCTTTGGTGGAGTCGCGTAAATCGAGAAGTAGTTAACGCGCTCCTTCGAGTCCACCATCCAGTCTCGTCGTGGATCGGTTTCCTGCGGTGGCGTCTGCCCAGGACTTGCCGTTCTCGAGCGCTGATCGCCGGCGTAGTGCTCGTAGTTATAGGTCGCGCCCGCTCCCCACCCGTCAGGCTGGCGGAAGTCAGCACCCAATGAGAAGGTCTGGAACGTCGTCTCCTCGAGGCCGAAGTAACTGTCGGGGAAGTTGTCCTTGCCGAATCCGGCCGATGCGCTTAGCGTCAACAGTTCATTCGGTGAGACATCTACCTGACCGGTGAACCTGTTGCGCGTTCTGTTCGCGACATCGTAGTGCCGCATCGCCGGCTGTTCGCCTATCTGCACGAGCAACTCTTCGTCGAGGTCGGATCCGTTGCGATCGCCGTACTCGTACTGCGCGCGGAACGTCACAAACTGCGATCCGACAGCGTCAGCAGTCAAGCGAAACACGTTCTCGCCCGTGTTCTCGAAGATACGGAAGTCATGCCCGGTGTTGTTGCGGCTGTATCCGACGGTGAGTGCGACCGGCTGCAGTCCAGTCCACGTCGCGTCGGCATCGAAGTTCGTGCGACTGTGCGCGTAAAGTTCTGGCCCTCCGGTCGGTGACGTTGTCACCGACGTGTCGTAATTAATGAACTGCGTGATCGAGAAATGCGGCGTGTCGTTTGTGTAGTCGTAGTTCCTGAACCGCGCGCTGAAACGCCAGTCCATCTGCGGGCGGGAGACAAGATTCAGGTTGGTCGACACAACACCGGCTTCTGCGTCGGCAGTGGTTCTCGGCAGTGGCAGCTGCGTCAACGTCGGATTGATGGTGAAAGGCTGAAGCGTCTCGTCGTTTTTCCAGGTTCCAAACGAGATGAAGCCGGTCAGCTGAGTCCGATGCGCGAACTTCGTGAAGCCACCCACGCTCACCGTTTGCGCCGAGTTGGACGGCCATAGCGACATCCGGCCACGTCCAGGCGCACTGGTCGTATCGGTCAGCCGCAACGGACTGTCCCAAATCAGCGGCGTGTCGAGATTATCGAACCACGACCCGTTGTAGGCGACGCTCAGCATGTTGTGCGTGTTGTTCCACTGCGCCCCAATCGTGACATCGTTGGCACGCGAGTCGTAGGGTAGCGGCACCTCGACATCATTTCCAAATCCGAAGCTCGCGCCCCACGGCAGCTCGCCGACGTGGCGATTCATCGTGTAGCTGGCTGTCACGTCGAGCTGCGGTGTCGGCGTGGCGAGGAAATTCACACTGCCAATGTCCCGGCGTTCGCGCAAATCAAACTGCGGCGCTTTCGGCAGCCAGACGTTCAGGCCGCCACCGTTCTGGGCCGCTTGCTGCGTTGCGTCGTCGAGCACCAGGTTGTCGGCGGTGTGAGTGTACGGTGTCGCGGTGTCAACACTGTAGAACTGCGGGATCTCGTCCCAGTGGCCCGCAACGCGGAACCGCCCCGTGCGCTCGTAGTCCGCGAAATACCGCTGATCGCGATAGCCGACGTTGTCGGCCGCGGCACGGAACTGCCAGTCGCCTTCCGGCGCCTCGTTCGCGTATCTCGCATCAGTAAAGAGGACGCCGTCGCGAACGTCCTGGTAGCGTTGGAATCGTGCCGGGTCACCGTCGATGCTGGTGAGCCGACCGCCGAACTGAAATTGGTGCCAGGTTTGATCGAACAAGCTGTGGGGCACTTCAACCGTCGGCGCAGCCGGCGTCTGCGGCGTCGCGGTAGGCGGAGCCGTAACCGGCTTGCCCTGGTCGGTCGATGGCGTCGCCGGCTTGGTTTGATCACCGGCGGGTACGGCTGCCGTCGCGGGGTCGGCGGGACTCTGTGCCTGTCCGATCGCCGGACGCGCAAGTCCGATCGAGAGGATGAACGAAATCAGTATGACGCGACGCATTTATCCCTCCAACCGCTACCGCATGTAGAACTGGCCGGACGGATGATTCGAGCCGTGAATGTTGGAGTGACAATTCACGCACGAGCGTCCGAACATCCGGTTGCTCTTGTTGGTGGTGATTTCATCCTTGTCGTAAAGCGTTGCCGGATGTCTCGTCGCGACGTGGCATCGCTGACAGAGCATCGGCATCCTGACGACCAGCATACGGTCGTTCGACGACCCGTGCGGGTCGTGACAAGTGGCGCAGCTCTCGCGCACCGGTGCGTGCTCCCAGAGCATCGGCCCGCGCATTTCCGTGTGGCAGCTGATGCAGAGCTCCGACACCGAGCTTCCGGTTTTCAGATTCTTGACGTTGCTGATCGATCCATGCGGGTTGTGACACGAAGAACATGACATCTTTCCTTCGCGCACCGGCATGTGCGCGACCGCGCGTTCAGTCTTGGCCACCTGTAGGCGGTGACATCTGGCGCAGATTTCGGTTTGAGTCGCTTTCACGAGCTGATGCTCGGGCGACTTGAAACTGTGAACGCTATGACACGTCGCGCACGAGAGGTTCCGGCGTTCGTGCGCACTGCCTTCCCATCCAACGTGGTCGGATCGGTTGTGACAGTTCAGGCATATCTGGTTCACTTCGCCTGGCTTCATCTCCTTGATCTTTGGCATGTGACCGCTGGCGTCGTCGTCGACGTGTGCCTGCCCGGGTCCATGACAGCTCTCGCAGCCGTGGGCGGCCGCGGGAGATCGTGGGTTCTTTGCCTGCGCGTGGGGCGTGCCCTTAAGCCCCGTACCCTGTTCTTCGTGACACTCGAGGCACTTTGCGGTCCCGACGTAACCCCCAGCAGCCGCTTGCGCAGGGGCTGGTTTCTGAGCCGATGTCTGCGACGACGACGGCTGGGAAGCGGACGTCTGGGGAGTAGATTGACGCGGCGTGCCGAAGGAAATCGCTCCAGCAGCACGAACGGTGATTGCCGTAGCGAGAACGCACGTCGCTACGAGACACAGCCGATAATGCACGGTGACTCTCCATACACAAACGCCTCGCGTGCGCGTTCGCATTCTGGGTTGCCGTCATCTTTTGGGCGCTTGCTAAGAACTCAGGCGCAGTGCCGTCAGCACGCGCCGTGCCAGTTGGTTAGGATTGCGGCCTCGGCGGGTAAGTTCTCGCGCCGTAAGAATTTTTGATATGGCAGGGATTCGGCACGGGTTCACAAAACCCCACGTCGGCTCCGAATGACCGGAGAAGCTCCTGAATATCGGAGTGATATTGGAGGCAGCCGCAGGAAAATCGACTTGTCCACCAAATGGCGCTGGAACGACTAGTGCTGCAGGCAGTCGCTCTGCCATTGTGAGGACCGCATGGGACAGGGAACAGTGAGTCACGTCGACGCGACGCCGAAATCAACAACCGACATCCGGACGGGGCAAAGCGCCGACGCCGTTGCGCGCGCGTTGATCGATAACCTCCGGTGCCTTCAGGGCAAGCTGCCGCAGCATGCAACGCGGAACGACTGGTATATGGCCCTCGCCTACACCGTCCGCGACCGCATGATCGATCGCTACATCAGCACCCTCGAGACGATGACCGACATTGGCAGCGGCATCAAAGTGGTGGCCTATCTGTCCGCCGAGTTCCTCGTCGGTCCGCATCTGGGCAATGGCCTTATCGCGCTGGGGATCTGGGGGGCTGCCGAGCAGGCGCTCGCGCGGTTCGACCAGGATCTGCCCGTGCTTCTCGAGCAGGAAGAAGAACCGGGCCTCGGCAATGGCGGGCTGGGCCGGCTTGCGGCATGTTTTATGGACTCGCTGGCAACGCTGAATGTGCCGGCCATTGGCTACGGCCTTCGCTACGAGTTTGGCATCTTCGATCAGGTCATTCGCGATGGCTGGCAGGTGGAAATCACAGACAAGTGGCTCCGGTTCGGGAATCCGTGGGAGATCGTCCGATCGGAGGTCACCTTTGACGTGAAGCTCGGTGGGCGCACCGAGCCCTACCGCGACGAACAGGGTCGCTATCGGGTCCGCTGGGTGCCCGACCGGGTCGTTCGAGGGATCGCCTACGACACTCCGATACCCGGTTACCGCGGCACGTGCACGAACCTGCTGCGCCTTTGGAAAGCAGAAGCGGCTGAATCCTTCGACTTCGAAGCCTTCAACGTCGGCGATTACTACCGGGCCGTGGATCAGAAGGTGGAGTCTGAAACCATCTCCAAGGTTCTTTATCCAAACGACGAACCGGTGGCGGGCAAGAAACTGCGGCTTGCCCAGCAGCACTTCTTCGTTTCATGTTCGCTGCAGGACATGATCCGCATCCACTTGATGCGGCAGAAATCGTTGGCGGACTTTGGCTCGCACTGGGCCGTCCAGTTGAACGACACACATCCGTCCATCGCCATCGCGGAATTGATGCGCCTGCT